>PWVB01000150.1 GCA_003562365.1 Anaerolineae bacterium
CTGGTCAATCATCCCGCTCGCCACTCCATAACGCAACTCGTGAAAAAAGTGGTGCGAACAACAAAAGGTGGATATGGGCTCACACGTTTTCATCGCCTGAAGCGATATGGGCCAGCCTACTTGGCTAAGTGGTTGGTTATCTGGCCCTACACAGATTTGCTTGCGTTTATAGGTCAGGACGATCTTGGTATTGGGCTTCGCTTAAGATTGGTTTTTCTGCGTCTTATGTTGCATTATATACATTGGTGGACGGTGTTCTGGCTCCTGATGCAGGATCTGAGACTCAAAGTTGGTGTCCGATGACCACATTCTCCGTCATTATACCAACCTATAACCGTCGCGAGTTACTTCATCAGGCGATCGAAAGCGTGCTGCTGCAAACTTTCGACGATTTCGAGTTGATCGTAGTTGATGACGCATCCACTGATGGAACTCGTGATCTCGTATCGTCGCTCGATGATCCGCGAATTCGGTACGTTCTGAATGACCGTAATCGAGGCGCTGCTGGGGCGCGGAACACGGGCATTTTCGGAGCTAGCGGAGTATGGGTTGCCTTTCTGGATGATGACGATGTGTGGCTCCCGGATAAATTGGCCAAGCAACACGCGAGAATCCAGGAGGTCGAGACCGCCGTCGGCCTGATTTACACTGGCTACGCGATCTACGATTTCCGGAGAGAGCGCGTACTGTCAAAGATGATGCCCGAAAAGTCGGGCCGTCTAGCCCAAGCATTGCTGTACCAAAATGTGATCACCGGTCTGAGCACAGTAGTTGTTCGCCGTACGCTTCTAAGGGAAACGGGAGGTTTCGATGAGCGATTCCCGGCGCGGCAGGATGTGGAACTATATGTACGGTTGGCCCAGATGGCAAAGATCGATTATGTGCCTGAGATATTGGTTTATATACGCCGGGGTCATCCGGGCCGCATCTCGGTCAACTGGCACAATAAGTTGCTAGGTTATCAGCTGTTTCGAGATAAATACTGGGCCTTGATCGCCGCAGAACCCGGCACACGCCATCGTATTGACTCACAGATCTTTGTTTATGCGCTTCTGTCAAGAGATTTTCCGGCGCTCGCAGAGTTTTCCTGTTGTACTTTGGTGCGCTGCGCTATGGATGCCAGGAATTATCTTTGGCTCTGCCGGGAATTGGTCTCTCAGTGGTTAAGTGCCAGGCGTAGTCAGTGAGATCTGGAATGGATACATCCTCGATTCTCTACCTCATCACTGAACTTGACACCGGCGGTGCGCAGAAAGCCTTAGCTCGTCTGCTGGCGCATCTCGATCGCAAGCGCTTCTCGCCAAAGGTTGTTTGTTTATACAATGGTGACAGCACTGTGGCCCAGGAGATTCGTGAATTAGGAGTGCTTGTCATCGATCTGGGGATGACCGCTCAATGGCGGATAGATGCTTTCTGGAGACTGCATCGTTTGCTCTGCCAAGAGCGTCCGACCATACTGCATACTTGGATGTTTCACGCCAACATCCTTGGGCGGACTGTGGGACGCCTAGCTGGCATTCCTATTGTCATTTCGGCTGAACGGACTATGGGTCAGGAGAGACGTTGGCGCTATGTGCTTAATCGGTGCACCCATCCCTTTGCAGACCGGATCACGTGTGTCTCGCAACAGGTCGAGGACTTTGTTGTGCGTCAGATTGGTATTCCCCGGGGGAAGACGGTCGTTGTTCCCAACGGCGTTGATGTGCAGAATCTCAGTCATCTGCCGGCAGTCCAAGGTGTCAGGTCAAAACTTGGTTTGTCCACAGATGCGGTAGTGATTGGAACTGTTACTCGTCTGCGTCCAGTGAAGAGGGTTGATGTTCTGCTCGAGGCGGTGGCTTACTTGTCTGATGTTCATGTAGCCATCGTTGGCGACGGCCCTGAGCGTGCACGATTGGTAGCCATCGCTGATCAGAGGGGCCTCTGGAACCAAGTACATTTCGTCGGTCATCGGCAAGATGTGCTTCCGTGGCTAGCAGCACTGGATGTGTTTGTGCTTACGTCGGACTGGGAGGGGATGTCAAATGCTCTGCTCGAAGCTATGGCTGCTGGGTTGCCCGTCGTTGCCACCGCTGTCGGCGGCACACCGGACGTGGTTGTGGACGGCCTGACCGGTCTCCTCGTGCCTCCGCGGGATCCTCAAGCATTGGCCGGGGGGATCCTCCGCCTGCTGCAAGATCCTGCCTTGCGCCAGCGCATGGGCCATGCCGGGCGCCAGCGTGTGACGGAGCATTTCTCTGTTGAGCAGATGGTCTGTAAGACTGAATCGCTCTATGAGCAACTCCTGGCAGAAAAAGGATTGTCGTGACCCCTTTGCCCGTCCTCCACCCCATCACCCGCCTGATCGTCGGCGGGGCACAAGAGAACACGATGTACACCGCCGCCCTGCTCGACTCCGACCGCTTCCGCGTGGAGGTGCTTTCCGGCCCTCAGACCGGCGCCGAGGGCAGCCTTATCGAGGAGGTCCGCGCCCGAGGTATTCCCCTTACCATCTTGCCGTCGCTCGTGCGCCAGATCAGCCCTCCCCGTGATCTCCTAACGCTCTGGAAGCTCACCCGGTGGATGCGCCAGCGCGGCTACACCATCGTACACACCCACAGTTCCAAAGCCGGTATCCTGGGACGCATCGCCGCCAAGTTGGCCGGCGTGCCTATCATTGTCCATACTATCCACGGGTGGTCCTTCCACGACCATATGTCCCCGCTCAAGCGGCGTGGCTTCATCCTGCTAGAGCGCCTCGCCGCCTCTTTCACCGACGCGATGATCGTGGTTGCCAAACCCGATATCGACAAAGGACTGGGCAAGGGTATTGGTCGATCGACGCAGTACCACCTCATCCGCAGCGCCATACCGCTGGACGCGTTCGACCCAGCTAACGTGGATCGCGTCGTCGTTCGCCGGGAGCTGGGCCTGCCGCTTGATGCCCCGATCCTGGGCAACGTGGGCCGCTTCTCGGCGCAGAAGAACCCGCTAGATTGGGTGCGCGTGGCGGGTGAGGTAGCGCGGGCGATGCCCCAAGCCCGATTTCTGCTGGTTGGCGACGGGCCCCTGCGCAGCGAGGTGGAGGCGGCATTGGTGGCGGAGGCGATCGCCGATCGCACCGTGCTCACCGGGCTGCGGCGGGACGTGCCGCGGATGCTCGCGGCGATAGATGTCTTTCTGCTAACTTCCCTATGGGAGGGCCTGCCGCGCGTTATCCCCCAGGCGCTGGCGATGCGCGTCCCCGTCGTCGTCAACCGTGCTGACGGGACAGCGGAGGCCGTCATCCACGGAAAGACCGGCTTTCTCTGCGCGCCCGGTGCGCTGGCGCTGATGGCCGACTACTGCGTTCGGTTGTTGGCCGACCCCGACCTGCGGGCAGCCCTAGGCCAGCGAGGGCGCGAGTTCGCCTTGCGGGACTTCGACGTCCGTCAGATGGTCGCCCAGATCGCGGCACTCTACGAGACGTTGCTACAGCACCGTCAACTCTGATGGCGCGCTGCCGCTAACCGCTGCCTCCTGGCAGTAGCTCAAAGGGATTTTCCTGGCGTGGCATCTCCATTGGCATTCGCGAACCGAGCCGCACGCGCACCTGCCTCTCCTGACTGTTGCGCAAGAGCGTGAGCCCGATGCGATCGCCAGGGCTGTAGGCCAAGATGACCTGGTCCAAGGGTCGCGCCTCGGTGATTCGCTGGCCGTCCACGTGAGTGATGATCTCGCCGACTTCCACGCCGGCGACGTCTGCTGGGCTGCCGACGACCACTTGACGGATTAAGGCGCCGGCCTCCGTCATCTGAAAGGTCACGCCTAGATAGGGCCTTGGGGCGTCCAGCGGTGGCATTGGCAACGGCTCCGGGATCGGCGGGATCTGCCGTTCGGGGAGTGCGGGGGCGTAGGGCCCACGCGGCGCACTGGCGCGGCCCAGGACAAACCCGATCGCGCCGCCCCACAGCATGCTGAACGCACACGTCAACAGCAACACCAGAATTGCGGCTACGAGCATGGCAACCCATTGCCATCCCCTGGGGTGTTGGGCGGATTGCTCTGTCATAATTCAACCTCCTTGATGCTGATCACCAACTGGCTGGCCCAGCTCTCATCGCCGGCACCCGGCGTAAGAGGCGCGAAGCTGCTCTCCAAAGCGGTCTCCGCCTCACGGTAGGTCCTTCGGAACTCCTCCAGATAGCGCGCACCAACCGCGGGGCTGTGGATGATAAGGACATTTTCATCGTTCCGTTCCGCAGCGCTGGCACTGAAGTTGTAGGAGCCTGTGATTACGATGGTGCCGTCCACGATAATCACTTTGTGGTGCAAGTTGTAGGGGTTGCCGTCCAGCAGAATATCCACGCGAGCTCGCTCAAACAGCGGATAGCTGGTTCCCAGCCCCCCGGCGTTGCGGGCCTCCACTACGCCGGAGACCTCCAGCCCAGCAGCGTGCCTGGCGATGATCGCCTCGGCGATGGCATCGTCGGTGAAGACAAAGGCCATTACGTGCACACTGGTGCTAGCTTCCTCTATGAGGTCGATGATGCGTTCACGCACGTCACCCTGCGACTCAAAATGGGTCTCAATCAGCACACCGTCGAGATCGATGAGCGGGTGGGGCGTCAGGTTCGGCGCGGTTGGCCCGAACTGTCGATCTACGAACATCTGCTCGAACTCCACGGTGTAGTTATCCGCCAGTCGGGTCGACTGCACGATGACGACGTTGTTGTTATTGCGATAGGTGCAGTTGTAGGTCAAGTTCCATGAGCCTGTCCAGACCTCCTGCTCATCAATGACCACGAACTTGTTGTGCATAAAGGCCGAACGTTCGTCGGTGACCACCGGGACCCCGGCTGCGTTCAGTGTCGTGGGCCCGTACTCGTCGGCATAGTCGCTGTCGGTTACCAACCGCACCCGTAGGCCGCGCTGGTGCGCCCGTATCATAGCGTCGGTGACGCGCGTCAGATCCAGCACAAAGGCGGCCACGTCCACGCTTCGCTCCGCCCCGTCGATCGCCTTCGCTAGACGCTCATCGAGGCCGCCGAAACGGGCGGTCCCATCCTCCGGAAACTGCGGGGCGGTGAAAGTGACCTGCAGGGTGCCGGTGGGTTCGTGTTGCACCACACGCGACCTGGAGAGAAGATCGATGTCCAGGAAGCTGCCCGCAGCCCACAGCACTATGAGCAGGAGCAGAGAGAGCAGCAGGTCCTTGAGGCTGAACGCTCGCTTCGATCTACGTTTTGTCATCTTCCTTTTCGGTGGGTCTGGGAGGTAGAAGCTGTTGGCGGAGGCTCGCCGTGGGATTATCCGTGTCTGCAGCCACCTTCGCTGCCGCGCGCATCTGGCGGCGTAGGTCGCGCAACTGGGGATCGAGCTGCTGCCAGGCTGTCTCCTCATCCAACGTCTTGGTCGCCGCCACCAGGCGGCGGACTTGCGCCTCGGCCCAGCTCAGCAGCATATGTGCCGGTGCATCGGTGAGATCGCCGGTCAGGTGAGCATCCTCGGCGATGCGCTCATACGCCAGCTGACGGCGGTGCGCGAGATCATCGGCTCCTTTGGAGAAGGCTCGGTGGTTCACAGTCCTTGTTCCTCTTCCGGCGCAGCCGAAGCGACGACCCTCTGGTTTGGGGAAGCCCTTTCGTCCTCAGTGTGCCCCGAGGACCGGACTTGCTCTGCAAAGGTCTTGACCACCGCTCTCTGTGGCGGTGTCGGGCGGACGAAGGGCCGACCTTCGCGAAGAGTTTCCCAGGCATGGTGTGGCGTGGCGCCCTGAGCGACGAGGTAGGCCGCGGCCATCGTCGGCGCGCGACCGACGCCGGATGCGCAGTGTATGTAGACACCCCGGCCGGCTGAGCGCTGCTCGTGGATGAACACAGCGCCCTGCGCCAGATCCTCCACCGTAGGCGGCGTGTCGTCGGTGGTGGGCAGCCAGAGGTAATGGTCCAGTCCCAACCCTCTCGACGCATCGTCGAACTCCTCCCGCATGTTGACTACCGCGGTGATCCCCAGATCGCGCATCGCCTGCAGCCCGCGCTGACGGTGCTGCCCGCCGACGTAGAGATTCGGGGCCACTTCACTCAGATTAGGCGGCGAGAACCCCTCCGTTCGGCGGGCGATCTTGTCCTTGACCCATAGCCGGGTCGGCGCAAATCCCTGCTCTACAAGCCGACGGTAGACGATGTAGAAGAGCAACGCTGGTGGGCATGCATTCAACTGCCGGTGGCGTTTGAAAATGGCCTCGTTCAATGTGTCTCCTTCTCAGTTGTTCTCCGGGCAGCCCACCCCGGGTACCCAGATCGTAGTCTGTGCCATCTGCTCGTCGGCCGACCAGACCCTGACCGTCGCAGGCATCGCCGAGCAGAGGCGCCAGCGAGCCGGAACGTCGAGGTCCTGAACGATGGGCTGATCCTCCAATTGGGAGCGATAGGGCGGCGTGCCCCCGTTGACGTAGAGCCGGATGGTCCCTTGCCAATCGTTGGTGTCCGGAATCCGGGACCACATCAATAACTCCCAAGCCGGGTCTTGAAAGGTCAAAGGGGGCCCCGGTTCAATGGCTTCCGGGCTGGGCGTGAGGGTCGGTGTGTTGGTCGGCGTTACTGTAGGTGTCGGGACGAGATCTGCCCCCTCATTATCCGGCGTTGCTGTGGTCGGCGGGGTCGGGCTCGGCTCTACCGGTTGGGGTGTTGGATCCTCGGGGAATCCTTCACCGAAGGTCGGCGTTGCTGTGGCCTGGGGTTGGAATTCGCTCCCCGGGAATCCGGGGAAGTGGCATGCCAGGGCCAACAGCATCAGGGCGGCGATCAGCGGTCTCTTCATCCTGTCCCTCGCTGTCTTATCATATAGCAGCGTGCGGTTCTGGTGTGGCGGTGTTCGTCTTTAACCAGATATCTCAATTTCGCAGGCTCAGGCCCTCCATCACAGCGGCAAAGTCGGCGATCTCCCAAGCGCCGCGGACCCGAATCCGGGGCCAGGTGTATCGGTTGTCCAGCCGCAGCTCGGTGCCCCACGCGGTGGTGACGGCGCCCCAATAACCGGCGGATTCCACGACGGCCCGGGCATCAGCATCGTGGCGCCCGGACGGATAACAGAAGAAACGCACCGGCTGATTTGTGTGTGCCTCAATACCCTCTTGGGCGCCCAGGATCTGATAGACCAAGAAGTCGTAGGAGCGGTTTGTGAGGTCGTAGTGATCCCGTCCGTGGGCTTGGATTGACATCCCCGCCTCCGCCATAGTTCGCATCTCTTGCCAAGTGATATAGCCTGGAGACTCATAATGCGAGGGGGTCACCAGCACGAAGAACTCACCGACAAAGTCGTGGGCTAGCAGTTGCGGCAGAACGTGCGTGTAGGCATCCTTGTACCCATCATCAAAGGTGAGCACGATGGGTCGTGCCGGTAGAGGCTTCCCGAGCGCTAGAGCTTCGTAGATGTCGGAAAGAGTCACGCTGGTATAGCCCTGTTCTTGCAGATAACTCAGCTGGGCCTCGAAGCGCTCCGGTGTCACCGTTAGGTCCCGCCGGTAGATATCGGCATCGGGAGGCAGCTCGGAGACGTAATGGTACATTAGAATCGGAACGTGAAGCGCTTCCGGCGGCGGAGGATAGGTGGCGGTTGGCGTCGGGGAGGGCGCCGGGGTGTTGGTGGGGGCTGGAAGCGGAGTCTCAGTCGGCATCGCCGGCTGCGTTGCTGTGGCGGTGGCTGGTGTTGTGGTCGTCGTCGGCACACCCGTCGTCGGCGACGGCACCATCGGCGACGGCACCGTATCCTGCGCGATGAGGCGGTGTGGCCCGTCGAAGGTTGCGGCGGCTCCACAGGCACTGATAAGCAGCATGACGAGGACAGGTAGCAGGATCCGCGGGGTTCGCATCAAGCGCGGGGTCCTCAGCCGAGCTCGCGCCGCGATAGCCACACAGTGATCCCAATCATCACGACGGCCATCGAGCCTAGGCCAATCGAGAGCCAGAGCGGCGGACGGATCCGTCTTGTCAGCGCGCTGACATGGGCGGGCTCGGCCTCCTCTACCTCTGGTGCCGGCGCGCGCTCCAAAGCTTCTGACTCAATCTCGGCTGTATCCTCAGCCTCGGCTGGCAGCTCCTCGATCGGCTCTGCTTCCAAGATGCCGACGGGTTTCTCCATTTCCTCTGGATCGAGATCCTCACCCACCTCCCTCGGCGCATCGGCTTCCGGCATTGGAGCCGCCAACTCTTCCTCAACAGCGACTGTGGCCTCAGCGTCTGTGGACAGCGCTTCAGTCTGTACGTCGGCTGCTTCCAATTCGGGCGCCGGACGGCTTTCTGGTTCAGGCGCCATCAACCACGGGGCCTCGGATGCTTCATCCACTGCGGTCGGCGCCATCGCGCTGGGCAGATACCCTTGTTGCAGCAGCGTCAGCCCGAAGGTGGCCACGAAGGCCAGCGTCACCAACGAGGTCGCCAGGCGCATCACCAGTAACGGCATCCGCAAACCGGCTCTGCGTCGCTTGGATTGGGGCTTGGCGTCCTCGACCATCGCGGGTGTCAGCAAATAGTTTCTTGGGGCCTCTCGCTGCGGCGCGGCGCGGACCATCGCCACGACCCCTTCCATCTCCTGGACGCGACGTCGCAGGTTGGGATCGCGTTCTATGGCGGCCTCAAACGCATCCTGGCGTTGGGGCTCCAATTCCCCATCCAGATACGCTGAGACCTCCACCACGCTCCACGTCTCTTCCGTCATCGTTCGTTTTCCTCCCCCACTACGGCTATCCTATAGACGATAGCGAGCGGGCAAAAGTTCCTTCTGCGCCTGCAAGAGCTCCTGCATTTCCCGTCTAGCGCGCGCTAGACGGGATTTGACAGTCCCTAGCGCGACGTTCATCACCCTTGCCGCCTCCTCATAGCTCAA
The DNA here is from genome assembly GCA_003562365.1 of Anaerolineae bacterium. Lineage (GTDB taxonomy): Bacteria > Chloroflexota > Anaerolineae > B4-G1 > SLSP01 > PWVB01. The sequence continues at coordinate 8,845 of PWVB01000150.1, forward strand.
GCCCATCCGGTCCACCAATACCAGCGTAGTACGATGGTGATCGGGCAGCATAGCGATGCAGCGATCGATGAGCGCGCCCAGCTCCTGTTGCTGGACCGTCTCCTCTGGCCGGGCGCCCTCATCTACAAGGTGGGGATTGGCCTCCTCCTCCATCTCGCCAAAGTCTTCCCAGGAGACTTTGGGGCGGCGCTTCAAACGTCGCAACTCATCATAGCAGGCGTTAGTGACGATGCGCAGCAACCACGCGCGAAACGAGCCCCCGCGAAAACCATCCAGGGCGCGATAGGCAGAGATAAAAGCTTCCTGCGTCGCGTCATCAGCAGACGCAGGATCGCGCATAATGTGATATGCGAGGTTGTAAACTTGGTTTTGATAGTGCAGAATGAGTTCGTTAAAGGCGTTAAGATCGCCGCGCTGGGCGGCGCGTACCAACGTCTCCTCATCCCACGTCTCAGGTGAGCTCATAAGCCTGCTTTGGGTGTTGCGACAAGTGGCTGCTGACTGCAGCATACTTGACGCTCTTTGGAATTTGACTATACTTAACCGCAAGCCGAAGTGGCGGAATAGGCAGACGCAAGCGACTCAAACTCGCTCGGGCTCAGCCCATGTGGGTTCGACTCCCACCTTCGGCATTATAACTCAAACGCCTCGGTTTTCCAGCTGATGCCGTTTTTTTGTTTCGCTGCTGAACCTATCTGCTCTGTTGTTGTGTCGCCCCACGGCTCGGCTTCTCCGTCGCGCCGGCCTTGCGTGATTCCCCATCTACCTTGTAGGAGGCGGTTAGGAGCGGCCCAACAGCAGAGAAGACGGCGTGGTTGACGCAGCACTCTGGTGAGTGATCGATTAGGCGGTGCGGTGAGCGCAAGCTCTACAGCTACGATGTCGGTGAGATGCCGAGCTTGATCAAGCCTTTGCTCGGTAACCCCTTAGCTGATGCGGTGGTGCTGCCGATCTCGGAGGCTGAGATCGTCGATCTGGTGATCTGGGCGAGCTGGGAACGGCTGCCCTTCATGCCTAGGGGCAAGGCGGCCATCGGATGCGGCGATACGCTACCGTTCCTGGGCAGCAACGCATTGACTTATCCCGGTTCTCAGAAGTGCTTGCCGCAACAGTGGCTTCATTGCGTCCGCACATTTACAACTTGCACTGGTCATACCAGGACGGGGACAACACTGGTTGCGGCGCACTCCGGCAATCGCCGCTAGGATCACGGATCACCGCTGGATAGTCAAGGAGTTGCACTGTTATCGTATTCTGTGCCGGCCATGTTGGCCAAACGCCCCAGGCAGCCTTCCAAGGTCCACTTGGTGCTGCGAAAGCAAAGGGCTATATGATCATGGTTAACCGGGGGACTACCCCTTACATGACTTCTCTTCCGCAGTCCACAGTCGATTGAAAGCACGTTGCCGTGCGATGCCCGCCTACATCTCCAGCCACGCGCCCTAGAGTCCCGCGAAGTAGCACCGCGCGATTGCCAGTATGTCGACGTCATCTGCCATCTGATCTAGGTCTAAGTCATTCAGCACTCGCGGGCGGCTGCGTAGGGGGCCAGGTCGCCCGCGGGTGCCCCAATTGAAGGTGAGGGTGGTATCCTGGGCCGGGCGCAGCTCGGGCCTTCAGTAGGAGCCATAGGTTAAGTGCAGTTTAACGGGTGCAATGCCCCGCACTTTAACGGGGAGTCGCTGGGTCGTTGCCCGCGCGACGGTGTGCCTCGCGCGGTACGCTGCCGAGCAGCTGGGTTATGCAGGTCCCAGTCCCCATCCTTAGGTTCGGATGCGCACTGACAAAGTAGGCTGTCTTTGATACTGTGATCGCTCTGATGACACTGCTGAAGAGGTTTACGGATCTGAATGTGGACAATGTAATCTGAGCTGATAGTGGCAATGCCGTTGGGGATGGACCAGTTGATGCGCACAATGGTTGGGTGTCCGACGCTCTCAACCTGATGAGGTCGTTCTTTCCCGCGGTCTTTTCCCAACTGCTGCCGTTAATACTGCCTGAGGCATTAACCGTGATGCTGGTGCGCGTGGCGGAAGGCCTTTCGATGCCTGACTATATGCGGGCCCAGACGTCGGGCCTGATGCCGTATGTGATCGATGATTCGGTGCCCTTAGTGACCGATCTGCTTTCGCCTACCATAGCCAGGCCGACCCTGCGGTCGTGTAGACCCATGCTCGTCAGCCTGAGAGGCAGTCTTTCTCAACGCTGCACTACTTCAGAAAATCCTTACGTCTGTCGTAGCAGAAAGGGTTAGCCATCCTTTTGACGCTCTCTCTGCCCATGTTATAATCGTAAGGCATGCTTAGGCTAACTTGGCAACCGTTTTTCAGACGTGATTATAGCTAACTCTCAGGAGGACTGTTTATGGCAGAACACAAGATGACCACCGTGGATGGCAACTCCGCTTGCGCTAGTGTGGCTCATAAAGTCAATGAGGTGGTTGCGATCTACCCGATCACGCCCTCGAGCCCCATGGGCGAGCTGGCCGATGAGCTCTCGGCTAAGGGCGAGACGAACCTTTGGGGCACGGTGCCTCTGGTGGTCGAGATGCAGTCGGAGGGCGGAGCGGCTGGTGCCATTCACGGCGCGCTCCAGACCGGCGCGCTGACGACGACCTTCACCGCCTCTCAGGGCCTGCTTCTGATGATTCCTAACATGTATAAGATCGCCGGTGAGTTAACGCCGACCGTCTTCCACGTTTCTGCGCGCAGCCTTGCGGCGCAAGCGCTCTCCATCTTCGGCGATCACACTGACATTACGGCGGCCCGTGCGACGGGCTTCGGCCTGCTGGCGAGCAACTCTGTGCAAGAGGCGCAGGACTTTGCGATCATTGCCCAAGCAGCCAGTCTTGAGTCGCGGGTGCCCTTCGTCCACTTCTTCGATGGGTTTCGCACCAGCAACGAGATCAACAAGATCGAAGTCCTGTCGGATGCGTCCATCCGCGAGATGATCAGTGATGAGTTGGTGCAAGCGCACCGTCAGCGTGCTCTCAACCCGGATCATCCAGTGATTCGTGGTACGTCCCAGGGGCCCGATGTCTACTTCCAGGGCCGTGAGACGGTCAACCCTTATTACCTCAAGACGCCTGCTGCGGTGCAGGCGGCGATGGACAAGTTTGCCGAGCTGACCGGGCGTGCCTATAAGCTCTTTGACTATGTCGGCGCACCGGATGCCGAGCACGTGATCGTGTTGATGGGCTCCGGTGCCGAGGTGGCGCACGAGACCGTTGAATACCTGGCTGACCAGGGAGAGAAGGTTGGCGTTGTCAAGGTTCGCATGTTCCGCCCCTTCAGCATCGAGCACTTCATCAATGTATTGCCCGAGACTGTGAACCTGATCGCCGCGTTAGATCGCACCAAGGAACCCGGAAGCGCTGGTGAGCCACTCTATCAGGATATCATTACCGCGGTTGCCGAGGCCGAAAGTAACATCAAGGTGATCGGCGGGCGCTACGGCCTGTCGAGCAAAGAATTCACTCCGGCGATGGTCAAGGGCATCTTCGATGAGATGCAGAAGACGACCCCCAAAAACCACTTCACTGTGGGTATTTTCGACGACGTTACCGATACCAGCCTCGAATTCGATCCTGACTTCAACATTGAGCCCGATGACGTTGTGCGAGCCATCTTTTTCGGTCTGGGCTCCGATGGTACCGTCGGAGCCAACAAGAACAGCATCAAGATCATTGGTGAGGAGACTAACGACTACGCCCAGGGTTACTTCGAGTACGATGCAAAGAAGTCTGGGGGCACAACCGTCTCCCACCTGCGTTTTGGCCCTCGCCCCATCCGCTACACCTATCTGGTGAATTCGGCTAACTTCGTGGGCTGTCACCAGTTCGGGTTCGTCGAACAGTTCGACGTGTTGGGGAATGCCGCGAAGGGCGCTACCTTCCTGCTCAACAGCCCTCACCCGGCTGATGAGACTTGGGACCATCTCCCGCGCAGGGTTCAGGAGCAGATCATTGACAAGGAGCTCGACTTCTACGTCATCGATGCCTACGATGTGGCGCGTGAGATCGGCTTGGGGGGACGCATCAACACGATTATGCAGACCTGTTTCTTCGCTCTCGCCGAGATCCTGCCAAAGGATGAGGCGATCGCCAAGATCAAGGACGCCATCAAGAAGACGTATGGAAATCGCGGTCCCAAGGTGGTCGAGATGAACTATGCCGCGGTGGATCAGGCGTTGGAGAACCTCCATCAGATTGAGGTGCCCGCCGAGGCCACCAGTGACATCCAGATGCGTCCGGCCATCAAAGGCGACGCCCCCGAGTTCGTCGAGAACGTGATCGCCCAGATGATCCGGCGCAAGGGAGATGACCTGCCTGTCTCAGCTATGCCGGCGGATGGTACTTTCCCAGTAGGGACGACGCAGTACGAGAAGCGCAACATCGCGCTGGAGACGCCAATCTGGGAACCTGACATCTGCATCCAGTGTGGTAAGTGCGCGATGGCGTGCCCGCACGCTGTGATCCGCACCAAAGTCTACGCTCCTGAGGCGTTGGAGGGGGCCCCCGAGGGTTTCCGCTCCGCTGAGGCGCGCGGCCGGGCGTTTGAGGGTCAGCTCTTCACGGTCCAAGAGAGTGTCGAGGACTGCACGGGCTGTGCGCTCTGTGTCGAGGTCTGCCCTGCCAAGGATCGCGAGAATCCAGACCGCAAAGCGATCAATATGACACCGGTCCTGGATATTCGCGACCGCGAGGCCGAATACTGGGGCTTCTTCCGCAACGAGATCCCCGACTATGACCGGACAGCGTTGAACTTAAACACTGTTAAGGAGTCGCAGTTCTTGCGCCCGCTTTTTGAGTTCTCCGGCGCCTGTGCGGGTTGTGGCGAGACTCCCTATGTCCGGCTGGTCAGTCAACTCTACGGGGACCGCGCCGTTATCTCCAACGCGACCGGGTGCTCGTCCATCTACGGCGGCTATATGCCCACTACCCCCTTCACGACCGATCCCGAGGGCCGCGGTCCGACCTGGAACAACAGCCTCTTTGAGGACAATGCCGAGTTTGGCTTTGGTTTCCGCCTGACGCTGGACAAGCAGGAAGAATACGCCCGGGAGCTTGTGGAGCGTTTCCGTGACACGTTAGGCGATGAGTTGACCGACGGGCTGCTGAACGCCGAGCAGATCGAGGAAGCCGACTATGCCGCCCAACGCGCACGGGTCGCGCAGCTGCAGGATCGCTTGGCTGATGTAGACTCGCCCGAGGCCCGGGATCTGCTGAGCCTGGCCGACGTGTTGGTCCGGCGCTCCGTCTGGATCTTCGGCGGCGACGGGTGGGCCTACGATATTGGATATGGTGGTCTGGACCACGTGCTTGCTCAGGGACGCAACGTCAATGTGTTGGTGCTGGACACGCAAGTTTACTCCAACACCGGTGGTCAGATGTCCAAGGCTACACCCCGTGGCGCGGTGGCGAAGTTCGCCTACGCCGGGCGCGAGCTGCCTAAGAAAGATTTGGGTATGATCGCGATGACCTATGGCAATATCTACGTGGCGCAGATCGCAATGGGCGCCAACGATACGCAGACGCTCCGTGCGTTGCGCGAGGCCGAGTCTTATGACGGCCCCAGCCTGGTGATCGCCTACAGCCACTGCATCGCCCACGGTATCCCGCAGATGAAGCAGGGCTTCAACCAGACGAAGCTTGCCGTGGACTCGGGCGCCTGGGTTCTCTACCGCTATGATCCACGACTCACAGCGGAAGGAAAGAATCCGCTGCAGCTGGATTCCCGCGAGCCCAAGACGGACATCAAGGAGTATATGTACAATGAGGTGCGCTTCCGCACCCTTCGGCAGTCGATGCCCGATCGTGCGGAGGAGCTGCTAGAGCTGGCTCGTGCCGACGTCAAAGCGCGCTGGAACAAATACAAGCAGATGGCCGATATGGACTACAGCTGGGCGGCGGCTGACTGATCTCCTCCGTCCGCGCAAGACACATAGGATACCCCCCGGCTTCCGGGGGGTGTCTTTTTTCTCGGCGGGCGCACCCTTCCTGGCGCGGAAGTGACCTCAGTTGGCCAGCAGGCGGGCTAACACCGGCGCCGCCTCCAGGATCCCGTCGACGGCGTAGTCGATGCCATTGGTGCTCTGCCCACCTCGGCGCACCAGGATCGTGGTCATCCCGGCCTTGGCGGCTCCGCTCAGGTAGCTGACCTGATCGTCGAGCATCACACAGGCATTGCCCGGCAGGCCCAGCCTTTCCAGGACCCAAGCATAGGCGCGGGGATCCGGTTTGCTGCAGTAGCCCACGGCACGGACGTCAAAGATGGCCTCAAAGTGGTCGCGAATGCCTAATTGCAGCGTCACCCGGTCGGCCCAGTCGTGGACACTGTTGGTAAAGATGACCTTCGGGCGCGGCAGGCTCGCCAGCATCGCCGCCAGCTCGGCATTGGGCGCCAGATAGCGGCTCACGTCAATGTCGTGCACGTAATCGAGGTAGGCATCGATGTTCACCTCGGGATGCTCGCGCAGCAGGCCAGCCATGGTGGTGCCGTAATCGTTGTAGTAGCGACGCCTTATGCCTCGGGCTTCGGTCAGGCTGATCCCGAGCGCCTCCGCCGTCCAGCCTTCGATGCGCGTCCCGACCTCCATGAAGAGGCCGGAGGCGTCAGTGTAAAGCGTATCATCCAGGTCGAAAAGCAGATAGGCGATCTCGTTCATAGATCCTTCCACAGCGACACCGGGACGAGAGTCAAGCTCATCCCGGTGTCGCGCAGCGCGGGCTACATTACAACGTGTCGTGCAGTGGCAGTGCCACCAGGCCGCTGACGATCTTGGGAAAGAAGTCCGTTGACTTCTGCGGCATCCGCTCCCCGGCGGCCGTGCAGGCGCGCACCTGCTCGATCCGTGTCGGATTCAGCACGAAGATGAAATTCGCCTTGCCCTCATCTACGGCCTCTAACCCTTGGATGGGGTCGCGAAGATAGGTGATGTTCTCACGGCGCTCGATGCTTTCCTTGCTCAGGCCCATCGTTTTCTCGATGACGAGCTCGTGCAGCACCGTGACGTCGAGATAGCGGAAGTTTGGGTCGCGGCCGGGAAGCAGCTGGTCCATCACCTCCAGATCCTTCAGCGTCAGCAGGTTGTAGTCGCCGTCATATAGCCCATACCGCGGATGCTCTGGCACGGCGTCGCCCAGCGCTTCCTGGAGATGGCCCAGAGTCGAGACCTCCTCCACGGTGAAGTAGGGGGCCAGATCCTTCAGCAACGCCGCGGCCGTCTTCCTGGGGTAGGAATGAACCAGCCGGTGGGTGGGCAGGATGACCAGGCCAGGATCCTCCATGCTCACGAGTGTCACCAGAGCATAGTTGAAAGCCGCATTGGCCGGGGCGTCGGGATGTTGCGCGCGCATCTCATCTCGATAGCGCAACGCGGTCTCGTAACGATGGTGTCCGTCGGCGATGATGATGGGCGATTGTAAGCCCATCGCCCCAACAACGTCGGCGATGAGCGCCTCGTCGTCAACCAGCCAGAAGTTCTGCTCTACCTCCGGTTCGACGATACGATCGTGCAGGAGCCCAGGCATATGGGCATCAAGGTAGGATTGCAGACGCTGGCTGATAGCTGCTGTATCGCCAGGATAGAGCATAAAGATCTGTCCCCAGGCCGTCTGCGTGGCATTCGTCAGTTTGAAACGGTCCTCCTTGGGGCCGCTCAAGGTGCGTTCGTGAGGCAGGACGGCGCCTTCATCAAAGGCCGATAGCTCCAGCGCTGCCGTCAGCCCTTGTCGGACGTGCTCCACCCCATCAGGGGTGGTGAATCGCTGCTCCAGCACGTAGAGGACCGGCGCCGGGTCGCGGATCAGGACCTCCTCAGCGATCCAGTTGCGCTTATAGCACGCCGCCCGGGCGTAGACGTTGTTATCGGCATCGTCGGCGGGTGTTGACTTACCTTGGATGATGCGCACAAGGTTGTAGGCCGATTGATCGTAGTAGAGCGTCTGTTCGGCCGCGTGGATCCGATCGTAAGGCGCCGTGATCACGTCTGAGACGTCGCAGAACTTGTGCGGATTGTAGCGTAGGCCACGAAAAGGCCGGATGGTCGCCATAGTGCCCCCCTTTATTGGTCAGGCGAGATAGGACTTCGCGATCTTGACGATTTCCTCGCCGACGCGGGCTTTGGCTTCCTGGGTGGACGCGCCAAGATGGGGCGTCGCGATGACCTGCGGAAGCTCAACCAGCTTGCGCAGTGCGGCGCGCTCCGGCGGCTCCTCAGTATAGACGTCCAACCCAGCGCCGGCCAGCGTGCCGTTCACGAGCGCCTCGTAGAGGGCGGTCTCGTTGACGGTGCCGCCGCGGGAGGCCTGGATCAGATAGACGCCTGGCTTGACCTTGGACAGTGCCCCCTCATCGATCAGGTCACGGGTCTCATCGGTGGCGGGAATGTGCAGGCTGATGAAGTCCGCGGTCTTGAGCAGGCTGTCTAGGGAGACGATATCCTCGTGCTCGACGTAAGGATCGGACGCAACCACCTTCATGCCCAGCGGGCGCGCTTTCTCGGCCAGCATTTGGCCGATGCGGCCATAGCCGATGATGCCCAGCGTCTTACCCGCGAGCTCTATACCTCCCAGGGTCTTCTTCTCCCAGCGCCCGTCCTTCATCGCAGCATCGGCACGGGTGATATGGCGGGACAGAGCGAGCATCAAGCCCA
>PWVB01000317.1 GCA_003562365.1 Anaerolineae bacterium
CCAGGCTGGCATGCCCGTGGTCGCCCTCCAGCGAAGGGATGTGATCAGGGTTGAGGCACCCATCAAAGCCGACGTGGTCCAGGGCCTGCAGTATCCGGAACATATTCATGTCTCCGTCATCTAACAGCACCTCCTCGAAGCCTCCGGCCGTTGCTAGGCTACCTCGGACGTTGCGGAAGTGGACTGTGAAGAGCCGCCCCTTACGTCCGAAGTTGTTGATCTCGTCGAGAACCAGAGCGGAGCCCCCCGCCTCCGCACGTGTCCCGACGCAGTAGAGATAGCCCACCATCCGACCGGGAAAGGCATCGATGACCCGGTGAAAACCCAAGCCGTCGAAAGGGGTTCCGGCATAGGGAGTATCCGATGGATGCAGCGCTAGCTTAACACCCACCTCCTCGGCGATCGGCACTAATCGCCCATAGACGAGCCGGAATCGCTGCCACCAGGCATCAAGCACCTCCGATGTTGGAGGCTCCGGCCGTGACTGGTAAGCATATTCGCCTCTTGAGACGTAACCACCCCGATGGGTCGCGCGATAGGGTTGTGTCCGATAGGGCATTGCGTCGCCCCCGAAGCGTTGACGTGCGATGGGTATGCCAGCCTCGCCGAAGACCCGCAGTGCGTTGCAGGCGTTATCCAGGTCGTCCTCAAAACCCGGCTCGTCGCACATAAAGCCCTGGCTGATGTCCGGCAAGGTCACACGGTTGATCTGGAGACCCCAAGACCGGAACGTCTTCTGCACCTTCAGCACACCGTCCAAGTCCGGAAACCCCTGCTCCTTTACGCCGACAAACGCGTCGCCAGCACCAAAATCGATGGCGTCTGCACCTAGTTGTGACACCATCCGCAGATAGCTGTCCGACAGATCGCGATGCCAAACTGAAACCCGCATTAATCTCAATCTGGTTCCTCAAAATGTGTCAACAGGTTGGGCGCATCCCATACGGGACGCCGAGCTTCTAGGTTGGACAGATGGCTTCGAGGAACCTTCTCCCTTCTTTGGTTCTCCATCTGTCCTCTTCCCACCACGGCAGGCACTGACTACGGTTGACGCATTCCCTCTTGAGCGTGCTCAAAAGGCTCTCCATCGGAGCGTTATCATACTGCCCGTCTGTGCTATTAACACTGGCTCGCGTCGCCCGAGTGATGCTCAAAGCCAGCTGCTGGCTGACGTCGTCGCAAGGCCATGCTTAGGACGGCCAGCGTCAACTCATGCGTCATCCGATCCGACATCGTCCAGCCCACGTCGGATCGACTTCACAGATCTGATACCGCTGCCAGGCAGAGCCACCGTTCTCCGGTAACGATGTAGGTGATGTCACCAAGCCATGTCTGGTCCGGTCGCTGGGCTGCCAAGTCCCGTTTCAGCAGATTCGGGGCCACTGGATGCGCGCCATTGCGCTCCGTCGTGGCCTTGTAGCGCCGCGCCTGCTTGTCCTTCAGGCCCCGCAGGCGCATCAGGCGGGCCACCCGCTCGCGATACACCGATGGGCTCCCTTACGTCGCTCCAGTCGCGTCAAACACAGCTTAGATCTACTCCAGCAACGCTTGATTAGCCATCTCCCGCCCGCTGGCAGGTCACCCGCACCAAGCTTAGTACCCGCTCGGTGATACCTCCAACACCCCGCACATCTGGCGCACCGGTAACGAATCCCAATGCTCCTCCCCTTCCTCTGTCAGCTGTCGCTTCCAGCCACTGATGCAGCCTCTCCAAAGGCCCAGGTCACGCTCAATTTCGGCCTGGGTCTTATCGGTCATCTCGGCCAGCTACACCGCTTCACGTTTGAACTCAGCGGTGTACGTCTTTCGTTTGCTCATATCACTCCCTCCAAAGTGGTCTTTCATATCCTACACGAGCCTCATTGACTTGTCCTCTTTTTCGGAGGAAGATCAAACTGGTCTACACAAACATCACCTTGTACGCTTGCTTGGGCTTAGTCAGCAGTAACGCATAGGCTTCGATGTAGGCTTCCAGCGGGTAGCGATGAGTCACCATTGAGGCCATGTTGACGGCTCCCGATTCGATAAGTTTGTGAGCCTCGCGCTCATCACGATAAAGCGCGTTGGAGGACGTCGTGATGGATCGTTCTGAGCCCAGGTCCGTCCCATTAAGCGTGTACGTAACGTCGTGAACAGCTAGATTGACATAGGTGCCACTTTCTGCCAACAGCTCTAGACCCTGCGCCAGAATCGTGGGCGTGCCAACAGTGTCGAAGACAGCAGCGCACGTGGCGGCACCCAGCGCCGCCACGAGATCCACCGCTGCTGGATCAACGACCTCCAGCCCCGGATAACGAGCGATGATCTCCCGCGCCATCGGAGCCGGATCCGCTACAACGATCCGCTGGACCCCTCGGGCGCGGGCCACCTGAGCGATGCTCAAGCCCACCGGCCCACCGCCGATGCACAGCACCATCGCGTCACCATTCTGGACGGCCGTCTTGCCCAATCGGGAACGACCAAAAGCGTGAACGGCGACCCCAAGAAAATCGCGCAACGCTTCCTCCTCGAAGCTGACATGGTGGGCCATCGGGTGAACCAAGTCAGCCCAGGCCAAGCAATACTCCGCGTAGGCCCCAGGGTATGTTGCCCATCCATTCTCTTCCAGAATACCCCACCCCTGAGCATGGCCAATGTGCAGCGTCTGTTTACAGAGGTTCTCACGGCCCGCGTGACATAGTTGGCAGGCGCCACAGCTGCGAAAGGCCTGTGCTCCCACCCGACGTCCCAGCAGATTCTCATAGCGAGCATCGTTCACCTGGACAACCACGCCGGCATACTCGTGGCCCAGCACCATATTGGGGGGATTTTCGACTTGCTTGCCCAGTGTATGCAGCGCCCAAGGGTTCTCGCCGCCCCAGTAGCGCAGATCACTCCCGCAGATGCCGCAGGCCTTGACCTCAATCAGCACGTGCTCCGGTGCTGTCAGTACCGGTCGCGAAACATCTGCTAGCTCCAGACAACGGGGACCTCTCAGTACCAGGGCCTTCATGGGAATTGATCACATATCCCGCGACATAGCGTAGACCATCTCATTCCAACGCAGTTCTTTTTTGAAGGTCCGCAAGTCGGTTTCCGCATCGATAAATATGCACTCGACTCCCGCTATCTCAGCGAAGTCCTCCAGATGAGATGCCTTGACCGCCTGGCTGAAACCGGTATGATGTGCACCTCCCGCCAGAATCCAGGCCGCCGCAGCAGCCTTGAGATTCGGCTCCGGTACCCAGACTACCCGTGCCACTGGGAGGTTGAGCAATGGTGCATCGGGCGCCACAACCACCACCGGGTTGACCAGCAGGCGGAAGTGGTCGCCTAGATCGATCAGGGAAGCGTTTACCGCCGGTCCTTCAGCGACATTGAAGACCAGGCGCACCGGATCTGACTTGCCGCCGATGGACAGCGGATGGATTTCCATCGCCGCATCACCGTCTGCGATGGTGGGGCAGACCTCCAGCATGTGGGCGCCTAACACCTTGCTGTTGCCGGGCTCAAGATGGTAAGTATAGTCCTCCATAAAGGATGCACCACCCGGCAGTCCCGATCCCATCACTTTCATCGAACGCACCAGTGCGGCGGTTTTCCAGTCGCCTTCAGCACCGAAGCCATATCCGTCTGCCATCAGACGTTGCACCGCCAGACCAGGCAACTGCGTCAGCCCGTAGAGATTCTCGAAGGTGGTTGTAAAAGCCCGGAAGCCGCCTTCATCAAGGAAGGCCCGCATACCAAGCTCGATCCGCGCAGCATCACGAAGCGCCCCATGGCGCGCATCACCGCTGAGGAGTTCGGCAGCGACGTCATAGTTCGTCTTGTAGACCTCGACCAGTCCGTCGATCTCGTCGGCCGTGACCTGCTCAACATAGGCTACAAGGTCGCCCAAACCATACCCGTTAACACTATAGCCAAAGCGGATTTGCGCAGCAACCTTGTCACCCTCGGTGACCGCTACCTCGCGCATATTGTCGCCAAAGCGGGCAATCTTCAGGTGTTGTGAATCCTGCCACGCTGCCGCTGCCCGCATCCAGGTGTCCAGCTCCGCCAAGACCTCCTCGTCCTGCCAATGCCCGACGATCACCTTCCGTCTGCGCCGCATGCGCGAGACGATGAACCCGTACTCCCGTCCGCCGTGGGCCGACTGGTTCAGGTTCATATAGTCCATATCGATCTCACCCCAGGGGATATCGCGGTTAAACTGCGTATGCAGATGAACGAAGGGTTTCCGCATTGCGTTGAGTCCAGCGATCCACATCTTGGCAGGCGAGAAAGTGTGCATCCAAGTGATCAAGCCGATGCAGGCCGGATCTATATTAGCTGCCGCACAAACATTCGCGATCTCTTCTGCCGTCGTTACAATTGGCTTGAAAACAACTTTCGCCGCAAGTTCTTCCGAGGCAGACAGAGATTCCACAATGATACGGGCATCCTCCGTTACTTGCCGCAGCGCCTCCTCCCCGTACAGGTGCTGGCTGCCCGTCACAAACCAGACTTCATAGTGGCTCAGGTTTACGGTCATAGCTCTTATTGGTTCCTCAAACTGTTTCAAAGAGTTGAGTACATATCCCAGATGAGGCTCCGGGCTTACAGGTAGGGCAGATGGTGTTGAGGAACCTTTCCCTTTCGTCGGCTCTCCATCTGCCCTCCCCCGTTAACGTGTAAGAGTCTCACTGCTAGAACAAGTCAGGACAATGTCCTGCCCGTCTCCTGCTATGCTCCGGCGGGACTTGGTGTTCACACTGTGTTCGTCGCTCGTAAAGATTGCCAGTGGACCCCATAATGCCACATCTGTTCGCCATTGACCGGTCTGACCACCACATCCTGTTGTTTCGCTTCACTGAAAATGGCCTGTATCAACCGGCTGCGGATGAGATTAGCAGAAATACGATCAAGCCTTTGCCCACTATGCTTCACGTCTGAACTCTCGACACTTACTGATCCTGACAAAACTAGCTAACTATGAGATCTGGATAGACCTGGCGGATGAA
>PWVB01000349.1 GCA_003562365.1 Anaerolineae bacterium
CCCACAGCGCACAGTCGATACCCGCCACGGCGGCGTCGTACGCGCGAGCCACACCATTAGGATGGAGGGCAATCCCGGGATCCTCAGGGTCGGTACCCACCAATTCCGGCGTCAGCCAGTCAACCCACTCGCGGATCATCAAGGGCCAGCCATACGCGCTGGCCTCGCCGATGCCCACCAATCCACCATCGGTATGCACCACGATGATGGCACAGTCGGCTTTAGCTGTACGATAGCGCGAGGTGATCCACTGACGCTCGGGTTCGTGCATTCGGGAGAGACATAGGGCCTCAATCTTTGTGATCTTCATCGGCCTCCCAACAAAGCTCAAGCTACCAATGTAAAAGTTGTCCAGAGCCGCTGCGTCGCCAGCCTTAGAGTCAAGTCTAGGTCCGAACCAACAGCAACAGCCACCTCGGACGGATCCGCATCATAGCGATAGGCCTTCGCCCGTGAAAAGGTGCGCCCGTAAATATGGCCCGGAACCCGGATCTCGACGTCAGACTGCGCGGTCACGCCATCAGCCTCAGGATCATAGGCCAAGCTCACAACATGCACCACCGGAGTGCCATCACCTCGCTCCCTGGGAAAAATCCAGAGGCGGTCTCCGGTCTCCAAAGGGCGTGGATCGCCTGCATCCAACGCCGTTCGCAGTGCTTCTCGATCGGTATGAGTATCAAGGTCGGCAGGTATCCTCGGGGGCACGGCCAGTGGGCCGACAGTTCGGCAGTCACGGAAGAGCTCAGGATGCGCTCGGACAAAGCGGTACAGCGGCGCGTAGGCGTCGGTCGGGCCCTGGTACCAGTGGGTTCCTTTCTCCGGCGTGAAGCACCACATCCGGTGCGGCGCCATCAGCCGCTGGCCACAAGCGTAACTCAACGCGATCCAGATACGCACCAACGCCTCGAGGTCATGCTCCTTAACGTAGGCCCAGTCCCAACCCATACCGGTAGCAGCGATAGGCTTACCTATGGCCTCGGCCATTCGATAGGCGCGCACTGTTTCGAGCAGCCGTGCGGTACCGCTCTCAGCGTACTGTGCCACTTCACCCACCAAGTAGGACAAGTGCGGCGTAACGACGAGGTGCTCCGGATGAGGCAGGCAGGTGTTGGCGCTCAGCGTGACAGGGCGGTTGGCGATCTCTGCAGCCAGCGATCCAAGCTGGCGAGTATGCTCCGCTGCCAGCTGAAGTTGGCAGTCGACGAAGGCGTGATGAAGCGGAATGGTATGCTGGATCTCCAGATAGGTATCACGGGTCGTCGCATATGCATGGACAAGCGTCCGGTAGTCAAAATCCTCGAAATCCATCACACCCGCCTCAGCCAACAGCCCGGGCGTGGCCCACTCGACGAGCCATAGACGAAAAGCCGCCATACAGGCATCGCAGAAGCACCCAGCGTGGTTCGCCGTCGACTGCGCGCTACCGAGATGGTCGTCGACGTGCAACCCAGCAGCGCCTCCGGCCATAGCGTTCGCGACCTGCTTTCGAACATGCGCACGGAACGTAGGATGGTTGGTACAGCCAAACCAGCTTGGCGTTCCCTCATAGACGTGGTCAGGAAGCCAGGGTACGGCGATAGGCTTCCCCTCAATATCGCGACAAGTCGCCTCACGCAAATCCGGATCCTTGTGCAGAGCCTCGGCGCCGGCAGTCAAACACCACATCGTACCGGTCGCGTGGATGCCGAGGGCGGCATAGCGCCGCACTCGATCCAGGGTATGCGCACCACCCCAGCCCACCACGGTGGCACCATAGTCGGCATAAGCCTGCTCGTCCTCAGCCGCATACATAAAGACAACATCATCGTGGCGCAAAGCCCTTACCATAGTGATCTCCCTTGACTTGAACGCCTCGCCCTCCAAACGCCTGAGCACTATCTCCCTTTGCACTCTGAGTCCATCAGAGGACAACAGACCGAAGTGTTGTTGTTGTGCTTCTCATACAATAGGCCCCTGAGTAAGTGTCAGCTCCCTCTCCTACCCCCTGGTCTTTCGAAAGATCTTCGCAATCCGCTGCATATCAAACTTAGTGGAGCGATCATAGTTGTAGATGCCGTTCTGCTCCTGCTCGATGTCGGTAAGCTGCGTATAACAGAAGCCGCAGATATGCTCGTGACTCAACACCGCGTCCACCAAGCCCTCCAGTCGAGCGTAGAATGCCTCCAGCGTCTGCGGATCCTCACCATAGCCCCAGGAGTCCTCGGCAAAGACCTGATCGGCGGCGGGAATCCACTTGATCCCCCCGAACTCGTCCACGATGTAAGGCTGGCCAGCATAACTCACCTCATAGTCAGGAGCATTACGCCACACGCCGGCCTCCGGATCAGGTCGCAACTGCTCGCGAAGCGAGTCCGGATCCTGATTGTATGTGTGCACCGTCCACAGATCGGTCTTCACATGCACATAACCGCTGGCATCGTTGACAGGCCGGGTGGGATCTAGGTGATGCGTCAGGTCATAGGCATCGGCGTGCAACCGTGCGTGCTGAGGATGCCCCGCGCCCTCGCGGGTCTCGTTGAATGGCGTCCAGGCGATGATGGAGGGGTGATTGCGATCGCGAACCACGATCTCGCGCCATTCAGTGAGGAAGTTACGTGCACTGACCGGATCAGTGATGTCGATACCCCAGCTGGACGACTCACCCCACGTCAGATACCCCAGTCTATCTGCCCAGTAGTGAAAGCGCGGTTCAAAGACCTTCTGATGCAGTCGAGCACCGTTGAACCCAGACCGTAACGCCAGCTCGATATCGCGTTTCAGAGCTACGTCGGAGGGCGCGGTCCAGATGCCGTCAGGGTAGAAGCCCTGATCCAGCACCAGGCGCAGCATTAGCGGTTCGTTGTTGAGGAGCACCTGGTTGCCCTCGATGTGGATCTTGCGGAGGCCAGCGTAGCTTGTCACGGTGTCCAGCACCAGGTCACCGTCGAGCACCTCAAGGACCAGATCGTAGAGGAAGGGACTGTCTGGCGACCACGAGCGCGCTTCCTGAAGGAGGAGGTCGGAGTAGACGCCGTTGGCAGCTGCGCTCTCCCTTTGGGCGACGATGGTCTCTCCGTCTGTCAATGTCGCCCGCAATCTAAGCCCCGACTGCAACCCATAGAACGCCGGCACAATCACAAAGCGCTGTCTGTCGAGATCGGGGGTGATCTGCACATCCTGAAGCCCGAACTCTGAGACCGCCTCCATCCAGACCGTCTGCCAGATGCCGGTGGTGCGAGTGTAATGGCAGCCGCGAGAGCGAAAGTCTGGACACTGCTTTCCAGCTGGTTGGTGCCCCGAGCGAACGTCGTCTTGGACGTAGACAACCAGATTGTGAGTCTCGCCGGGGATAATGTGCGCGGTGATGTCGAAGCCAAAGGCTACGGTCCCACCCCAATGGCGCCCCACTGACACGCCGTCGATAAAGACCTCGGCATCATAGTCTACGCCACCAAAATGCAGAATAACACGGCGACCGTCCCAAGCTGCAGGCACGATTAGCTCACGATGGTACCACATACATTCGATGAAATCCGTGTGCTGCACGCCAGAGAGCTTGGACTCCGGACAGAAAGGCACGGTGATCACGCCCCCGTGGGTCATGTCGGCGAAGCCTTCCTTATCCTGAAAGCCACGCTGGCGCCCGGACCTGCCGAAGTCAAAGACGTAAGTCCACCGTCCGTTGAGATTCACCCAATCAGCGCGCTGGAACTGGGGACGCGGGTGCTCCGGTCTGGGAAAGCTGGTCATTGGCATCCTCCTAGGATCCTTAGCTTGATGAGCTTTAGCCTATCCCAGCATACTCAGTCTGAGTACCCCGTCAAATAGAAACCGATGCTGCTTGGTAGACACAAAGAGTGGTTGAACTGGAGCACTTTCGCTGTAGAATGCCGATAAGGATAAGTGCTTGCCCACTGGGAGCGCGAAGAGACATTAGGGAGTCGATTATGACAATCGAAGCATCACCTGGATGGAGCTATCCCCTTGGCGCCACCGTCTACCCCGAAGGCGTAAACTTCGTCTTCTTCGCTAGAGGCTGCGACGGCGCCGAGTTGCTGCTCTTTGACGAGCCGGATGACGCCGAGCCAAGCCATGCTTTTCCACTCGATCGAAAACGGAACCGCAACTTCTACTACTGGCATATCTTTGTGTCAGGCATTGGCCACGGTCAGCTCTACGGCTATCGTGTCGATGGCCCCTATCGTCCGCAGGAAGGGCTCTTGTTTGACGGAGATAAACTGTTGGTCGATCCCTACGCTCGGTCGGTGGCGCCGAGCAGCGCTTACAGCCGCACGGCAGCAGCCAACCCCGGAAGGAATTGGGGCCAGGCGATCAAGAGCGTCGTGGTCGATATGGATCGCTATGATTGGGAGGGCGACCATCAGCTGGATCGACCCTTTGCGGAGACCGTCATCTACGAGATGCACGTCAGAGGGTTCACCCAGCACCCCAGCTGCGACGTTACACCGGACCATCGCGGTACTTACCTCGGCGTGGTTGACAAGATTCCCTATCTTCAATCCCTCGGTGTCACCGCCGTCGAGCTGATGCCAGTGCAGCATTTCGATGCGCAAGAAGCACCGGGCGATCTCACAAACTACTGGGGCTACAGTCCTATCGCATTCTTCGCCCCTCACTACGGCTACGCATCCGGAGACACGCACCTCTGTGCTATCGACGAGTTCCGAGATATGGTCAAGGCCCTGCATCAGGCCGGCATCGAGGTGATCTTAGACGTGGTCTTCAACCACACCGCAGAGGCGGGGGAAGACGGACCGACGCTCTCCTTCCGAGGCCTGGCTAACCGCACCTACTACATGCTGGAGGACAACGGCGCAGTCTACGCGGATTACAGCGGGACGGGCAATACCGTAAATGCCAACAACTCCGTCGTCAGACGGATGGTGCTGGACTGCCTCCACCACTGGGTAGCGGAGACGCACGTGGATGGGTTTCGTTTCGACCTGGCCTCGATTATGTCCCGCGATGAGCAAGGAC
>PWVB01000475.1 GCA_003562365.1 Anaerolineae bacterium
GCCCGTTGGCCGTTCGCGTCGAGGCGCTGGTGGGGCGCTGACTCCTTTTATGAGGCAAATAGAGCCTCACAACGAGGTCGAAGTGGGGACAGAAGGGCGTATAGAGCCCAAAAACAAGGCCTGAGTCGGGAATGGGTGGGTTGAACGATCAGCGCCGGTGCTGCTCCACCCTGACGGGCTCTTCCGCCCTGACAGTGCGAAGAACTGAGATTCTTCATTGCTGGCAATGGCAGGGCAATCGCATCTAAACTGTTGGCTCCCCTGTAAAAAGGTAGGCGCGTCAGCGGCACGCCCCACATATTGTGTTCTATAAGACAAAAAAAACGGCATATGTAGTGGGTAAAGCTGAGATTTTTCATACTTCGCAACCTTTTTTCAGTAGAGCCAACTGTTAGGATCTTCAGCAGGTAATCGTTGTCCCAGCCTGCCCGAAGATGCTTCACGTTCAGCCGCTCCGCCGACACTCTTCCTGTTGACTGAGCAGGACCAGAATAAGATAACAAAGCACGGCCATCTGCTTGGCCGTATTCTCCTGGCAAATGCGGCTCTTTTCTCCGCAGATGACTATACTCGGGATCCAAAGCAACCGTTGAAAACGGTTATCCGTATCTTCTATAGAGCCAGGGCGTTAAGTATGATAGGGACGTCGCGACTAACGGCAATGTGGCCTTTGCCGCCGCTAGCGTTGAGATGGCTCTATAACCTAAGCGACCGGGAGCAGCCCGGTTTGCGAAAGGCTCGGCGAGGACTGAAACAAACTATGAGTTGACTCGGCTCTCGAACGCACTATAATGAGATATTGTGATTTTGACTTAGCATCTGAGGGGGAGTTATGACCGGGATCGAACGGTCGCTTGTGATCATCCCGACGTACAACGAAGCCGAGAATCTGCCTCCACTGGTGCAGGCCATTCTCAATCTCAATGCCGGTCTGGATGTATTGGTCGTCGACGATAACTCTCCTGATGGCACCGGCGCCATCGCTGATGGACTGGCCGAAGAGCATGCTGAAGTTCACGTCCTCCATCGCCCTGGCAAAGAAGGCTTGGGGCCTGCGTATATCGCTGGCTTTGGCTGGAGCCTTGAAAGAGCCTACGAGTACATCTTTGAGATGGACTGTGACTTCTCTCACGACCCCGCTGAGCTGCCCCGCTTTCTGGTTGAGATTGAGTCCGCCGACCTGGTGATCGGGTCGCGCTATACCAAAGGTGGCAGTACCCCAGATTGGTCGATTAGGCGACGCCTCATCAGCGTCGTCGGAAACTGGATCTCCAGGCTTTTCCTCGGCCTTAAGACCCGCGACTGCACCGGTGGCTTTCGCTGCTACCGCCGCAGTCTGCTCGAAGCAATCCCTTGGCAGGCGATCTGCGCCCGGGGCTATGGCTTTCAGGTGGGCGCCGTTTTTCACGCGGAGCGCCTGGGTGAAACGATTAAGGAGTTCCCGATCACCTTCCGTGATCGTCGAGTTGGAGAATCAAAGATGACCGCGGGGATCGTCAAGGAAGCCTTCACCTGCGTGCTAGAGTTGGCATTCTATAACTGTCGGACCCGTTCGCCAGATACCGCTTAGCCTAGCCAAGGACCCATACGAAGGCCCTGAGGGCAACACGATGTCCGGAACGGCATATTGTTGGGGGAGAAAAACGTGAAGGACTCATATGTGCGTGCCCGATGGGTTGTGATCGGCCTATTTGGGCTGCTGTGCCTTGTAACCCTGAGCTACAATGGCCCCTTTTTCGACGAGGGTATCTACGTCACGGCAGGGCTCCGGACTTTGGAGGGGCACGGACTTAGCGACCGATTCCTCACCTGGTTTGCCGGCTCCCTAGCCTGGCCGGTTCTGGGAGCTCTGGGCTATCAACTGGGTGGCCTGGTTGGCGCCCGAGCGTTGGCCGTTCTCCTAGGGGTCATCAGTCTTAGTGCCCTGGGGCGCGCAGCCACCAATCTTTTTAACACGCGCGTTGGTTTCTGGACCACAGTGGCCTTCGCGATTAACGGCCCCTTTATCGCCCTATCCCGCCTCGCCGTCTATGACGTCCTGGCGCTAGTGTGGATCGCGATCAGTTTTTGGGCCGTCACCGAGCTTGTCCGTCAAGACCATCGTGTCTGGTTAGTGATTGCGGCGATCGCCTACCCTCTGGCCTTCTTTGCCAAATATCCGATCGGCCTTATGGCCGCCCCACTCCTCGGGGTTCTTTTGCTACTGCGAAAGCAGAAGGCCTATGCCGATGTCCTGATCTTCGGGTTTTTGGCCGGCGCGATGGGGCTGGCCTTTTTTCTGCCCCTGCGCGAGCAGATCGGCGTCTTCTTCAGCTGGCGGCTGGAGAATCGTCCCCAGTTCGGTGCAACGCTGGGTGTCATCGCTATCGCCTTGGCCTATATGAGTGCGGCTCCAGCTTTCCTGGCGCTTATCGGCTGGTACCTAGCCAAGGGACGGCGCACCCTTGCCAGCTTGCTGATGGCCTGCCTGGCAATCTGGCCCGTCTACCATATCTTGGCCGAGGACCCGGTCGGAACCGGAAAACACGTCGTCTTCGGATTCCTCTTCGTCTACCCGCTGGTGGGACTGACCCTGAGTAGACTTTGGAGCGGCAGACGTGTCAGAGGGCTGCGCAGGATCGTGACGGTGTTCCTCATCCTGGGCCTGACAGGCCTCGGTATTCTGCAGGCCAACCAGGCAGATCGCGGCTGGCCTAATCTTAGACCGCCGGCCAGCTTCCTTGTCGAGAGAGTGCAACCTGGCGAGACTCTGCTGATCAATGAGTCCTGGCCATTCACGATGTATCTGTATGCTAGCGATCGCATCGAGTCGCCGTGGGATATCTACGATACTTATCGCGTCACGCACGAGGAGACGGCCCCTTCCCTGTGCACCTACGACTGGATTGTGGATGTTCGGGGCTCCTACACCTGGCCCGCGGAGATCGCTGATGTGCTGAGCCAGTGTGACGGGTACCGCTTAGTCTATGGGCATACAAGCACGGTGACCAACTGGGGCTCGGAACTCAGATTCATCAGCTACCCTGTCGAGACGGCGGTGTGGCAAAAAGTGGCGGAGGAATAACCGTTGAAAAACTGGAAAGTCCGTATCGCCGGCGTCTTGACGGTGGCGATGTTCGTCCAATACATCCCTTGGCTGATCGTCAACCTAAACTGGCAGGCACCCTGGCTTTCCATTCCTTTTGCGCTGGCCAGCCTGATGACCGCTTTGATGGTAATCACCACAGTCATCAACCATTGGACCTATGCCAGGGTCGAGCCGTCACCCCTTGAATCCTCTGAACACCCCGATGTCGCCGTCATCGTCCCTACCTACGGCGAGCCCGCCGAAATGGTGGAAAAGACGGGCCGCTCGGTCCTGACCCAGAGCTATCCGACAGCGCACATCCGGCTGGTGATCAGCGATGACGGTCACCGCCAGACGATCCGCGAGGTCGTCAAGGAACTGCAGCTGGAATATCCCAAAGCAACCGTTGACTACCACGAGCCCCCACTCCGTGGCGATCCGCAGCGGCGTGGAGAAGCCAAGGCCGGCAATCTGAACTCCGCCCTAGACCTCGTTGCCAACTGGGAGAATCCACCAGCCTTTGTAGAGACCCGCGACGCCGATGACCTGGTCGGCGATCCCAATTTCCTGAGACACGCGGTCGGCCATCTGCTAAGCGATGCTGAACTGGCCTTCGTTCAGACCATCAAAGAGGCGCAGGTCAGCCCCGGCGATCCCTTTGGGAACCTCGAGCCCCTCTTCTACCGCCGGGCGATGTTTGCCCGCAATGCGGCCAATGCCGTCTTTCCCTGTGGATCGGGTTTGCTCTGGCGGCGAGCAGCGCTTGATGATATTGGTGGCTTTCCCACGTGGAACCTGGTTGAGGACCTGCAATCCGGTATTGAGGCGCTGCGCCGCGGCTGGCGCGGTGCTTATCTACCGATCGTAGGTGCCGATGGACAGACAGCGCCCGAGGATGTCAGCAATTGGATCAAGCAGCGCGGCACCTGGGCCTTGGACACGATGCGCATCACCTTCTGGGGTGACAAGCACGGGCTCACGCTACGCCAGCATCTGCAGTTCGCCGAGCTGGGGTTCTTCTATCTGCTCAGCTTTGCCGTGCTCACCTTTGCCGTCACCCCGATCTTCTCACTGGTCTTTGACATCTACCCGCTGGTGACCACGCATGCCCACTATGCATTGCGCTTCTGGCCCCTGGCGGCCTCCGTTGAACTGCTGCTGGCAGCGCTGGCCGACAACCTGCCCTTCGAGACGCTTTGGCGCGCTCGGCAGACCTGGCTGGGGATGGCGCCAGTCTATGCCCGGGCAACGCTCATCGCCCTCCGCTACGGGCCAAAGCGCAAACCCGCCTATCGTGTCACCCGCAAGCAGCACGTATATCGTTGGTATTGGCGGGAGATTCTCCCGCAGCTGACGCTCTTTATAGCCTTGATCGGCGCGAGTGCCTATCACCTTTTCACCCGTTCTTTGCTGTACACTGCTGACCTGGGAAGCCTGTTTTGGGCGGGTTTCTTCATCCTGGGACTGAGTCGGACGGTAGCGAACTCTTGGCACGGCCTGGAGCTGAAGAGCTATTTGATCGCCCAGCTGCGACTGCGTCCGAGACGCCGCGACCTGCGCCGGACCGTACAGTCAATCTTCGGCTCAGACTGAAGCTGCCCCGGCAGTCAGTGAACCATAACGAGCAGGTTCCGGGCACCGGACGCCTGCAAACACGTAGACGATAAATGTTTGACCAGAGGGCAAATAGTGTAGGATGAGGAGCGAAATTATGAAGCAGGGGTCGAGTCCCAGTTCCACGTACCGATGGATCATCGTCAGCGCCTTGATCGCCGCCACGCTGTTAACCTTCAGCATGATCGCTATGGTGGGTCAGGTCCAGGCGCAGACCGGCGCAATCCGGGGTACCGTTAGTTACTATGGCAGCGCCACCGGCATCCCCCTCATCCAGATCGCCGTCTTCAC
>PWVB01000016.1 GCA_003562365.1 Anaerolineae bacterium
CCTCATACAGCCGAATCAAGTCGCGCTCTCCAGAACGGTCCGAAATCAGGTACCAGGGCTCCTCTTCGCCCGTTGCCCAATGCAGGATCAACCAAAACCAACCGGCATTGTGCTTCTCTGTCAGGCGCACCCACCCCATGACGCGCATTTCGCCTTCTTCCAACGCCAGGGTGTTGATTTTCTGCCAACCGTTCCCTTGTCGATACACCTTGACGCTCCCCCGTTGGCGGATCACAAAGTGCCAATCCCGCCTTTGGAACCAGCGCAGCAAGGGCACATGTTGGAATTCTGTGTCTCCCAGCACCCAAACCCCGCAATTCTGTGGGATCAGCTGGGCAACTTCTCGGAACAGGCTCAATTGCTCTTGAACCGTGGTGTGACCGCGCCCCCCTGCATACACCTCCCAGACCAAAGGCAACGTCCGCTTACGATACGCTATTCCAATCACCATCAGGCTTTGATCAAACCCCAACTTGGTGACATCCACCACCAAGCGGCCCCGTTCCCCGGCAAACGGGGCCAGCAGCTGTTCAGCCACGGGGCGATACCATTTCTGAACATCTACCGCCGAATTCGCCAGAAACCGCCGCAGTCGGTTGACCAGACTGGGCTCGCGCCCGGCCACAGGCCACTCACTCACGATGTCCGACAAATGGATGCCCATCCCCAGCGCCAATCCTGTGATCAGCAAGGCCATATTGCGCACTCTCATAATGCGTTCCTCTTTCCACTGGACAAGTTGGCGACATATCTTATGATAAAGTCGTAGGTTATGGGGCATGTTGTGTCCTCCTTGGTTCTGAATGCGATCACATTCATTATACCAAAAGGCACCCCCATAACCTCTTTTCTGTTAATGTTCAAAGTGATAGGTGGCTAGACTACTATATCATAATCCACGGTACAGTTGGAGACAGTGGTGCTCAGACACCGAAGCTTAGAGTGGTTGAATACCCAAGGAAGGTTGCACGGAGTGGAACAGGAATCGGCATCAGCAAACTACAGGAGATCCCCGCGCGAGCACCGGAGGCTCGATGAGGCCGCACGGGCTGCGGCGCCCGGTGAGTTTGTCACGTTAGCCGAGGGGAAGACGCACTATAAACTGGCACAGGCTCCGCCGGGGATGCATCGGTCCACGGTCATACTGATCCACGGGTTTTCGGTGCCGAGCTTCATCTGGAATCCAACCTTCGACAGCCTCGCCGAAGCAGGCTTCGCGGTGCTGTCCTATGATCTCTTCGGACGCGGATACTCCGACAGACCTGCTGTGCGCTATGACTTAGACCTCTTCGGCCGTCAGCTAGACGCCTTGATCACAACATTGGATCTGGCAGTTCCGATCGATCTCGTAGGGCTCTCGATGGGTGGGGCCATCGCCATTGGGTTCGCCGACCGCCATCCTCACAAGGTGAGGCGGTTGGCACTCTTGGACCCCGCGGGATTTGCAGCGCAGCTCCCAAGAATCGTGAGAGTGCTGCGCGTGCCGTTTCTCGGTGAGCTTCTGATGGCTACCGTGGGCAAGCGAGTGCTGGTCTCGGGGCTCGTTCGCGATTTCCGCGCCCCAGAGATGCTCCCGGAGCTGGCCCCGCAGTACCTGGCACAGATGCAGTATCGGGGCTTTACGCGGGCGCTGCTCTCAACAGTTCGCCACGGTCCCTTGTTCGGTATGCAGGACGTCTATCAGCGCGTGGGCCGCCACGACCGTCTCGTGTTGCTGATCTGGGGACGCGAGGACACGGTAGTGCCCTTTTCACTCAGCGAGGCGGTCCGGGACGCGTTACCGCAGGCAGCTTTTCACGGCATCGAAGCAGCCGGGCACGCCCCCCATCTGGAGCGTCCCCAGCTCATCAACCGCTTGCTCATCGACTTCCTGGCAGCAGACGACAAGTAGGAGAGGCACCCCTATGACGCGCAGATTCGACGACATTCTGGACGAGGTCACGCTGGGCCTCAATACCCTGTTCGGGCCGTGGTCAGAACATATCGAGACCCGGGATTGGATCTTCGAGGGCCCTGTGAACCTCATCAGGGCCCGAACGACCAATGGATCAATCGTGGTGCGCGGTTGGGATCAAGATCGGGTAAGCGTTGAGGCAAGTAAGACGGTGCGCGGACCCACCGAGGGCTTGGCCCAAGCACTTGCCGCGCGCGTGCGTATATTTGTCGAACAGGGTGGGAAGGGCGTCTACCTAAGGACTCTACATCCTCACCCGCCCTTGGGCAGCGTTTTCTTCGTGCACTACACGATAGACGTGCCACGGCGGGCCGATGTCGCGCTATCCACCCGGTATGGTGGCATCACCGCGACGGGGCTTGAGGGCGCCATAGAGGCCAAGACCCGCAACGGCCATATCCAGCTCCGAGAGACCCTCGGGCCGGCATCGCTTTACACTGCTAGCGGTCGGGTGCGGATCATCGACACCGACGGCACCGTCGACGCGGAAAGCGGCAAGGGGAATATCGAGGTAGAAAACGCCTCAGGGCGCGGACAGCTCCGGACCACTAGCGGCGATATTGTGATATGCGGCAGTGAGGGCACGATAGAGGCTAGATCTCGCGATGGAGACCTTATGCTATCAGACGGCCGCGGCGGCACTGAAATGGAGACTGTAAAAGGAGACATCCAAGCTTGTCTTGCCCATCTGGACAGTGCAAGCCGCTTCACGACCGGCGCGGGTTCGATCCATCTTGATCTCGCTGCGATAAACGGATCGGTTGATATCCGGACGGATGCAGGCGCCGTCGAGCTATGGTTACCAGATGGTTTCGCCGGGGAGCTCAATGCCGCCACCGACCAAGGGGATATCGACTGCAAGCTGCCGATCACACCGACCCTGCAGACTAATACGCTGCTTCGGGGACGTCTAGGAACCGGTGAAGGACCGCTGGTCCGTGCACAGGCCCGCTACGGCAGCATCCATATTCGCAGCAGGACATCATAGACCAAAGCCGACCGGTCTCCGGAGGGGGGATCGCCGATATCATGAACTACGATTGGGTACTCTTTGACGCCGATGGCACTTTGTTTGACTATGACGCTGCCGAAGGCGAGGCGTTGGGACGCACGCTGATGACCTTCGGGCTTCCGCCGGGACCGCGGATCTTAGAGATCTACCGGCAGATTAACGGCCGGCTCTGGCGGGAGTTTGAGCAGGGCAAGACGACAGCCGGGCGTCTTAAGGTGGCGCGCTTTGCCCTGCTGTTCGAGGCACTCGAGGCTGACCATGACGCAGGCCGCCGGTCTTTGAAGCGTCCGGATCCCGCCCGCTTCGGACGCAGCTATCTACAACACCTGGGACAGTGTGCCCACCTGATTCCCGATGCCGAGCTGGTGCTGCAAGCTTTGGAGGATCGGGTTCGTCTGGCTTTAATCACCAATGGTTTGTCCACCGTACAACGCTCGCGGTTGGCCAAGAGCGATCTGGGCCGCTACTTCGCAGCGGTGGTGATCTCTGACGAAGAAGGCGTCGCCAAACCCGATCCCAGGATCTTTGACGTGGTCTTTGCGCGGATGGATCAGCCCTCCAAAGAGGCCGTGCTTATGGTAGGCGACAGCCTGACTTCGGACATCCAGGGGGCTGCGCGTTACGGTATCGACGCCTGCTGGTTCAACCCGGAGGCACGGCTGCCCGATTCCGATGTCGCGTTTCGCTACGAGATCCGCCAGCTTCGCGAACTGCTGCCCATCGTGGACCAAACTGCAGACCCAGGCGGTCGGGCTTAGAAAGGAACCGTGGTGAAGTTGACATACTCCCACGGCTAATGAAGTTTGATAAAATAGCCGGGCAAAAGGCGCTTTGATATCATTGGCTCTAGGAGGTCGTCGATGAGCCAAAACAATGGCAGCTTAATCTAACGTCGGAGGAGCGCGCTGAGTTGAGATGAGCCCGTGACCGTCACGAAAAGCCCTATATCCGAGAGCGTGCCCGTGCGCTGCTGAAGATCGACGCTGGATGGTCAGAGCGCCAGGTAGCGATCTATGGCCTGCTGAAGCCTCGAAAGCCTGATGCCGTGTATTCGTGGGGCAAGCGCTATCAAGCCGACGGCTCCAATGGGCTGTTTATCCGACCCGGACGCGGTCGTCAGCCAGCCCATGCAGTTGAGCACGCAGTGGAAGCCTCGGCTCGCGCAGTACTGCTGAATCGTACGTTCGGAGATGTGCCCGACCGTTTCTACGTAGTTGCTGCGCATCCATCATGACGGCAACCGCGAACGAAGATGAGCACATTCCTGACGCAAGCTACGCGACGAGCAGCCCTTCAGTTACCCCACGATGGAGTGCGGCGGCGTGGGCGGCGCTTTGACAAACAGAGGTGCGTGATCCGGCACGATTTGGCTCTGCTTGACGCGCAACTCCAGGCTTGCCGCCTTTTCTTGCTGGAGTTCTCGAAGGCGCTTCTCCACGTCGGCAAGGGGAACCTTGCGCCGGTACTTGGGACACCCAATCAAGTGGCAGCCAAAATTGTAGACCACTGTGTTTCCGAACGCCAATCTGCCCTTGACATAGCCCAGGTGTACCACAGGCGTTATACTATCTAACGCATTCATCCAACGCCTCAGGCGTTGGCCTTATATGCCACTTATCGTAAGGCTATCTATTACCCACATGTTGGCTCTACTGAAAAAAGGTCGGGAAGCGCAAAAAATCTCAGTTTATCCACTACATATGCCGTTTTGTGTCCTAAGAAACACAATATATGGTGTGCCGATGACGTGCCCACCTTTTTACAGGGGAGCCACATGTTGCTCTTTAACAAGATGCCAAGTGGAGGCAATATCTTGCAGCCGTTGCCATCCACGCCAAATAACAATGATACCCGGCTCGCCGTCTCCGCGCCGACCGAGGAAGCCACCCAGCTGTGCGATCCAACGTACCGCCTCATATACGGTCGGCGGCGATTCGGGCAACGTGGTCGTGTGCTGGACGCGCATATACAGCGCCTGCCATTCGAC
>PWVB01000394.1 GCA_003562365.1 Anaerolineae bacterium
CGGCTCGGCACATCCTGGGGCTGGACAAGGTCCCAAGGGTTGGACTGTTCGTCCATTAAAGTGTCACGCGAGCTGGGTTCAGACCGTCGTGAGACAGGTCGGTCTCTATCCGCTGTGGGCGTAGGGGACTTGAGGGGAGCTGCCCTCAGTACGAGAGGACCAGGGTGGACGGACCGCTGGTGTGTCAGTTGTGCCGCCAGGCGCATGGCTGAGTAGCTAGGTCCGGCAAGGATAACCGCTGAAAGCATCTAAGTGGGAAGCCTGCCCCAAGATAAGGTCCCCCATCCCGAGAAGGGAGTAAGGCCGCTGGGAGACTACCAGTTAGATAGGCGGGAGGTGTAAGCACCGCAAGGTGTTGAGCTAACCCGTACTAACGGCCGAGGGCTTCTGGAGTAGTACGGAGAGATTGGCGTTATTCTTCAGCAGTTTCGCAAACAAGGTAAAGGTAAGAGAGAGCTTCTTGGTGATCGGAGCGGCGAGGACACACCCGGACCCATCCCGAACCCGGCAGTTAAGCTCGCCAGCGCTGATGGTACTTGGGGGGCAGCCCCCTGGAAGAGTAGGTCATCGCCAAGAAGCTTTCTTATCAATCCGCTGGACGATGTAACTCAAGGCCCGTGATTACGGGCCTTTTTTGTTGGCTAAAGGCAGATTCTTTCCTTTATGCTTGACGGACATCTTGTAGATGTTAGACTTCACTATCGGCTTGGGCGCCGGTATGCAACGACAGTGAGTGATTTGGGGCGCTACGTGTGGATGCTCATGACTAAGACTCGCTTCTGTAGGCTATATCTGGTTTGCTCTATCCTGCTGATCTTGCTTGCTGGCTGTCAGATCGATTCTGAGTCACAGACGCAGGTTGTTAAGGAGACAGCGGATGTGCTCCCCACCCTGGAGGCCACGGTGCTGTTGACAGCGACAGTTGAGATTGCTGTTGAGGTTCGACCGCAGCCGACTCCTACGGCGACCGTCACACAGGTTCATACCCTGACCGAAATGCCATCGCCCACAGCCACATCGACGCCGTTTCTCTGTCCCTACCTCCGAGGTCAGACCATCTCCGATAGCCTCTGGAGCACGGCGATGGTGGAACAAGTGAGCTTTCTGGTGCATTTACCCCCTTGCTACGAGGATTTCACAGACAGGGCGTTTCCAGTTATCTACCTCTTCCACGGCTGGCCGCTGAACGAATGGCATTGGATCAACCTCGGTATGCGGGAGTGGGGTGATGATTGGATTAGCCGAGGACTCTCAGGACCGTTCATTATGGTCTTGCCGGGATTGGATCCTGATGGGCGTTACGTGCATTCCAGTGGCGGCGACCATTCTTTCGAGGGCTTCGTGGTGAATGAACTGGTCTCTTACGTGGACCAAACCTATCGTACTGTGCAGCAACCTTGGGGCCGAGCCGTGGGTGGGATCTCGCGAGGTGGTGTATGGGCACTCGAGATTGCGATGCGGCACCAAGATATCTTCGGTAGTGTTGGAGGACACAGCCCGGCTTTGGCGCTAAATCGACCACTGCCCCAGTACGACCCATATCTATTGGCGCGGGAGGATGTCTCGGCCTTGCGCTTCTATCTTGATGCTGGTGATGCTGACTGGGCTAGGGCCGGTACTCTGCGTTTGCGGGACCTGTTGCTTGAGTATGGGGCCGATGTCACCTACGAAGATCACTCGGGCGGCCACGTTGACGCGCTGTGGAGCGGAGCCATTGCCGATTACCTAGCCTTCTACACAGCGCCCTGGCCCCTGTCATATGAAGCGCTACCTGTATGGGGATCACCTGCTAATGGAGCTGGTGAGTAGCTGGTGCGGTCTCCACAGTATTGTGTTTTGGGCTTTCCCGTGTATGATAGTCGGGTTATGATGATCCGTGTCGCCGATGACCTATGCCTGAGGACGCTGGTGCCGTTGAGCGTTTGTGCACAAGCTGCCCGGCGTTTTCTTTGGGGGTGGCAGCGATTTTCTGAAAGACAAGCAAAACGGCTCCACTCGCTGGTTGCTAGGCGAACGGAGCCGAATTTGACGGAAGCCAGCTTTTGCTTAGCGTCCTTTGCGAGACAGTGTGCGCAGACAGCGCGTGCAAATGGAGAGGCGTCTATATTCTCCATCAATCATCACGCGTTTGCTCTGGATGTTAGGCCGGAACATCCGCTTGGTCGCGTGCTTAGAGTGACTCACACTGTGCCCAAACATTGGGCTCTTTCCGCAGATTTCGCACTTTGCCATAATTCACCTCTTTTTTTCGATGACCAAGTTATGATACCACAAAGGCCAGAACAAGCAACTGGAGGGGCCAGATGAGCGACAATACAGGGGCTAGAGGAAAGATCGATGTCGCACAGGCTGCGATTGCTTCAATTGTCAGTGAGGCGGTTCAGACCTGCTATGGCGTTGTGGGGACGGTGCCGAGAAATTTCGCGACGGGCTTGGCCGATATCCTTTCAGCAGATCGCAAACGAGGCGTTGAGGTGATTGTTAAGGACGGTGCGATCACCGTCAATCTCTACGTGGTCGTTGAGTACGGGACGCGCATTTCCAGTGTAGCTGAGAGCATAAAGGATGTTGTCAAATATCAGATAGAGAGAGCTCTGGAGATGCCTGTCGCTCAGGTGAATGTCCACATTCAGGCGTTGCGGGTGAGCGACTTCGACTAGGAGGCATGACTGTGGGCATTTCAGATCGTGAAGCTACACAAACTTTGGATGGACACCGGCTCCAAAAGATGATTGCGGCGTCGCTAGCTTGGCTGCGACAACACCAGGATGTCGTGAATGCCCTAAACGTGTTTCCAGTTCCCGACGGCGACACTGGGACGAATATGACCCTGACGATGACCTCGGCGTGGGAGGAGATCGTTGATGTCGACGAGCCTCACGCTGCACGGCTTATGTCCAGTGTGGCCCACGGAGCGTTGATGGGCGCCCGTGGCAATTCCGGGGTCATTCTGTCGCAGATCCTGCGAGGATTTGCTCACGGCCTCGACGGACACCGTACCATCACTATGGAGGTGCTGGCCGAGGCGATGCGTGTTGCCACCGACACGGCCTATAAAGGTGTAGTAAAGCCGGTGGAAGGCACCATTCTAACGGTGGTTCGTGAGCTTGCTGAGGAGTCGTCGTTGGTTGCGGAGGAGACTAAGGATTTGACGGTGGCTTTCGAACGGCTGGTGAAGCGGGGGAGACATGCGGTGGATCGTACCCCGTCACTGCTGCCCGTACTACGTCAGGCCGGAGTTGTTGACGCGGGTGGGGAGGGACTATACGTGATCTTTGAAGGTATGTTGCGGGATCTAAAAGGGCTGCCAGTTACCGATGTCGCCTCCCCTGAGGCGTCGACGTTCGCAATTGACAGGACGTCACCGCAGGCGGTCCACGATGCAGTGGCATTCGATAGCGCGTACCCCTATGACGTTCAGTATATATTGATTGGTCAGGGATTGGATGTGCCGCGCATTCGGGCCGATATCGAGGCTATGGGAGACTCCGCGCTCGCTGTAGGCGATGACAGCACGATCAAGGTGCATGTGCACGTCGAGGATCCTGGAAGACCGATTAGCTATGCTGCGCGTTTTGGGTCGGTGCAGGATGTGGTGGTCGAAGACATGCGTGTCCAGTATGAAGCCTATGTTGCTGCTCGCGAGGAGCAGCAGGTGGTGAGCCAATCCCCTGAGCTTCCAGTGGCGTTGCTAGTCCCCGAGAGGCCTCCGGAAATCAGCGTAGTTGTGGTAGCTGCCGGGGAAGGGCTGAACAAGGTCTTCCGCAGTTTGGGCGCCACAGCCGTGGTCGAGGGTGGGCAGACGATGAATCCTAGTACCGCCCAGATTCTAGAGGCGATTGAGCAAGCTAAGTCAGATAAGGTCATCATCTTACCCAATAACAAGAATGTTCTGATGGCGGCCGAGCAGGCCGCCGAGGTCAGTCAGAAGGATGTTGCCGTTGTGCCGACGCGGTCCATCCCCCAGGGTGTGTCGGCACTCCTCGCGCTTGATCAGGACAGCTCACTGGCGGATAATACTGCTGCAATGATCGAGTCCTCCACCGACGTTGTCAGCGGTGAGATCACCTGGGCCACCCGTGATGTCAAGCTGAATGGGCTGCAGGTCAAGGGAGGGGACGCAATCGGCCTTCTGGAAGATGAACTGGTGGTGGATGCTCAGAATGTGGTGGAGGCCGTACAATGGCTGCTTGCGGAGGTCGATATGGAGGATCGCGAACTGGTGACCCTCTACTATGGAGAGTCGATCACGGATCCCGAAGCACACGAGCTGGCCGATGCTTTGGCTGAGGCCTATCCGGAGCTGGAATTCGAGGTTGTGGCGGGGGGACAGCCTCACTATCCTTACCTTATCTCGGTTGAGTGATCTTATGAATGTTCGCGGGATGAGGTTAGCAGCTTCCGTTCCTGGCATCATGTAGCCTTATTTGCGGAGCCTTTATAGCTAGAATCAGGAGCTTGTGCGTGGCCGGAAATTCACACATCCAACTTATCACCGATGGGACGGCTTTGCTTCCCGTAGAGCGACTGCGGGAACTGGGCATCACCGCATTGCCGATCGTGGCGAGAGCGGGTGACAGGACGTTCATGTACGACCAGCAGACGCCGGAACACGTGGCGTTGTTGGAGGAGCTACGTACATCTCGGAGTCCGGTCGAGATCTTGGGCCCCTCGCCCGATGACTTCCGCGCTGTCTTTGAGCGCTCACTCTACCGCACTAACCGGATGCTGGTAATCCTCTCGTCGGGTCGCCTGAGTCCAACGCTCCGCAATGCCCGAATTGCAGCGCGTGACTTTATGGGGCGTTGCGACATCACCATCCTAGACTCCCAGACCGTTTCTGTGGGACTCGGCCTGCTGGTGGACCGGGCAGGTGACCTTCTGCTACGCGGTGACCTGGCTCTGCCGGAGGTGGTGCGGCGCATTCGTGGGATGATTCCCCGCATCTACGTGGTGATGATCTCGCACACGCTTGACTATATCTACCGCAGCGGCAGGCTGACTGCGATGCAGGCAATCCTTGGGTCAATGCTGAAGATCCATCCCTTTATCGAGATCGAGGATGGTGAGATGCTTCCGTTGGAGAAGAGCCGCCGTCCGGAGCGGGCGCTGGATAAGCTGGTGGAGTTTGCGTCGGAGTTCGCGCGGATCAAGAAGTTGGTCATCTTTCAGAGTTATGTTGAGCCAACCGAGGAGGCGCTGGATCTCAAAGATCGCCTTGAACAGATCGCGCCTTCGGTCGAGATTCCCGTGATCGCCTACGACCCTATTATCGCCTCACATATTGGACCTGAGGGTTTAGGACTGGTCGTCTATGAGGGCCTTTGGCGTTGATCTATGGTAGCTCATTTTGATGTTAGCAAACTCTTGGGCGATCTGCTTGGTTGAGTGCTTGAGTAGGCTTTAGATTTTTCTCTGCCGGGAAGGTCGCGGTGTGGTGATGGATTGTGGGGGAGATGATGGCTAGACCCTTGGAGATTCTGGGCAAGATGCTGGATCTTGAGGCGCGGGACTATGCGTTTAGGGATCGCGCCGTTGCCGGCGGGCTGTCGCGCTATGCCGACACCTGGCGAAGGGAGGCCACGGCACTCTTTGGCCTGTCGGCAAGTCCGTGGATTGAAGATGTTGCTACGCGGTTGGAGGCCTATAGCTCGCTGGACCAAGCGGCGCGACGTGAGATGGTCGCTGCGCTTCAGCGCACATTAGAGGCTGGACCTGAGGAGGATCCGCCGAGGAGGGCTCCGAAGAGTGAGCCTGTCACCGAGGCTAGGCTTGATGCTGAGGCGATCTCGGCGTCAGCTGGGCCATCTTTGAATGAGGTCGAAGCCAGGCAGACCGAGCCTGCTCAGACAGATGCAGCTGAGTCCCGCATCCAGGAGAAAGCTGCGAAGAAGGAGAGCTCTACACCACCGCCCCGGGAGATGCACTCTCTCGACCGGCGAGCAGGACGGGGATTGGATGCTTCCGTCACAGCGATGTCGGGCATCGGCGAGAAACGGCGGCAGTTACTGGCCCGGTTGGAAGTTACCACCATCCGCGATTTCCTGCGTTATTATCCCCGACGTTACGAAGACTACTCGCAGCTTAAGACGGTGGACCAACTGGTATTTGGAGAGCGCGTGAGTCTCCTCGCTACTGTGTGGGAGGCAGGTGGACGAACCACCCACAGCGGCCCCCATATCTTCCGGGCGATTCTGTCGGACACTACTGGCACGATTGAGGTAACGTGGTTCAATCAACCTCATCTAGCCAAGCGTATCCGACCTGGCATGCAGCTGTTGGTCAGTGGTAAGGTGGATGAGTATCTAGGACGCCTCACTATGAACGCGCCCGAGTTCGAGTTGGTAGGGCGTACCGATGTTACCAACGCCCGCATTCTGCCCGTTTACTCTTTGACTGAGGGATTGACTCAACGCTGGATGCGGAGCGCTATGCGACGTGCGTTGGATGTATGGGCCGATCGCATCCCGGATGCATTGCCGGACGAACTGCGGGCGACGCACGGACTGCTACCGCTTTCGCGGGCTCTGTGGGGAATCCATCTCCCTGATAGCCAGGAGCACCTCGCCGCTGCAAGGCGTCGATTGGCCTTTGAGGAGGCGCTTCACCTACAGCTAGGCTTGCTTCGGCGGCGTTCAAACTGGAAGGCGCAACCGGCACAGCAGATCACGGCGCCGATTGCCCGTTTGGAGAACCTGCGCAAGGCCTTGCCTTACGAGCTAACTGGTGCGCAACGCCGATCACTTGAGGAGATGGTGCGTGATATGGCGTCTGGAGAGCCGATGCATCGGCTCCTTCAGGGTGATGTGGGATCGGGTAAGACGGCCGTAGCGGCGCTTCTGCTAGTCCTGACCGCTGATGCCGGTTATCAGGCAGCGATGATGGCTCCCACCGAGATCCTGGCGGAGCAGCACTACAAAAACTTGACAAAGCTCTTGGCTCACTTTCCTGAACCGCGCCCGACACTGGGTCTGCTGACCGGTAGTGTCATTGGCACCGAGCGTGAGGAGGTCTACGGTGGTCTGGCAGATGGTTCGCTTCAGGTGGTGGTGGGCACACACGCGTTGATTCAAGAGACCGTTGAGTTTCAGGAGCTGGCCTTGGTTGTGATCGATGAACAGCACCGGTTTGGTGTTGAACAGCGGGGAAGCCTGCGTGGGAAGGGGTACAATCCCCATTTACTGGTGATGACGGCGACACCCATTCCAAGGTCGCTCGAACTGACGGTCTGGGGGCACGTTGATGTCTCGGTGATTGATGAGATGCCGCCGGGTCGTCAGCCGGTCCGCACTCGGGTTATGCAGCCTCGAGAGCGCGGTCGGGCTTATACGTTCATTCAGAAGGAGGTTGACCAGGGGCGGCAAGCGTTTATCATCTATCCGTTGATTGAGGCCTCTGAAAAGATCGATGCGCGCGCCGCTGTTGACGAGCACGAGCGGTTACAGAAAGAGGTCTTTCCCAAGTTTCGGCTTGGCCTGCTTCACGGCCGAATGCGAGCAGATGAAAAAGACGCCGTGATGAGTCGGTTTGTCGATGGCGAGATTGATGTTTTGATTGCGACGTCGGTAGTGGAAGTCGGGATCGACGTGCCGAACGCGACGGTGATGCTAATCGACGGTGCCGAGCGTTTTGGCCTCGCCCAGCTGCACCAATTCAGGGGACGGGTTGGACGTGGAGGGCATCAGTCCCATTGCCTGTTACTGGCCGAAAGTGGTTCTGCAGAGGCCCGCGAGCGACTGGCGGCTGTGGCTGCCACAAACGATGGTTTCCTCCTTGCCGAAAAAGACCTTGACATGCGGGGCCCAGGTGAGTTCCTGGGCACCCAACAGAGTGGGTTTCCTTCACTACCCATGGCGGTGTTTGCTAATACGCGGTTGCTTCACAGCGTGCGACAGGTGGCGCAGCAGTTACTGGAGCGTGATCCAGGCCTTAGTCTACCGGAGCACCGGTTGCTACACGAGCGCGTCTCCGGCTTTTGGGAGGAGAGCGAGGATCTGAGCTAGCCTTTGAGGTACACTGAGCCAATGCGCACTGCTATCTATCCTGGTTCGTTCGATCCGATTCACTACGGGCATACCGACATCGCCCAACGTGCTGCAATGCTTTTCGATAGGCTCGTGGTGGCGGTCTATGCCCGTCCTGATAAATCGCTGCTCTTGTCAGTAACGGAGAGGGTCGCACTGGCTCGTAAAGTTCTGGAAGCCTACCCGAATGTCGAGGTTGAGCCGTATAATGGGTTGACAGTGGATTTTGCCCACGCTCAGGGTGCCCAGACGCTGGTCCGTGGTCTGCGCGTGATCTCTGATTTTGAGCGTGAGTATCAGATGGCGTTGATGAATCAGACGCTGCGCTCGGACGTCGAGACGGTTTGCCTAATGACGAGATACGAGTATGCTTTTGTGAGCGCAAGTCTGGTCAAAGAAGTCTTTGCGGCGGGTGGCGATGTCTCGGGTATGGTGCACCCGGCTGTCCTGCGGGTCCTGGCGCAGAAGCATCAGGCTTAGCCGTCGGGCTGTTAGGAGGGAACATGGATGTCGACTTCCTGATTGATCGGTTGGAGCGTTACGTCTTTGAGGAGTGTCCGCGTTTCCTGGGCAACCGCATGGTAAATGAGGATGAGGTTCGGGGCTACGTCGCTCAGCTGCGACAGGCGGTGCCGGAGGAGATCGCTCAGGCCCGGCGGATCGTCGAGGAGCGTGATGCTGTGATCGAAGCGGCCGAGCAGGAGGCTGAGCGGGTGATTGCTCGGGCCAGGACGGAGGGCGAGCGTATGGCGTCTAGCCATCAGTTTGTCGTGGACGCGCAGCGACAAGCTAAGATGATTGTGCAGGAGGCACGGCAGAAGGCGGAGCGCCTGCAGACCGAGGCGGACGAGTACGTGTTTAACGCGCTAAGTCGACTTCAGCAGGAACTTACGCGACAGCTGCGAGTGGTGGAGAATGGATTGCATCGTCTGGAGGCCGAGCACGAAGCAGCAGTGGCTGAGAAAGAGATTTGACAGTCGACGGCTTTTCGGTATAATTAGCTTCGTCTTCGGGTCGGACATCATACGATCTGTAATTGCGGTAGCGAGATAAGAGATGAGAGGGAGTGAGCAGAGATGGCAGCAGTTCCTAAAAGACGAACTCCACGGAGCCGAAGGGACCGACGGCGGGCAAATAGTTTCCCGACTGCATCGCTCCCGACGTTGCTCGCGTGTGAGGAGTGCGGTGAGATAGTTCGGCCATACCACGTTTGTGCCCACTGTGGAACTTATCGCGGACGAGAGGTCTTGAGGGTCGACGAGGATTAGCTCGCTGGCCTTTGGCGCGGGAGCCGATGCCTTCGCGGTCTCTCGGTGCGGCCTCAGTGCATGGCTGTTTGCTTGTGTCGGGCCTCTGCGGAGGCCCGTAGCTTTTTCAGATCGGGACGTGGCTGAAGTGGAGAGCCTTTCTATGTGCTTGACACCCCTGACTGTTCTGATACGTTGCATTAGTATTGGGGCGTTAACCGTCTGAGTGAGTAGTTCTACGATGTGAACAAGAGGGATCTATGGAAGACAGAGTTATTCCCGGTACGGTAACGGTGGAACCGAGTGTCTTGGAGACTATTGCGGGACTTACGGCGCTGCAGGTTCAAGGGGTGGCTGACATTGCAGACCGGGATGTGGATCGGCTGCTTGGGATTGCCGGGAAGTCGGTCGTTGTTCAGGTTCGCGAAGGCGCCGTTGTTGTTGACCTCCACATCGTTGCCGGTCCGGATCAAAGTTTGCTCAAGCTGGGTCGCAAGGTCCAATATGAGGTGACGCGAGCCGTACAGCAGATGATCGGTATGCCAGTGGAAGCAGTGAATGTGCATATCGAGGATGTAGTCTATCCTGAGGTGGAAACCTGGTCTGAAACAGAGTCAGCTTAGTCAAGGAACAGTTTGATGAAGGGGGAACGTCGTTTAGCGCGCGAGTTGGCTTTGCAGGCCCTATATGAGATCGATCTCGTGGGTCATCCGCCAGCTCTCGTGTTGCATGAGCGTCTCGGCGCTGAGGCAGAGCTTAACTCAAGGATCGAGAGCTACGCTCGGAAGCTCGTGACCGGCATTCTGGCTTCGCTGGAGCACCTGGACCACTACATCCAGTCTCACGCTCCGGAGTGGCCGCTGGATCAGGTTGCTGTTATCGATCGCAATGTGCTGCGGTTAGCCTTGTATGAGTTCACCGCAGGCAAAGTGCCTGTCAAGGTGGCGATCAACGAAGCCGTCGAGCTGGCCAAGGAGTTTGGCGCTGACAGTTCTCCGAGGTTCGTCAATGGGGTCCTCGGCGCGTTGGTCCCCCATCAGCGTGAGGTAGCTCACGCTCTGGATCGTTCTCAAGAGCCCTGAACCGGCATCCCCGCTGAACGCAAACGCAACTCGCTTGTGGTATTTTGGCTTGGCACGTTTCTCCGCGGATCTCAACGTTTGTAGTCAATACAGCTGTCCAACGTTCAGATTCTGAATCTCACTTGAGCCTTGCAGTAGGCTATGCTATGCTGACCTTTGGGTCAGAAACCGTTTCAGTCTCAAGGGCACAGTTTCCTACTGTGATGCTATCAGGCCAAAAGGAGTACAATCATGGATAAGATCCGAATCATCATCATGGGCGCTGCTGGGCGCGACTTTCACAACTTTAACACCTTCTTTCGTGAAAATGTTGGATATGATGTGGTAGCTTTTACTGCAACCCAGATTCCAAATATTGAAGGACGCCGCTACCCGCCGTCCCTGGCGGGCAACCTGTATCCTAGCGGAATTCCGATCCATCCGGAGGCCGACCTGGTTCGCCTGATTACCGATCACCAGGTCGATCAGGTGGTCTTCTCCTATTCGGACGTGCCGCACAGCTACGTGATGCGCAAAGCCTCGCTGGTGCTAGCTTCTGGCGCCGATTTTCGCCTGATGGGGAGCCGGTCGACAATGCTCAGAAGCCAGAAGCCAGTAGTTGCTATCTGCGCTGTTCGCACCGGTTCTGGGAAATCTCAGACAACCCGTCACGTCTGCGACGAGCTACAAACGCTGGGCCACCGTGTTGTTGTGGTGCGTCACCCGATGCCCTATGGTGACTTGGCGAAGCAGGCCGTACAGCGTTTTGCGACTCACGCCGATCTTGATGAGCACAACTGCACCATCGAGGAGCGTGAAGAGTACGAGCCCCACCTGGAGCGCGGTATTGTCGTCTACGCGGGGGTTGACTACGAAGCCATCCTGCGGCAGGCTGAGGAGGAGGCTGATGTCGTGGTCTGGGATGGCGGAAACAACGACATTCCATTCTATGTGCCGGATCTCTGGATTACTGTGACTGATCCTCATCGTGCCGGGCACGAAATCCGCTACTATCCTGGGGAGTCGAATTTCCGCGCTGCCGATGTGATTGTGATCAACAAGATCGACACGTCGGATTATGAAGGTGTCCGTGAGATCTACCGAAACATCACCGCCGTCAACCGGGAGGCCATCGTGGTAGAGGCTGCCTCGCCACTTTTCGTGGAGCATCCTGAGACGATCCGCGGTAAGCGAGTTCTGGTCATCGAGGATGGCCCAACGCTTACCCACGGTGAGATGGCGTTTGGTGCAGCTTACGTTGCCGCCCAGCGATTCGGCGCGGCGGAAATCATTGATCCGCGTCCCTATGCCGTAGACTCAATCGCCCAGACCTATGAGAAATATCCGACTACCGGTCAGGTGCTGCCAGCGATGGGCTATGGCGATGATCAGATCCGTGACTTGGAGGCGACGATTAACAGGACTCCGTGCGATCTGGTGATAGTTGGCACACCTATTGACCTGACCCATCTGCTCACCATCGACCATCCGATGGAGCGCGTGCGCTACGAGTTACAGGTTATTGGCCATCCCACGCTGCGAGAGATCCTACGCAGGCAGTTCGTGCGATGATCTCTACGTCACTTTCCTAACCTACAAGGAGCTTTGGTGATGGACCATATCAGAGTTGTGAAACGCGCCTGGAAGGTCCTTTGGAGCTATCCCACGCTCTGGCTTTTCGGTGTCATCTTGGCGGTGACCACGCCCTCAAGGGGGGGCTCATCTTACCAGTTTGGTAGGCAGGACTGGGGAGACCTTTTTCCGTCTGTGTCGCCAGACGGGCTGCGATTTGCGCCGCAGCAGTTGCTACGTGCCTTGAGGCAAGTGCTGGCCGAACTAAGCCCGCTTTTCAGAGGACGGATTGTCCCGATGCTGCCCAATTGGCTAGTTCCGTTACTTGTCGGACTGGCCTGCCTCAGCCTGGTTCTGATGCTGATCGCGCTTATCGTCCGCTATGTGTCGATGACGGCGCTGATCAAGCTGGTGGATGCCTACGCGAGGACCGGTGAAAAGCTGCGCTTTGGAAACGGATGGCGGCTTGGTTGGTCGCGTCAGGCTTGGCATCTCTTTCTTATAACGGTGCTTGTTACTCTACCGATCTTCCTGATGTTCCTTCTACTTTTCTCACTGGCGGCACTCCCTTTGCTTGGTTGGCTCTCCAGGGTGACTTTCATCGGTGTCCTGGGCACGTTGACAGCGATCGGACTCTTCCTCATGGTGATTCTAGCGGCGACGGTCATCAGTGTTGTGGTCCGGGTGCTGCTCCAGCTTGTTTGGCGGACTTGTGCGCTGGAGGACCTGGGGGTGCTGCCGGCGATCGGTCAGGGCTGGGAGATGCTGTCGAAGAAGCTCAAGGATGTGGGCTTGATGTGGTTGCTGGCTTTTGGCATTAACCTAGGTTATAGGCTACTGCTCGTGCCGATTATCTTGCTCCTGATGGCCGTCGGTGGGATAGTCGCTGGGCTGGCCCTTCTACTAACACAACGTTTGGTCAGCTTGCTGGTGTCGAGCCAAATCCGCTGGGTGCTTGGTGGGCTTGTAAGTGCTCCCCTATTCCTGATCGTCGTGATTCTGCCGCTACTCTTCGTTGCTGGTTTGCACCAGGTCTTCCTGTCCAGCTTGTGGACGCTGACCTATCGTGAGCTGACGATAATACCGACGGTCTCGTCCGGCGCGCCGCTGTCTGCTGAACCGGCAGCCGCCTGAAGTGCCTCGACGGCTCGTACTATCGGGATACGTGGGCATTCCCCGCAATCCAGAAGCGCCAAGGGCGGTTCCGCGCACTCTCGTCTCCGGGAACACGCAGCCTTGGACCGGAGATGATGCGTTCATTAGTCTCCACTACGCCTTTGATTAGATAGAGTTGATCGCCGGTGCATAGGTCAAGGCCGTTGAGGCTGTCGTCAATCGCTAGAGCTTGAGCTAGTTTAGCGGGGCCGTTGGTCAGCTGTGGTCGTGTTATGCCAGTGCGATTGTGACGCATTATAGGCAATCCCTCGAGCGGCTCTAGAGCACGTATCAGGACGGCGCCAGCGACGCCTCGAGGATGAGCTGTGATGTTGAACATCCAGTGTATCCCATAGATCAGGTAGACATAAGCATGTCCCGGTGGTCCGAACATCGGGGCGTTACGAATTGTGAGGCCCGGGCGTGCGTGTGAGGCTCGATCCTCGGGGCCCCTATAGCCCTCGGTCTCAACAATGCGCCCGACGAGTATAGCTTCGTCGAGGCGTCGGATGACTTTGGTGCCTACCAGTTCACGGGCAACCACGATCGGATCACGCGTATAGAATGAGCGTGGCAAACGTTGTTCGCCTGAGTTGACGATTTTCTGCTCCTGGGGTATGGTCAATTTGTTGGGAGTTCCTTTTCTCGGCGCTTTAGCTTAACTGTTTGACGGCTGGAGGCAGCTTATGAGCGATATACCCGATTGGCTGGTTGAGTTGGCTGCGCAGCAGGATGATGACGAAGAGGAAGAGGAGCTTGAGACGTCGGAATGGGATTTCATGCGTGGTGATCCACAGTCCGCAGCGGCGATTCCGGAACCTGTGGAGGAGCTGCCTGAAGCTCAACCCAGTCCAGATACCGACCCGCGGAAAGATGATGGAGAAGCTGATCAAGAAGAGGATGTGATGGCGACCCTACGTACCCAGGTAGAGATGGATGAGGCCGCTGCCGCGCTCGATTCCCGCGACGTTCGGGATCGTCCGCCGCGCCGCATCTTTGGGTTGCAGCCTTGGCAGCAACTTGTTCTTTCGATCTTGTTGTTGCTAGATGTTGTCGTCATCGGATTGCTCCTCCTCGCGATGCTGGGGCGGATCTCATTCTAGGACCGCGGCTCAAGCAGCGTGACGAGATCAAGTCTGCCCGATCAGCAGCCGCTGGACCAGCCCTTTTAGCCCTCGGGTGAGCGAGCTGTCAGGACGGGCCAAGGCGAGTGGGACGCCACGTTTCAGCGCAGCTCGCTGATAAGGATCATACGGCAAATCTACGGGAACCGGATCCTGCAGCTTGTGCGACAGTCGGAGTGTGCGCTGCAGAGCTTCCGCGGCGAAGTGAGCGTTCGAATCGCGCACGTTATATACCACCAATGTCTTGCTGCGCAGCTTTCTTAGCGCCTTTAGGGTCGCCAGGGTGGTCTGTAGGGCGGGAGGGTCATCACCAGTCAGCAGTAATAGCCGGTATGCCTCAGACAATAGGGGTTCGGTGACACCGTCCAGGATCGGCGGCATGTCGATCACGATGAACTTCGTCTCTGTCATCAGTTGCCTCATCAGCGCAGAACTGCTTTCCGCGTCGAGCCAGCGGAACACTCCCGGGACTGGAGGGGCGCAGAGTACCTGCAGACCTGAGCGGTGCTGTAGGAGTTTGGGTGCGCTGTCTGATTGTGAGTTCGTAAGATCGAGGCCCCAATGGATCTTGGGCTCAAGGCCCAGGAAGAGCGCCGCATGGCCCGAGGTCGGTGAAAGATCCCAGAGAACGGTCGAGCCTACCTGCTGCAGCAGCACCGCGAGATTGGTCGCCACGGTGGTTACCCCGATACCACCTTTTAGGCTTAAGACCGGGAGCACGAGCGTCCTCTGCGATGAAGGGTTGCGCCGCCCCACAAGTGTCTCGATAGCATCGGCAAGCGCCTGCATATCGACAGGCTTGGAGAGGTAGAGGTCAGCACCGGCTTGAAGCGCGGCCTCGTGATCGACATCCTGACCGCGCGCGGTCAGGATGATGATACCCACGTCAGCGGTGCGTGGATCTCTGCGCAGCTGGCGCACTACTGCATAGCCATCGATGCCGGGCATCATGACGTCAACCAGCGCTAGATCAGGCGGATCCTCAACGGCTCGCTCCATCCCCTCTTTTCCGCCCTCTGCGAGTATCACCTCGTGGGGAGTACGGTGTTCTAAGAATGTGCGAAGCAAAGTCAGGATGCTGGGGTTGTCGTCGATGATCAGAACACGTGCCATCGTGGGCTCCTCGAGCTCAATATGCGGGGCTTACAGGGACCGGCGGCGGTCCAACGCCGCCTCTCGCTCCCCCATGAAACTGATCTTGGCGGTATTGATCAGCGCGACGCCTCCTTGATAACTGACATCGGGGCTAAAGGTGCATCGCGCGGTGACGTCCAGTAATGTGACAAATACGCCAGCCTGATTAGTCAGGAATACCCGCGGATCCAGCGTCCGCCCCGGTGTGGG
The DNA here is from genome assembly GCA_003562365.1 of Anaerolineae bacterium. Classification (GTDB taxonomy): domain Bacteria; phylum Chloroflexota; class Anaerolineae; order B4-G1; family SLSP01; genus PWVB01. The sequence continues at coordinate 15,528 of PWVB01000394.1, forward strand.
AAGTCGTCCGCGGATCTCAAAGAAGGGCACGATCAGGGAGACGTTGAAGCCCAGTGTCCCAAGCGTATACTGCTGATCAAGTCGCAACCCGTCCTTTTGATCGATGGTCAGGACGAAATCTAGGTTGATCTTGGCGACGGTTGTTGACTCAAAGTAGCCGGTGATCTTCGCCGGGTCGGTGATGGGCGAGAGGTACGCAGCTTGGATGAGCAGGTAGCTGGTGTTCCGGTCGTAGATGATGTCCGACAGAGAGCGGCTCTTCTCAGTCAATGCGCCAGAGACGCGATAACCTTGAGTGAAGTAGTCGGCAACAATGTGGGGGTCGCGCAGGGCTTTCGGCACCGCCTATCCTCCTTTTAGATGGTGGAAAGGGGGCCTTATTCCCCAATCCAGGAAAAGGTGCGACGGCGGGTTGCCGGACTCACAATCCGATCGGGATCTGCTCCCATCACTGTCTGGCGCACCACGAAGACGCGCCAGGAGAAGGTGTGGATCCCAGGTGACTCCCGCGGCAGCAGGTCACTGGGCACCCGCCACACAGTTGCCTTCGTGAAAGCTCGGTGTGTGGTCGGTGACTCTCCCGGTAAGAACAACTCGATCTGGTAGAATTCACGATCGTCCAGCAGCCCGACGGAGGCCCACTGCAAGGCGATCACGTCATTAGAGTCGCTGAAGAGGGTTCCGTCTGGAGGATAGAGCATAGATACTGCGGTGTAGCGCATCGTGCCGGGCGTTGGTGTTGGCGTGGTGTCCACGAACGCCTCTGGTTCGGGAGTGGGAGTGTAGCGCGGAACAGTGATGACCTGATTGACCTGAATGGTCTCGACATCCTCAGGTATCTCGTTTGCTGCTCGGATGTCTGCCAGCCTGACGCCATACTGCTCGGCAATGGTAGAAAGGGTATCGCCCTCGCGCACTGTGTGCAGGACAAAAGCAGCCGGCGTTGGGGTTGCCTCGCCAGGCCTCCGCGTCGGTGTGGGGCCCGGGGTCGGTGTCGGCGGCGGGATTAGCAGGGTCTGACCTTCTCTGATCATGTCGGTCTCGAGATCATTATAGGCGACGACCTGATCGACGGTGAGCCCATACTCTAGCGCGATACCTCCTAATGTATCGCCGGGTTGCACGACGTGCTCGATCGGCAGGAGGGGCGTCGGGGTTGCGGTGGGTAAGGGGGTTGGCGTGGGCGATGGCGTCGTGGTTGGCGAAGCTGTGACCGTTGGCGTCGTCGTTTCTGTCGGTGTCAGGCTGGGCGCTGCGACCGGTCCCGCATTGCCGCTAGACAGGTTGAGCCCCAGGACCACCGATCCGCTGAGGACAACCACCGCGATCAGCGCCAGTATGGCAATGCGCAGCGGTCGTGCGCTCTGCATCCTTACCTCTGACGAGTCAGTCGCCAATGGATCTACCTGGTCGGCATTGGAGTGTGAGGCCTGTAGGGGGAGGCGGGCGTCGGGATCAGGGAGCGTTGCTCCGCACATCAAACAGGTCTTGGCCCCCTCGGCAACTCTAACCTCACAGTCAGGGCAGTATCGATGCGGCCGATCGGGCAGTGTTCTGAGTACTTGTTCTTCTGTCATAGGTGATATTGGCTTCTTGATGTCGGTATGATATCATCGTTGGCGGGAATATCAAGCAGTGTTATGATCAGCAATGAAGAATCAACGTGGCATCTGGGGCGGGCCTGAGAGATGCGGGGGATCGTCGGCTGGGAAGACGAGAGATGCGGCCGGCAGACAGTAACCAGTCGTCACTCGGGATCGTACTTCAGAATCGCGCGCTGCAGTCCAATCCGCCCTTCGTGCACGATGTCAGCGTAGCGCCTGGGGCCGCTCCACTGCTGGCGCACCACCGCGTGCACCAGATTCTCATGGCGCCGCATCAGCGTCGCCAG
>PWVB01000324.1 GCA_003562365.1 Anaerolineae bacterium
ATCGTCCCCCTGGTCTCCGCAAATGTCTTCCCGCACACCTTGCAGTAGTAGCGCTTCTCCTGCTGACTGTGAATCGTGATGTTACCTTTACTCATCTGGCCGCTTGCCAAACACTCAGGGTTAGGGCAAAATGTGGCTTGAGGATCCGTGGGTTCACGCTCCGTTTCACTTGATTGCCAAATCGGATTGTGCTCATGGATCCTCTCTTGTCAAATTGCCTGCCGACCACGGTTTAGTGTGGTCCTACCTTACAATGACACGATGGCCAAGCCTTTCAAGTGGACTTATAAAGGCAAGCCCCTGAGTGTATAACCGGAACTTTATTTATGCCAAAGTGCACTAGGGTTTTTCGATCAAAGATAAACCACGCCACTAAAAGTAATGCGCGAGCACATCGAGGTCCTGCGGCAGCTCTTCACGATGGAACCGGTTACCTATGCTGGCGGATTTGTCCAGCTTGACCGGGTACAGCTGGACGCTGCCTTCGGCGACACCTCGCCTCGCGATACCGCAATTTACATTGGCGCTACCGGCCCAAAGATGCTGGAGCTAGGCGGCGAGATCTGCGACGGGGTGGGCCTGAACTATGTAGTCTCGACGGCCTACATTCGTGACGCCGTCGCGCGGATAGAGCGAGGGGCCGTCAAAGCTGGAAAACGGCTCGAGGAGGTGGACCGTCCTGAGCTCATCGTTTGCTACCTTTCCGATCAGTACCCTGACCTGGCGATGGCCGAGGCCAAGAAATTGGCTGCCTACTACTTAGCCACTGAACCCCATATAATGAAGGCCAGTGGCGCCGACTACGACCTTTTGGCTCAAGTCCAGTCGCTGATGAGCTGTCCCGCGACCGAGGCCGAGGCCGACTACACCCGCGCCAGCAAGTTGATTCCTGATGCGGTGGTGCGTAACATCATGGCAGTGGGCACTGCCGACCAGTATCGCGCGAAAGTGGCCGAGCATATCGCTGCGGGAGTGACCTGCCCAATCCTCTATCCGATGATGGACGACATCAGGCCCGTGATTGACGCCTTCGCCGATTGGGAACCTTGACGTCGGGACGTCGCGTCCAGGGGCGTAAGCGATTTACACTTAACGCAGCGCGCCTGAATACTGCATCAGGATATAGCAGGTCCACAGGATCTCCAAGGGAGTATGGATATGTTCACACCATCGCAGGAACGCTATCTACAACAGACCGCCATCCCCATCCGGCTGGCCTGTGTGACACAGTCTGGCTGGCCGATGGTGCTCTCACTCTGGTACTTGTACGAGGATGGCCTCCTTAAGTGTGCTACCCAGTCTTCGGCGCGCGTGGTCGCTTATCTACGAGGTGAGCCTCGGTGCGCTTTTGAGATCGCCGCTGATCTGCCGCCTTACTGTGGCGTGCGGGGTCAGGGACGTGCAGCGATCGAAGCCGAGACGGGTGCCGCCGTGTTAGCGCGCCTGATAACACGCTACGTGGGCAATCTAGACGCCCCATTAGCACGCGATCTGCTTCGGCGCAGCGATGGAGAGGTCGCTATCGTGATACGACCGATCCAGGTTTTCGCCTGGGATTTCACCGACCGCATGTCTCACAGCTTTCCAGACCTACCGCCCAGGCTCTGCCCAACTTAAGCCAGTTCTACGGGGTACTCCGTCCTGGACCAACTGCCTCGGGGTACACGCGCCCTCGGCAGCGGTTCCTGACGATTTGTCACGAAGAGCGACAGATAAAGAGCCCTCAGCTGGCCGTTGGCTCCTGCGGCCTGTATAATGACCATCAGCAGAACGCTATGAGGAGGTACTATGACGCGAACGCTGCTCTACAATGCTAGCATCGTGACGATGGACATCGATCGCCGTCAGCTAAATGACGGCGCTGTACTCATTGAGGATGATCGAATTGTTTCTATAGGGCAGTCTGAAGACATAGTGACATCGGTGGCGATGGAGCCCACAATCGGCACCACGTGCATCGACTTGCGCGGGCGCTGGATCCTACCCGGGCTCATCAACACCCACGTGCACACATCGCAACAGCTGGGCCGCGGCCTCGGCGACGATGTCAATCTGCTCACCTGGTTAACGGAGCGTATATGGCCCTATGAGAGCGCGATGACGGAGGAGGATAGCTACGTTAGCTCCCTGCTCTGTGGACTTGAGCAGATTCGGAGTGGGGTGACCTGCTTTGCCGAGCCGGGCGGCCAATTCGTCGACGGTATGGGGCGTGCCACGCTGGAGCTGGGCCTGCGCGGCATCCTGGCCCGCTCCACGATGGATACGGGAGCGGGGCTGCCCGACCGCTGGAAGGAGTCCACGGACAAGGCCATCGAGATTCAAGTAGACAACTGCAAACGCTGGCACGGGCAGGCTGGGGGACGCATCCGCACCTGGTTCGGCCTGCGCACTATCTTCAATAACTCCGACGATCTTATCTTGCGCACCAAGGCGCTGGCGGATGAGCACGGTGTAGGAGTCCATATGCACGTTGCCGAAATCCAGGAGGAGGTACAGTTTGCGCTTGACACGCGCGGCGCCACCACGGTGACCCATCTACGTAACCTAGGTGTACTGGATTCCAACTTTCTCGCCGTCCACGCCGTCTGGCTTACCGACGCTGAGATCGGGATGCTCGCTGAACACGGTGTCAAGGTCTCCCACAATCCGGCCGCGGCAATGCGCGTGCTGGGATTCGCCAAGGTCCCAGAGATGCTCGAAGCAGGTGTCTGCGTTGCCCTAGGCACGGATGGTGCGCCATCAAACAACCGCATGACGCTGATTGACGAGATGTGGCTGGCATCATTGATACACAAGGGCCGTACCCTTGATCCCACCGTGGTGCCCGCACAGACCGTATTAGCGATGGTCACCTGTGACGCTGCGCGAGCCTTGCTATGGGAGGATCAGATCGGATCCTTAGCGGTTGGGAAGAAGGCCGATCTCGCGGTCATAAACCCGAATTCTCCGGCAATGCTCCCGATGCACGATCCCATCGCCAACCTGGTCACGGCTATGCACGCGCACAACATCGAGAGCGTGATGGTCGACGGTCAGTGGTTGATGCGGGAGGGTGAGATACTGGTGGTCAACGAAGACGAGATCATGGCAGAGGCCAAGAGCCGCGCCGTCGCCATCGCACGCCGTGCTGGTATCCGGCTGCCCGAACGATTCGATGTGACTGATCGCTAGTCGATCACCGCGACCAGCCAGTCACACGCAGAGCGTCACATTGTCGCGAGAAAGTCCTGTAGCGTCAACCGCCATACCAAGCGCGATGTCGCCGAACTGGGCTGTGGACTTGCCGAGTTGGTGGGGCGCGTGTAGGATGTTGTCAAGTTGAGGAGAAAAGCATGACCAATCCGGATACACAAGCGCGCTATTGTCACCAGTGTGGGGCCCCCCTGAACCGCAACGAGCGCTTCTGCAGAGAGTGTGGGCAATCGTTGGAGCACCCATTGACACTCCCAGCAACCCCACCGCCAGCGAGTCCACCTCCAGTGAGCCCGCCGCCGGCACCACCCTCCACTGCAGATCCATCCTCATCAGCGCCTACGCCCTCCAAGGCCCACGTACCCATTCTGATCGGCCTGCTCGTAGGTGGGCTCCTGATGGTCTGCATTCTCGGAACAGCGGGTGGTGTCTACCTGTGGCGGCAGGAACAGGATAGCCCACCGGCTTTGCCACCAGTCCTGCCAACCGCCAACACACGAGGGCCAGCCCCCACAAAAGCCGCTGTCTCCGATGAGCGCCTAGAAACGCCGGCAGCCGTGGTGGATCAGTTCATCAAGGCTACGCTGGGCACCGTTCCAGAGGCGACACTGAACTATGAGCAAGCCAGATCACTGATGACTGCCTCCTACGCAGCCACCTTCAACTCGGCTGCGTTCGTGCCCACTGCTTACGGCATTCAGGATGGGCCCACCGCCTACGAAATCGCCAGTGAGGAGCTGTCTGACTCGACTGCAACGGTGTTAGTCTTAGGGTATTGGGATGATGACCTCAGCCGCCGATGGCAGTTTGCCCTGCAAATAGAGAACCTCGAGTGGAAAATTGCCGCGATCGACCTCCTCCCCCTTGCTGGCACCGAGCCTGCCGAACTCACGGCGCTGCGGGCACTGGAAGGTGAGTGGGAGCTCGTGGAGGACGACGGGGAACCGAGCGAACGCTTTCAACTTCAGCTAGAAGCTGATGGGCGAATGCGATTGCGCCTGATAGACGAGTATACAGACCGCTCCGGTATCGAGGAGCTGGAGCGCTTTTACTTGGAGCTGAGATCAGACGGACCGCGCCGTTGGCAAGGAGACCTCGTCCACGTTGACTGGGACCCGGAGGCCGGCGAGACCACCGAGTGGGATCGCGAGCCTATCGTGATCCTGCTGTCAGCGGACGGCGACGAGATGCTACTGGGTCCACCGGCAAGCGATGCCTTTGTAGCCCGGCGCGTCGGACCGTAAGCCCCAGTTAGCGAACGGGCATCATGAATGGTGCTCTGCGAGCAGAAAAACTGTCTGCACGCGGAGAGACCAGCGCGTCCCACTACATCGCCTGGCTATCGCTGCTGACCAAGCCTGAAAAGGGAGTGGCTGCTGACGAAAATCACGCCAAACAATGACAACCCTTTTCAGCTCGCTTCTAATTCTAGGCTATACTTGGAGGTGATGAAACTTCACTTTCCGGTAAATGGATGGACTGAGCATCACTTTTTCAGACTATTCGAGCAATCCAAAATGACCGGAGAAGTCTCCGGTGATAGGAACCTTACCAAAATCGATAGAAAAGGGAGCGTTTAGCCGCTTACGGCGGCTTCAACAGGCCGCGCTTGGCGTCGATGGCCCGCGATCCCCTTAGGGAGGTGGTCCGTCACGGACGCTTTTTCCCGAATTCGCTCCGGCAAGGGGTAAGTCTCGGGAAATGGCTGCCCCTGCAGCGTGCGCCGGAAGCGTCCAGGCGTGGGCTGCGGGTGAC
>PWVB01000154.1 GCA_003562365.1 Anaerolineae bacterium
GATTATGTCAGTTCAAAAACTAGGAGAAGAAAGTGAATGATCTAATTATCGTAACCGGTCTGCCGGGAAGCGGCAAAAGTACCTACGTCTCACAGAACTTCTGCGCAGAAACTCCACGCATCGACATGCGCAGGTTTTGGGCAGACGACACGACATGGCAAGACCGCATGTACAACGCTCTGCTCGAAATCTCGTCATTGTCAGCACCAACAACGGTGATCGAGGGAGTGTTCGGCCCGGAGTCCTCTCTCCCTGGCTTGGTAATGACAGCCCAAGACATGGGGTTAAGCGTGAAGGTTGTTGTGGTAGACACCCCGGCAAATATCTGCTTCGCAGGGATAGTGGACAACTATCTAAAAGATGGCGATGTCGAGCGCGCGATGGCTCGCGCGGGTATCTTGTACTGGAAGCGGCGCGAGTTTGAACGCCCAGAGTCCTTGCCAGATTGTGAAATCTCTATAGTACGGAGGAACAAAAATGACAGTAGGTAAACTTGTGAAGAAGGTTTTGCAAAAATACTTCGGGATAGGGCCAATAACGTTTGCGTTCGCGCTATTGGTAATGTACGCCCACGATATATTGACTATCTCACACACCGACGATTTGTGGTTCGTCGCAATGGTGTTCATTATGTCAATAGTTGTATCGCGCATCTCGCTGATGTGTTTGGAGGTGATGGGATGGTAAAACATGCAGACTGTGTGGTTGGGGTGGTTCACAACCTCAGCCCGGAGTGGTTAATGGAGGACATGTTATACGGCGGCATAGACCTCACCTACCAGGACTGCATGGAGGAATACGCCGACGATCCTGACGCAGAAAACATCTGCGCAGAAATCGACCAGTGCGATTATGTTTACGGGCTGGACGAAGAAGTTTGTTCAGTGGAAATCCCCGATCTTCCACTGGCGGAGATCAAAGATCCCGATGCTGAGTACGTAGCGATCAGCAGAGAGATCAACACCCAGGTTCTTTGGTCCAAATGGGCTCTGCGGGTACAGTTGTGCTCACTGTGCTATCCCGGACAGGGCAACCTGGACAGCCCTGGAAACCAGGTGTGGGCGTATTGCCCGCCACCCGCTGTATGGGGAGACAACTGCCCGAAAGGAATTGTCGCCATCGAGGGCGAGGCTGTTTGCCATAGCACAAACCACTCGAAGACCGTATGCTCTGGCCCATTGTGGCAATGCGAGAAATGCCGAGAGTGGTTTTGTCAAAACGAAAACCCCACCGGGCGCATACCCCTATGCGACGGCTGCAAGGAGGTCTAATGGATACGTTAGAGACCGAGAATTACCGATTGGAGTTGTTTGAAGACAACGACAATAACCCCAGGGAGTGGGCCGTAGGGCATTTGGTGGCCTTTGCTTGGGACTTCGAGATTGGCCCGCTAGATGTGACCCTCACGCCGGAGGAATGTTGGGACAACATCGCGGCGGCGATTAACCCAGAGATCGAAGAGCTGGACGAAGATCTTTGGTGGCAGAGTTTGTACGAAAAACACTACAGCAGTGTAAAGGACACTTACGCCGCCGCCGAACTAGCTGACGAAGAGTACGAGAACTCGTTTGAAGAGTTTCACAAAACACGCAATCGCGTCATCGACGCAGCGCTACAAGAAGTCCTGGCTGTCCCCGTATACGTGGCGCGCCATGGCGGATACATAGGTCTCAACACTAACCAGATTGGGTATCCGTGGAACTGTCCATGGGATTGCAGGCAATTGGGGTTCATATACATCACAAAGAAAGAGGTAGTAGACCAGTTTGGTGACTGGAACACAGAAACCCAAGAGCTGGCTTACGAAGCTCTACAGGCAGAGGTGTATGAGTACAGCAAGTTTCTCGCAAGTGACTCGTGGTACTTGCGCGTGACGCATACGGCCACCGACGAGGTTGTTGGTAACGCTGCTTGGATTGGGTGGGAGGGTTGGGATCACGCCGTCTCGCTGCTGGATCTACCCCTAGAGGCGCTAATTGAAATACAGGAGGCGTTATGACACAGAAAAGTATTGTGGATGAGCTTTGCGATATAGACACAAACGAGGTCGTTAAAAACCTCAACGCAAAAGTCGCAGAACTAAGAGTTGAACTCGCGGAAGTAACACAGCACAACTACGAGCTAGACGGACTGGTCTTAGAGCTCACCAGAGAAAACGCGGCGCTACGGGAAGAGAACACCGACGTTGGCCCAATATACGCGCAGCTGGAATTTGCTGAACGCAGGCTGTGCGGAATGGAGTTCAAGTACAGCCAGATGGAGGAAGGGTTGGCGCGCGAGCGGGCCGCGCATCAAGAAACTCGTGACAAGCTGAAAGAGAAGCGCCGGATGTGTGGTAACTTCGCAGCCGAGATCGCCAAAACCAGACGGCGGGCGCACAGGCTCAAAGAACAAGTCGAAGATCTCCATGCGCAGATTCGCAGCACCTATCTCTTGGAGGTAGACCTCAAGGCATATAAAGAAGCTCACAAATCGGCACTTGAAACCGCTAACCGCAATGCGGACATAGCGAACAAAGCCAGGAGCGAGGCCGCGAGACTGCGTGACGATGTGATTCGGGCGGAGCGCAAACTTCACGACATCAGACGCGCGCTACACATCGCCGGGATAACGCTATAATGCTAGACGATGTTAAATACGAAAAAGTCTTTACACCGGAGGTTAAAGATGATTGTTAATTTGTTGCAAATCGGCGGTTTTGAGGCCGCCATCTTGGGGGCGCGAGCTAGTTGGGAGTCAGAGCATGATTCCGAATTCGAGCCATGTGAGTTTTATCTGGGACCTAAAGACACGGCGCTGCTTCAGCGACTCATCTTGGCCGGAGACAGCCACAGCAAGGGCGTTCGTCAGATTGTGGTGTGGTTGAAGATTAAGGCTCCGCTGTATTGGTGGCGGCACTTCGACACCTACCGGTACGATGTAGTTGTGCCCCCAGATGATGAAGAGCCGTTCGATTGGAACGCCTGCTCTGAAAGCACCATGCACACGCTAATGCGCAAGGTCAAAGCCTTGCGCCTGGACGGGGACGGCGTTGTCGACGAGTTCTGCGCAGAACATTTCATCAACACACCGGAGGACATGGTTGGGCGATTCCTGGTGTACGCGCAAACGAAAGGGACAACCGTAGAGCAACTGGCCGCCACACTCCCCCCTGGCTTCCTCCAAACCCGCTATGGCCGTCTATCATACCAAGCTCTGCGGCGCATCTATACCGACCGCCGCAATCACAAACTAAACGAGTGGCGGGTCTTCTGCGACTTCATCGAAACACTCCCGCACGCCAAGCAACTTATCACCGTCGGCGACACGGGCACATACGATTTGGCAGTTGACGAAGAGTGGTATAGAATAGTCGTCACAAGTACATACGGACTCCTGGGCGCGACCGGCCAAGTTGTCGATGGTGACAGCTTCTACATCAGCGCGGTCAACGACTCAACATTATCGCCAGAAGACCAGGTGAATGTGGTGACTGGATACAGCCCGGAGCTCCCCGACCGTTTAGGTTTCGTCCCGCAGACAGTTGTTTGGGTAACAACAGAGAAATAACTGCCTGCGGCAGTAAGATTTGTTAAGGATTGGCAAGGGCGGTAGGCCGCCAGTTGCTCCCGGTTCAACTCCGGGCTTGCCATATAAGCCCGGTTCGATTGTAGCTCCTGCGGGTGGCAGGAGTACGACCCCTGCGAGGTTTATGAATGGAAAGAGGACGAGCCGGTTCCGTTTTAATAACCTCTGTGGTAGCGTCCGGCTCACCAGTGTTTACTCGTAGCCATAGCTCAATTGGAAGAGCAACGGTCTCCAAAACCGTAGGTTGGAGGTTCAAGTCCTCCTGGCTATGCTAAATTCTGCGCAGAAATTAAGGACAACTCATGAACACTAGTGAAGAATTGGCATCTCGCGAAAATCGTCGTAGTATAACAGGAGAATGAGCTATGGTTGATGGTGCTTACAGATGTAGATTACTCCTCGGCGATCACGTGGTAAAAGTGCTTCTCCATGAGATTGCGGAATACGCGCTTGCTTACATGTGGGAAGAGATCGCTGAGTATCTGGATGTCGCTGACGAAGTGCTATACGCGCTTCAGGAGTACCTGGCAGAGGAATAACTGCCTGGCGAGGCAGTATTCTATGATTTTCCTCCTTTGGGTAAGGGGAGATGGGGTAATGGGGCCCTGTCTCCCCAAAATTGTTTCATAACGAGGTGATATATGGGCACAATAGTAAATCTGGGCGATTTGGGACGCAAGTACGAGCTGTATGAAAACGAAAACGAGCAGGTCGCGGTGCTCGCCGACGACCTGGAAGAAGCACTGAAAACTTTAGGGCGCGAAGTATCACTGGATATAGTCCCAGACAGCTATCTCAAAACATACAACGTTGTGAGATGCGACGAATGTGGCGTGGTTTGTGGCAAAGATCACGTACAGCACTCTGTGGACGGCGAAGCCTTCTGCGAGATGTGCGCAGAAGAAAAGTGGGACAGCAAACCAGAGCAGTTGTTAGCGCAGTTCGTTGAAGACATTCACGAAAGTCTTGGGAAGCACACAGACGACGTGATCGCGGTGCGTGAGTATTTCAACAACTTCGTAAACATGCTCCTGTCTGACGATATGATCAGCGATGAGTTCGCTGGTACCTGGGACATCAAAGTTGAGCCGGGGCGAGAAGTAAAAATCCGCGCAGTCTAAAGGAGGGTTGATATGAAAAAGCATTTTCAGAATGATGACGGGCATTGGTTACGCGAACAAGCCCTCGCCAGGGCCATCCTGAGTCACGGCGTTGATGAGTACAATACTGTGCGAAGCAAGTATCCGATTTGGACCCCCGACCTACGGTGGGCCAACCTACAAGATACCGACCTACGGTGGGTCGACCTACGAGAGGCCGACCTACGAAAGGCCGACCTACGGTGGGTCAACCTACGGTGGGTCGAC
>PWVB01000003.1 GCA_003562365.1 Anaerolineae bacterium
CGGTAGACCAGATCGGCTTGGCCCTGCCCGGATTGGAGCAAGCGGCGTTGGTCTTCTCCGCACGGGTAGGGCAGGTGCAGACGTCCCGCGAAGGTCCAGATGGAGACTTCCTGGCGGTCAGTAGACCAGCGGAGATTCCGGGCATCGTAGGCAATCGCACCCGTGCGTCTGAAGGTGCGCTGCGTGCCCTCGTCCAGCTTATAGGCAGCAGCCACCGCAGCGATGGCGCGCACCACGATCTGCGGGGAGAGGTTCGGGAATGCAGCCCGGGTATCGTAGTAGGCTAGGTTGTGCAGCGGGTACTGTCCAAAGACGCGCGCTTCTCACGCCCGCCGGGACAGGTAATCCCGGGCCGCATTCGCCTGCTACAAGGTCTGCTTCAGGGCGGCGGCCTGTGCTGGTGTGGTGTTGAGTTTGACCTGCGCACTCAGTTTCACGCTCATAGCATAGCACATATGTTCATCTTTGAGTATAGAAAGGGGGATGGCGCATTCCTCTCTCCTCTGAAGGGGGGAGTTTCCTGCGCCGACTTTTATGAGCGCAAGCACAGCCGCGGTACGCCAGAATCGCTATCGCATTACCGCCCTTCTCGGACAAGGAGGGATGGGGACGGTCTATCGCGCCTGGGACCTGCGCCTCGATGTCTCAGTGGCGATCAAAGAGATGGTGCCGCAACCTGGCCTTGACGATGCGATGCTGGCGGGGATGCGCCGCCAGTTCCGTCAGGAGGCGACGGTCCTGGCTCGCCTCAACCATCCCAGCCTGGTCAACGTCACCGACTTCTTCGAAGAGGACGGCAACGTCTACCTGGTGATGCGTTTCATCGAGGGCGAGAGTCTGGCCCAGCGAATCGCGCAGCGGGGGCCCCTCCCCGAGACACAGGTGATCGCCTGGGCCGAGCAGCTGCTGGACGCGCTGGCCTATTGTCACGGTGAAGGCGTGCTACACCGCGATATCAAGCCTCAGAACATTATCCTGCGCCCCGACGGCCAGGCGGTGCTGGTGGATTTCGGCCTTGTTAAGCTCTGGGACCCTGGTGATCCGCAGACGCGCACGGCTTTGCGCGGGATGGGCACGCCGGAGTACGCGCCGCCGGAGCAGTACAGCACGCTGCAGCAGCACACTGACGCCCGGTCAGACCTCTATAGCCTGGGCGCGACGCTCTATCACGCACTCACCGGCCAGGTGCCCTTGAGCGCCAGCGACCGGATGGCGACACCGGAGCAGTTCAAGCCGCCCCGCGAGCTTGCCGCTGATCTCAGTCCGGTCTTGGAGTCGGCGGTGATGCAGGCACTGGCGCTGCCGCTGGACAGCCGTTTCCGAGATGCGCAGCAGATGCGGGTGGCGCTTGTCGCAAGACGGACCTCGCCTTCACCGCCGCCGACGCGGCGACTCCGAATGCCGGCTGGACTGTTAGCCGTCGGCGCCGTGGTCACGTTGGCCTTGTGCGGTGTCAGCGCCTGGGGAGCAGCCAACGCGGTGGGGCCGGCGCTGGCACGTATTGGAGCAGCGCGGACGGCTGGCAGCGTTGCTCCGGCGCCGACGGCGACCTCTACCGCGGCAGCGCAAGATGTGGTGGCAAGCCCGACAGCACCACCAGCAGCGACCTCGACGGCATCGGGAAGCCCCCCCCTCAACGCCGCGACAGCCCCGACGCTAACAGCATCCACCCCGGTGCCGACAGCTACGGCTCCCACCCCTTCCATCGCGTCTCCAACGGCGACGCACACGCCTGTGCCGATGGTGGCCTATGAGCCCGTGACGCTCGACGCCGTCGCCAACGCCACTCAGGGTTTTGCTGCGCCGCCGACGGGCGAGCTAACGTTAGGCGGAGTGCCCTTCCGTCTGACGGAGCGCATTGTGCAGACCCAAGCGGAGCCGGCCACCCATAGCACCTTTCCCACGCGGGTACGACTCGACCTCGCCATCCCAGGAGCCACGCACGTGCACTTACTGCTCACGACGGGCAACGGTTTCCGGGACTTCGCCGGGAGCGCCATCGGCGAGGTGCTGGCCTACTGCGATGGCACGGCCGCCCACCTTAGCACGCTAGTGCTCGGACAGGATATCCGAGAGTGGCACAGCCAGCCGAATGTCGTCGCGACGGCACCGCGCGCTCAGGAGGTTTGGACCGGGCCCATTGCGGGGACCACGGTTCAGGGACGGATCGATCTGTTAAGTCTTGATTTGCCAGCGGCATGCCGCAGCGGCGCGCTGACAGCCGTGGAAGTCGTCGACCGCTCAACGGAGACGGTGGGCTCGCGGGATCCGGCGCTGAACCTCACTGGCGTCACTGTGCAGGCCTACCGTTAGCCCATCGCTCGAAGGGCGCGTAGGTACCGACGATCTTCCCCTCAGCGCCGACCTCCAACCAGTTAGTGTGACCCCACTCAGGCGGGTGCCCATTGAGAGCGAAAGGTGTCACCGCCACGACACGGGGATCCTCCGCCCAGGGAATCCAGCCCGTCTCAGGCCAGCCCGGGTAGCGACCGTAGTTGCCATAGAGCGCAAGGTCGAAGAAGATCGCCACCGTGCCTGCATCAGGCAGGTGTTCGCCACTGTCGGTAGTATCGGGGTCGACGGTCTCGGCGTGCCGCCAGCCAGCCTCTGTGACCATCACCGAAAGCGGTGGGACCCCAAAGCCTGCCAATTTGAAGAGCTCCCACTCGTAGCCGTTGACGCCGCGATTGGGCATGCCCGGCGGTGGGGGAAGATGGTTGGGATTATCAGCGTCGTGGAGCATATCAATCTGAAAAATCTGCACCCACGGGCCGGCGGTGAAGGGTCCCGGTGGATAGGCGTGGCTGGCCCAGAGATCGAGGCACGCCCAGACGCCTAGATGGGCTGCATGCATTTCGTCGAGGAATGTCTCGGCGTCCACATAGTAGAGGCCGTTGATGAAAGACTGCCCGTGTGCGGCGTATAAGTGTCGAAATCGGCGTTGAGAACCGCGACCTGAGGATCGGCCGCCTTCAGCACATCGGCGACGTCGATCAAGAAGCGTGCGTAGGCCGCCGGATCGGGCCGCCCGCTCCATTCATCCCCGTGGTTGGGTTCGGTGCCCACGATGACGTAGTGGAGTTCGGTGGGCCAGCGCAGGTCGGCAACGAAGTCGGCGTAGCGTCCGGCGACAGTCCTATAGGTGCCGTCGGCGTCGGGCTCTGGCGCCCGCCACCACCCTGCGTCCAGATCGTAGGTGGTAGCGAGGCGCAGAATGGGCGTCAGTTGCAGGGTTGCGCAAAGGTCCATGAAGCGCTGCCAGCGGGCGACGTCAAGGTCGTATCTGCGGATCAGTTCCGTCACGTATCCCCAGGCGCCGACGGCCTCGCGAGCGTGACCGAGGTGGTCTTCCCACAGCTCGCTGGGCCAAGCCTGACGGCCATCGTCCAACAACAGATGAATGCCGGGCTTGTCGAGGATTGGGGTGGGCGGCGGTTTGAGCGTCTCAGGCGTTGGGGCAGGTATGATCTCTAGAGTGCGGTCACAGACCGGCGCTGTGACTGTCGGCGCTGAAGAAGGTGGGGACGGCCCAGTAGCGACACCGCAGACCGTGGCGAACAGAAGCAGCAGTGCTCCTAAGCCCAGACCGCAGTGCCAAGAATGCCGATCAGGCGCGCTGAACCCTGAAACGATAGTCCCGATCACCAACTTGGGCCTCGATGATCACGGGGACGCTGTGCCCATTCTCCAAATGCAGGATGTATGCGGTGTCGCCCGGCTCGATATCCGCATCTCTGGTAGATGTCAGGATGCCGTGGCCTGTGAAAATGGGGCCTGCCGGCTGGCTCTTGGGGCCCCCTTCCTCGATGAGGGTGGCTGTGTAGCGGACCTCGGCCATGGGCTCACCGTCGACGACAAGCTGGCCCAGACCGGTGGTCTCCTGCGGGCGTTTGTCAATGTGTTCTGTTGCGTGCTCAAGAGGCTCCGGCTGGCTGCCGAAACCGGAAGGATCGCGGCGCTTGGACATGCGTGACCTCCTTAGCGAAAAGTCGCTGGTCAACGAGCATCAGCTATCAGCATACCACGCCATCGGCGGCAGTCGACGTTGAAATGGGTTGGCATTCCCGCAGGGCCGGGTTGGCGCCGACGGCGATAGGCATCCTATGCCAGATCGCGGATCCGCACCTCAATGTCGGTGTCGCTCAGCAGGCGGGTGAGCTGCGCGGTATCGGTTTCGCCAAAGTGATAAGGGTAGAGGATCTCCGGTGAGAGAGCCCGTGCCGCGTCGGCCGCCATCTCCGGCGACATCGTGTAGGGCAGATTCATCGGCAGGAAGGCGACATCGATCCCCTCCAGCGCCTTGAGCTCCGGCGTGTTCTCCGTATCGCCCGCCACGTAGACGCGCAGATCGCCAAAGGTGAGGACGTAACCGTTGCCAGCCCCCTTGGGATGGAAGGGCTGTCCGCTGTCGCGCTTGTGCAGGATATTGTAGGCCGGCACGGCGATGATGGGGATACCGGCGACCTCACACGTCTCGCCGTTATGCATCACCATCGCATTGTCGACCTTGCCTACGCAGGCCTGCGCCACAATTACCTCCGTCTCTGGCGTGCGAATCTTGGCCAGCGCGTCGGCATCAAGGTGATCGAAGTGATCATGAGTAACCAGCACCAGATCAGCCTTCGGGAGCTGCGCATAATCCGCCACTCGGCCAAAGGGGTCGACGTGGATCTGCTTTCCAGAAAAGGTGAAGAGCAGCGTCCCATGGCCGAGAAAAGTGATCTCCAGATCGCCCGCCGCCGTAGACAACACATCCCGCTGAAATTGCTGCTGGTTCATCATAGGTCTCCCTTCCTAGTCAACCTGGGTGGACGCTATCTATCTGGACTTTGGCCATTTTGAGAGAGGGATGGGCTGACGTGGTCGCCCTGTGTTATGATAGGGTCTCTCGAAACTCTATCGACACAGGAGGAATTCATGCCAAGCCCATCCCC
>PWVB01000403.1 GCA_003562365.1 Anaerolineae bacterium
CGGCTGGGGAATCCTCCTGTCACCTGCCGTTGGTGCGGTACTGATGTCGGCCAGCACCGTCATCGTTGCGATCAACGCGCAGTTGCTGAGACGAATGGACCTCAGCTCCCAGCCCAACAGACGCAGACCATGGACGGCAAGCGCAGCCCGAGTCGGCCCCGGAAGACATCGCGGGCGGTAACCCGCGCCGCCCCCGATCACTGCTTGCGGACAGCCCGTCTGGCGTCCACCGGATCAAGCTGCATGCGGGCTGCATGCGGGCTGAATCTCGGGCCAAGCCTGCTGCCGGCCCGAAGCGGCCAGTGAATACGCTCACCCGAGAGTCCGCAACCATGCGGATTGCTGACTTTGGCTTTATCCTCGACCTTCGCCCAATGCCGTGGAGATATGCGTGGCGGAGACATGTTACCAGCGCTAGCGGCATCCTTCGATCCGTCCCGTATTGCCGCTCGGTGAATTCGTGTCATCTGGATTCTCTTCCTTTAGCACCGAAGGACCGAAGCTTCAGGGCTCCTTTCCCAGCCCCCCATTCCAGCCCATGCTCCGTTTGTTCCACTGGGTCAGTCAGTATAATGGCACCAAGCACTGGGGCGTCATGCTCTTTACCTTGCTCAAAGTTCTTTCAGTATCGACCGCCTGGCTCGTCCCATTCTTAGGCAGGAACGGGCTGCGCCCTATGATTCTAAGTCTTCGCAGGTTCCAACACCTGGAACGCATCGCACACAACACCGAAAAACGTGCCATTGTTCACCGGGGGACCGCAGGCTCTGAAGAATCACCTGTAGGTATCGGTAAAGCCTGCCGAGCCGGTTACCGTCAGACGTTTATCGCTCTTTTCATAAAACCCTGTATCGTTCAATGCGTTGCAACCCGGATTTGCGATACCTGAACCGAACCTATAGGAGCAGAAATTGACTACGTAAGTACCCGATGACTGATTCCCAAGCAATGTCAGCCTGCAATCACATTGCTCCCCCCCTTCAAAAAAGAAGGAGAAATCCATCGGCGTGCCAAATTCACCACCTCTCAAATCCAAAGCAGCATTAGTATCTACTTCGTTCCAAAGACTAAAAAGGTCTTTGCTCGAACCACTTCCGCCACCGCATCCGCCCAAGCTGAGCAATACTCCCACAAGCACAATCGTCACAAGAGACTTCACTTGACCCCCTCCCTTAATATGTAAATATCACGCAGAATCCGCAGAGTCCGGCCAGTTGGTTATGCTCGATAACGCGGGCTAGCATCATTTTTTTAATAGGCATCCCTTCCTGATTGAATGAACGGGAAACGCCCGGTACTTGGTGCCAACTCCGACGATAGTCTAGGACCACGAGCTACAGCGAACCAGTTTCGCTTGGTCCAAAGCCCCTTTTCTTATAACTCTCGGACTTTCGTGTGCGAGTGCATGACGGACTGGCGTGAAACATACAAAACCTCAAAACGAGGAGTGAGACGTTGCTGGGCCGATCTATTAATCGTTGGCGTTACTGTTCAGGGGGCCTCCAGTACGGCAAGCCGTTCGCCAGCAGTGCTTAACACCTCGACTTGGCGATAGTCTCCTTTCGGCAGTAACGCCAAAGAATAAGGTGCGGTGATGACCTGTGGGACGACCGCATCAGCAGGTGGTGCGTGTATGCCCACAGTCACCGTCACCCTCTCGCCTTGCCAATAGGCATTTTCGTGAAACACGATGGAGTAACCACCTGTGGAGCGGCGCCCCATGAAGGCCGCAAGCACGTAAGCAGAATCGAAATCGAGCGACGGCGGCTCCGGCCTAGGTAGTACGGTAGCATGAATTTGGTCGTATAACGTGGCGAACTCCGTTTTATTTTCCACCAAGCGGAACTGCATGGTGTCTTCGCCAATTGCCGCATGCATACCACTCTCAAAAAGGTGCATATGAACAGGTTGATCAGATCGCATACACCCCACCAATAACCCTGCAAGTACGGCCGCCTGCATAACGACGGCATGGATCAATCGGCTCGTGCTGTGCCGAGAGCCCCGCCTCCACCAGCGTGCCGCGGCATCCCGAGGACCTCCCTTCACTTTCTGCATGACGTACTCCATCGCTAGCCGACGCACCGGCATGGAAAGCCCAAAGCAAGACCGGAGTGCTACTCGCCGCCTAGGTCCAACCGCTTGAGGCGAGTAAGCCTCTCGACATTCGCCGAATTGCTTCCCTGATTGGCACCAACCGAAAACTCATAGGATACGGCGAAATCGAGATCGCGCATCTCGCCTTCCATTTCAAGCAGCAAAGGGCTATCAAACAGAGGGTAGATGCCGCATGCCTCCCCTGCATCGCAGATGAAACCGTCGTCATTGCGATCCGTGCCGGCCACGATGAGGTACTCTCCGGCCGGGAACGCACCGGTCTCGTAACGATATCCCTCGCGTGCGCTCGTTACGGCCTCGCTCACAGTCTCCAGGCTGTCGGCGTCCACGACCAGAACATAGACGGTGCCAACGTCACCGCCTGTCGCGGTAGCTTGGGTCCTTGCAAATACAGGCACGGTCTTATCTCCAGCGTTTGAGCGAATCAAGAGCGCGCCCACGGAGCTGCCCTGGGGAAGAAAAGAGCGGTCCACCGTAACGGCAAGGGTCGGAAAGTCGGCCACGC
This sequence comes from Anaerolineae bacterium, assembly GCA_003562365.1. Classification (GTDB taxonomy): domain Bacteria; phylum Chloroflexota; class Anaerolineae; order B4-G1; family SLSP01; genus PWVB01. Next base: position 2,624 of record PWVB01000403.1, read on the forward strand.
CCACAGATATCCAAGGAACGCTTGGCGTGACCTCGCTCACTATTAGTTGCCCATCCGAGGGGTTGCTGATTATCAGTTGCAGCGAAGTCAGGGCGGAACCAAAGTTCAACGACTCCGGCGACACCGCCAGAACGGGGGTGTCAGCGGGTGGCGCCTCCTCCACCCCGCCAGCGACGTGGAGGCCGACGTTGACTGCCTGGAAGGCATCGATCAGCCCGTGGCCGAAGAGGTCATCCCGACCCGGCTCCCCGAGGTCCCGCGTGATGGGCCCAGCGGCAGGGTCCGGATGTGTGCCGGCTAGCAGTCTATTGATGTCGTTCGGTGTCAGGGAGGGGTTTGTTGACCGCATCAGCGCAATCCCCCCGGCCACGTGCGGTGCCGCCATCGAAGTGCCGTCGAAGACTCGGTATCCAAACCGAAATTCCCCTCCGGTATCGTCGACCCAGGTGCTCAGAACGCCGTCTGGGATGCCATCACCGTCGAGATCCGCTGTCGTATCGCCGCCCGGGGCAGCGACATCCACTGTGGGGCCAAAGTTCGAGTACCGAGCCTTGCGGCTGCCAAGATCTACGGCACTGACGTTGATCACGCCCTCGACGGTACTCATCGGAGCTGGAACACCGCAGTTGTCGTTCCCTGCCGCAATGACCACGACCGAGCCGGCGCTGATGGCGCCCTCGAGTGCTTGCCGCAAGTGGGAAGAAACTGGTGGGAGCGGCGAACAAAGCTGGTTTCTGGGACCCAGACTCAGATTGATGATATCGGCGCGAACCGGTGGAATTGTACCGGATACATTGGGCAAGCCGGCCGCGTACAGAATTGCCTGAGCAACATTAAAGTCCGTGCCGCCACCCCGGCCCAGCACCCGCAGGGGCATGAACTTCCCGCTCCAGGTGACTCCGGCGACGCCTATTTCGTTGCTGGTGGCAGCGGCGATGGTGCCTGCGACGTGCGTGCCGTGAAAACTGCTGCCGACGCCAAATGCCCCGTCCCCCGGATCGAAGCCATCCGGCCCGAGGTTGATGAAATCAAAACCGACGACGCTGCCGTCTGCCCGGCGCAATACCCGGCTCGCAAGGTCGGGATGGGTGTGGGCCACGCCAGTGTCGATCACCGCAACCACCACCGCGTCGCTGCCCCGAGTGATATCCCACGCCTGGGGTAGATTGATCTGGCGGTAATGCCACTGATAATTGAAGAACTCATCATTCGGTACGGCATTGGCGTACACGCGATAGTTCGGATAAGCGTACTCGACGTTCGGGTCGCGCCGGAGCGTCTTGATCAGCGCAAGTGCGCGGGCCTTCCCTTCCTGCTCATCGTCTCGGTACCCAAGTGGGAACGGCGACTCGCGCCAAGCCTGTTGGCTGTGGATCCGGGTATCCTCCGTGTCGGTGGCCATCAGGGCCATGCCGGATGGCGCAACGAGTTTGGGGCGCAGCCCTTGTGCAGCCCCGATCTCTTCGGCGACCAAGGAGGGACGAATCGTGCCCTGCTCGGTCGGTGGAGCGATGGCCCTGCCCTTCAAGATGAGCTCCTCTGACACGAAATCGAGACTCAACCGAAGACCGTCCTGGACCGGTTGAAGTACGTTCGCCCCAACTGGGTCGCCGCCAACCGAGAGTAGGTAGTTGCCGGCCCCCTCGAATGCATGTACCGCGACCAAGAACTCGCCCACTTGCCCTGGCCTGCTCTTGAGAATCTCCAGCGGGCCGGTTCCCAGGGAAGCGTCAATGATGGTGCCATCGATCTCCGCGAGATATAGATCCAGATCGCTGCCCTCGTGATCGGCGATCGTCAGCACAAAACGGGTAGGACCTTGGAGGTTGACTCGATAGATGTCCCACTCGTCGGTCTCGCTGTTGGCGTACCCGCCGATGGTGAGGGGAAGGAACACCGGTTGACCGCCTCCCCCCACCGTGTCGTTATCGATCACGGGGTCGTTGGGATTGTTGGTGGTGCCATCGAGACCCTGACCCTCCGCGACGTTCAGGACGCCGGAGGCGCTGGCCGTTAGAGACGGCTCAGGGGCGGGTTCCGGGGCGGGTGGAGATGGCTCCGGAGGGAGGGGATCCGCGTCGGGGGTGCCACCGCCCCCTCCACCACCGCAGCCGACTAGAGCGAACGCGAAGAGCAGTGCAAGCCAACCTAACCTCGTTTCCATCGCCGGTCCTGTGTAGAGTCTTGAGCTCAGGTTCATGACAAGCGGCTGGACACGCGCCCCCCTATACCTGCCATCTTATTCAACGGACAGATAAATCGGC
>PWVB01000473.1 GCA_003562365.1 Anaerolineae bacterium
GTGCCGGATGTAGTTCACCGGTCTGTAACTGTCCCCCCGTCCCGCGCTCGTCGCCCGTAAAGGCCTCGGTTCGGGCATCGACGATCACCCGGATGCCGAGGGATTCGACAAAGCTCTGCAGTAGTCGGGCCCCCGGTTCGTCCAGTTGCCGGGGCATTAAGCGTGGGAAATACTCCAGCACGGTGATGCTGGCGCAGAACGATTTGAGCCCGCGAGCCGCTTCGAGGCCGAGTAACCCACCACCTATCACGGCGATGTCTTGGCAGGTGACGGCAGCTTTCTCCATCTCCAGCGTGTCGTCCAGCGTGCGCCACGTGCGGACGCCCGCCTTCTCGATGCCCTCGATAGGGGGCAAGAAGGGAAGGCTTCCCATCGCCAATAGGAGCTTGTCGTAGGAAACGGGTTGACCGTCGACGGTCACCGACTTGCGCTGGAGATCAATCGCCTTCACTGGTCGATCCACGCGTAAGTCAATGCCCTGCGCTTCGTACCAGGAGAGAGGACGTCGCAGCAGGCGACCCAACGGAAGATCGCCGGCCAGGAACTCGGTGAGCTGAGGACGGTAGTAATAAGGGTACTCCTCGTCGGAGTAGACGGTGATCTCTCCCAGTTGGCGGCGAGCCAGGTCGATTGCTGCGGTGATTCCAGCGACGCCACCGCCCACGATGGCAAAACGCATAGGTCAACTCCTTTCAGCTGGTGAAGTACCAACCTATTCTACACCAGATAAGATGGAGGCAAAAAGCTTGACTTTTAGAACCCTTGTTCGTATCATGGTTCTGAGAGTTATGCTATGGACGCCATTGCGAAACTTCAGTTGCTTGGGCCAGCAGCACAGGTCGAGCCGGCAGAAGACGTGGGACTGCTGGGGCAGCGTGTTCCTGCAGGTCGCACACCGGTGGATCTGCGTGATTGTATCTCGCACGCGACGTTGCCAGGCGGGCGCCGGATGCCAATGCTCAAGACCCTGGTCTCCTCGGTCTGCGAGAACGACTGCCGCTATTGCGCCTTTCGTGCTGGGCGCGATGTCCGCCGCGCGACTTTCTCCGCCGATGAGCTGGCGGGCCTGAGTTATCGGTTGTGGCAGCAGGGCTTGGTCAAGGCCATCTTCTTGAGCTCGGGTGTGGTGGATGGCGGTCCAGCTACCCAGGATCGGATCATCGCCGTTGCCGAAATCTTGCGGCGCCGGTATCGGTTTTCGGGCTTTCTGCATCTAAAGCTGATGCCCGGTGTTGAGCACTCTCAGGTTGCGGAAACGCTGCGTTGGGCCGATCGTGTCTCACTGAATCTAGAGGCCCCCAACGCCCAGCGTTTGACTGACCTGGCACCGCGCAAGGAGTTCACCGAGGGGCTGCTACAACGGTTGCGCTGGGCAGACGAGCTGCGAAAGACGGGACCAGGTCGACGTCCAAGTCTCTCAACGCAGTTTGTGGTTGGAGCTGTAGGTGAACCGGACGTGGAGCTTTTGCTGACCTCGGCATATCTCTACCGGGAGCTGGGCCTGGCGCGGGCCTATTTCAGCGGGTTCAGCCCGGTGCCTCAGACGCCGTTGGCTGGCCATCCTCCTACAATGCCCCAACGCGAGCGACGTCTGTATCAGGCGTCGTTCCTACTGCGGGATTACGGCTTTGATGTTGAAGAGCTGCCGTTTCAGGCCGACGGTAATCTGCCTTTGGATACCGATCCCAAGCTCGCGTGGGCGAAGGCGAATCTTCTTGAGGCGCCTGTGGAGCTCAATACTGCTGATCGGAGCCAGCTGTTACGGATTCCTGGGATTGGGCTCAAGGGTGCGCAGCGGATTATGGAGGCGCGCCGGCGAGGAGCTTTGCGCGAGTTGGTGCACCTGCGGCAGCTGGGCGTTTTAGTGCAGCGGGCGGCGCCTTTCGTGCTGCTGGACGGGCGGCGAGCGCCGCAGCAACTGCCGCTCTTCGTCCTCACGTAAACAGCCCCCCTGCTATGGCCGTGGCAAGGGGGCTGCGGATGGCCTGCTGTCGATCTAGGAAGGTACGTTGATGTTGGGGAAGGCGTTGTAGCCGGCGTAGACAGCCTGCGGACCAAGGTCCTCCTCAATCCGCAGCAACTGATTGTATTTGGCAACTCGATCAGAGCGAGCCGGTGCGCCGGTCTTGATCTGCCCGGTGTTGAGGGCAACTGCCAGATCGGCGATGGTGGCATCTTCGGTCTCGCCGGAGCGGTGGGAAGTGACAGCGGTCCAGCCATGCTTGTGCGCCATGCGCACAGCGGCGGTGGTCTCCGTTAGTGTTCCGATCTGGTTGAGCTTGATCAGCACGGAGTTGGCGGCGTGCTCCCTGATTGCCCGGGCGATACGCTCAGTGTTGGTCACCAGGAGATCATCGCCCACGATCTGGAGCTTGTCGCCCATCTGCTCGACCATCATCGAGAAGCCCGTCCAGTCATCCTCGTCGAGGCCGTCCTCAATGCTGATGATGGGATATTTCGCGACCCAGTCAGCGTAGAAGGCGACCATCTCCTCGCTGGTCAGGACACGTCCCTCCTTCTGTAGATGGTATTTGTCATCGTGATAAAACTCGGCAGCCGCAGGGTCCATAGCGATCCACATATCCTCACCTGGGATGAAACCGGCTTTCTGGACAGCTTCCAAGATCACCTCGATGGCTTCCTCATTGGTTTTCAGGCTCGGGGCGAAACCACCCTCGTCGCCGATACCGACGCCGTAACCCTTGCTTTTGAGCACGGTCTTGAGGGTGTGGTAGGTCTCAACGCCCCAGCGCAGCGCTTCGGAGAAACTGGGAGCGCCGACCGGCATTATCATGAACTCCTGTAGATCCGGACCATCAACGGCGTGCTTTCCGCCGTTGAGGATGTTCATCATCGGTACCGGCAGTAGGTGGGCGAAAGTACCCCCAATATAACGGTATAGCGGCAGGCCGGCGTAAGCGGCAGCAGCCTTGGCACAGGCCAGCGATACACCCAAGATGGCGTTCGCGCCAAGCGTAGCCTTGTTGGGCGTTCCGTCGAGTACAATCATCAACTCATCAATGCCCTTCTGGTCTGAAACGTCCCAGCCGACGAGTTCCTCGGCGATCTCATCGTTGACATTGTCGACTGCCTTTAGCACGCCTTTGCCGCCGTAACGGTCGTCATCACCGTCGCGCAACTCAAGGGCTTCGTGGATACCGGTTGAGGCACCCGAGGGTACGGCTGCACGGCCGACGCTGCCATCAACAACGACCACCTCGACTTCAATAGTAGGGTTGCCGCGGGAGTCTAGGACTTCGCGCGCCAGCACATCTTCAATATAGGACATAGTTGACCTCCAGGTAGTTGGTATACGCTTTCTAGTCTGAACGTTGGTCTATCACATCTCTATGATACCCCAAAGGACATAGAGCGCAATTGAGGAGCGGGCCTAACGTCGCGGTCCTTGACGCTGCAGAAGGCGAACGTATAGTAGCGAGGTGGTCGACCAGCCCGGGCACGTAGGGACGACACAACTGCTAATGGAAACCTTGCCAGGCAATGACAACGAGAAAAGTCTACTTCGATGAGCCTTTCGATGCAGAGCCTGGCAAGGCCGACTTCGAGAAGTGGTAGCGTCGGATAGAGAGCTTGCTGGAAACACTCTTTTACCCAAAGGCTACCGCTGAAACTGTATACACAAGCTGAGGCTGCTGAGGAGTTCGGCCTTAGCCGTCGCTCTCTCATTCGCTATGAGGCGGATGGATTGATCGAGTCTATCGGTACACCAGGAGGTCAGCGGCGCTATCCTGAATCTGAATGGCTGCGGCTATATGGGCTGGAGTCAAAAGCCAAGCCGCCTGGCGCTAAAGCAGGGTTGTATAGCCGCGTTTCAACCCGCAAGCAAGCCGATGCGGACAACTTCGAACGAGAGACTCAGCGGCTCAAGGCGTAGGCTCAAATCACTGGGTTTGACACCGTTGAGATCTACGAAGAAATTGCCAGCGGCCTAAACGAAAATCGTCGTCAGTTGCGGAAGCTGATGAAGGCCATCGTTGCGGGTGAGATTGATGTCGTGGTTGTGGGTTACAAAGATCGCCTTGCCCATTTTGGCTACGCCTATCTGGACTGGTTCTGTGAATCTCACGGGGCGCGGACTGAGGTCATTGAGGAAAGGGCTTCCGACGCTGAAAATGAAGAATTGGTCAAGGATTTGATGTCTGTTGTCACTTCTTACAGCGCCCGTTTGTATGGGAGAAGCGGTGGGCGAAAGACCAAGGAAGCACTTGAGGAACAGTTACGTGGCGGAAGGACAGAGAGCCCATGAGATTAGGCTGAATCCAAGCCCGGAGCAGGAAGCGTGGTTACTTCAAGAGTGGACAGTGGCGCGAGCAATGCGAAGCTGGCGAGGAGTCCTCTGCTTACCGGCCCAAGAAGCCATTCAATGCCATTCGCCGCGAAGGATGCCCCTGGTCTTACGAAGTCTCGAAATGTGCTATGAATACTGGCTTTAGGACTCTCGAGGCGGCTTTCAGACACTTCTTTCGTCGCTGCAAGACGGCTGACACCCAGAAGGGGTCTCCCCGCTACAAGTCGAGGAAACATTCCCGCACATCTTTCAGAATGGACGGCGGTCGCGTCAAGTTGGAGGGGCCCTGGCTCAAGTTAGACAAGCTGGACGCACCTACCAACATGGCTGAGGTGCTGAGGGTTGCTGTCCAGATCAAGTCGGTCCCGATGTCTGAGGATGGGGGGACATGGGTATGTCGCTGTCAATGTATAGGTGGAACGACCAAAACACGCGCATTTGCAGGAGTCGGCTAGAATAGACCTGGACATAGAGATGCTGGCTGTTCTCTCGAATGGCACACAGTACGAGAATCAAGGACTGGTA
>PWVB01000335.1 GCA_003562365.1 Anaerolineae bacterium
GCCCGAGGCAGTGCACCTGCATTAAACCCTTGTGGCCGCGCTGAGCGAGCAGCGCTCGATGGGGCTCTTCCCGGTTTTGTGTGGGTTGACCGGTTCGGATAGCTTATGGGCTGGCCCTGCTGAGAGTCCAGCCGATGCACGACCGCGAGCTTTACCGCCAGATTCTGGGTATCCAGGCGCCCTGGGAGGTTTCTGAGGTGGAAGTCGGCCTGCCGGCAACCGGTGTTACCGTCCATATCCAACATTCCGGAGAGGGCTTGGCCTGTCCGGAGTGCGGCGCGAACTGTCCGGGCTTGATCTAGGTGGTCTCGAGATATCTACCTGAGAGCCTAGGAGAGTCAGTTTATCGCGGTCCATCATGTTGATGCCGCGAGTCGCTGCGCGATGTCCTGCACCTCCGCCGGCTGAAACGCCACATCCCAGGACCACTCACCAAACCCTCCAACCGCATTGACGGCACGAACCCACTCGTCCAGGGCATCGCGCTTGGCCTTGTTCTGCGGGCTGTCGGTGCCCTTGATTTCCAATGCCAGCATCCGGCCACCTCGCAGGCGGATGAGGAAGTCCGGGACATACCGCCGCCGAGACCCGGCCCACATGTAGTAGATCTGGAATCCGAGGTGGTCATTCTTGGCGTAAGCCTCGACATCCTCCAGTTTCTCCAGAACCTGTGCCGCATAGATCTCCCACGCCGAATCCCCCACAACGTGGCTGATGTGCGATTTCGTCGTCACGTGCGGATTGGGTTTGGTCGTGTACCAGGTCCGCATCTGGCCAGTCGCGCCGATCGGGTTGTCCTCATCGAACACTGGCGTCAGTCGCTCCACGTTCTGCTCGGACACATTGCGCAGCACGTGCTGGACCACCAGATCGATGTTGAGCGCGATCAGAATGCGGCGGCGCAGCGGATCGGAGTGGAACAGCGAGGGGATATCCAGCCGATCCGACTGCAGGAAGGCCTCAACGATCCTGACCAACTGTGCCGCGAGGAACTCCGGTGCACCCTTGAAACCCTGGCTCAATTCAGCGAAAGCCTTCCGGGCAGCCTGGAAGATCAGGCGCTGGAGACGGAATCCGTCCGGGAGCTTTTCCAGATCGATTTCGGTGATGCGACCCAGATCGGTGGCACCTCCGAGGGCCGGCGCGAGTTCGGCACTGATCGGTGTGCTGGCCGGGTCCAAAACCAGCGGGGCGACTTCCGTCCAGTCGATCGCCAGTTGGGGTCGCACAACCGTCTCGACGCGCAGCACATTCGGCCAGCGAATCTCGAGGTGATTTCGATCAGGGACAACCTCGATCTGGATGCTCGGCTTTGGCGGCGGCGGGGCCTGGCTCCCTTCCCCAGTCTCCGAGATCGACAATGGCACCCCGAACACATTTACGTATTCCGGCAGGAACAGCCCGTTTTCATCAGTCTCATAGGACACCCGGCGCAGCCCTCGACCAACCACCTGCTCGCACAGAAGCTGGGATGTGAATGCCCTGAGCCCCATGATATGGGTGACATTCTTGGCGTCCCAGCCCTCGGACAGCATCGCCACGGATATGACCTTCTGAAGATCCTGACCGGCGGCTCCTCGCTTGCCGACGTTGTCGACGATCTCGCGCAGCAGCTCTTCCTTCTTCATCCCCAGCAACTGCTGCCGGCGCGTCTCGGGAATGTCTGCCGCCTCGATGATCGCTTTGAGTCTGGCCTCGTAATGTTTGTCGCTCGTGGCCGTTTCTCCGACCTCGGCCTTGTCGAGCACCTTGGAATCCACCCGCAGGGTCCGATTCGGCGCATGCATCTCCGGCCAGTGCGCATCACCTTGGTTGAAATAGTGTTCAACACGTGCGGCGGTCTCGGTCCGGTTGCACACCGTCAGCATCACCGGCGGCGAGTGGTGACCAGCAGCTGCCCATTGGCGCAGGGTTTCACGCCAATCAGCGCCTAGCAGCGTGTAGGCATCCTGCACCAGCCTGGGCAAGGCTTCATGCGGTTCGGCGCGCCGGTTCAAATCATCCGAAACCGATTGGTCGCGATAGATGTGATACAGCTTGGGGCGCAGCGTCTTCGCGTCCGGCACGGCACCGTCTCGGACCACCACTCGTGGCGTCTTGACCAGACCAGCCTCGATGGCGTCATTCAGGCCGAAATCCGAGACAATCCAGTCAAACAGCGCCGTATCGGTGCTCTTCTTGCCGGTCGGGGCAAACGGCGTGGCTGACAGGTCGAAGCAGCGCTGAATACGCCGCGTCTTGTGGATCCGGTCCAGACCCTCGATCCAGCGCGTCGCCTCGTCCAGGTCAATCCCCTGCTCGGCAGCCTGCTTCTTGCTGATCTTCAGCTCCGGCGGCTTGCGGTAAGCGTGATGCGCCTCGTCGTTGATGACGATGATGTCCTTGTGTGCGGCCAACTTACCGAGCACCCGACGGGTAAAGGCCTCATCGGACTCACGCCCCTTCTGGACAACCGAGCGTTTGACCTCCTTCAACGGCATCAGCGTGTGCCAGTTCTCGATCAGGATCTCGGCCTGGTTCAGTTTCTGGCGCAGCGCCTCAGACGGGCACAAGTTGAACTCGTCGTAGTAGCTGCCCGCGCTGGGCAGCAGCACCTGCAGACGATCCTTGACCGTCAGCCCGGGCGCAACAATGAACACGGCCCGGCTGAAATCCTTGTTGCGTTTCGGGTAGGTAACCGCATTGAGCACCTGCCAGGTGATGATCAGCGCCATCACCGTGGTCTTGCCTGCGCCGGTGGCCATCTTGTTGCAAAGCCGCTCCCACAAGCCACCGTCGCCGGGGATGGCGATGCCCTGCTTGTAGGCCTGCTCGCCCTCCACCCACCAGATCAGAGTCTCGATCGCTTCCAGCTGGCAGAAGTAGAAAGGATAAGGCGGCTCGGGGCGCTTGTCGTCTGATGCCAGGAATCGGTCGGTCCGGTCGTGCCAGTGCTCGAGCAGCTTGCGAGTAACGATGGTGACACCCGGCCAGCCGTCGGCTCGCCACTGATCGACGCGGGCACGGATGGTGTTGACCAGCTCGAGTGCCTCCGTGCGCTCGGTGTTGTGGCGGGCGTCGAAGACTGAGTAGCTCGCTGGCCGCCGCTCCGGCTTGATGTCCAGCTTGCCCGCCTTGCCCTCCACCCAGTGCTGCGCCGGACATAAATAAGGGGAGTTGATGATCAGGGACATGCCGCGTTACCCCTCCAGCGGGATGATCTTGATCGACTCGATTCCCCGATCGTCTACGATCTTCACCGCAACCCGCCGATTCTCGCCGGCCTCAAACGGCAGCGAGACGGTGCCATGAAACTGCTCCAGCAGGTCCTCGTCCAGTTCGGCCCGCACCGTCTTCTTCAGCCGGTTCCAACCGCCCTTGGCGTCAGCCATCGGGAAGAACACCTGCTCCGGCATCAGTGAGCGATTGTCGTAGTCGGTGTCCAGAGACCACATAGCGATCTGCTTCTTGCCGCCCGACACCAGATCACCCGCCTTCGGGTCAAAGTAGTCGAAACCGTTGACCTCGACTTCCCAGCGACCGTCCTTGCGCTGTCGCAGTTCGACGTCGGGCTGTCCCATGAGCCAGAAGGACTGGTTCGAGGCGCGCTTCGCTTTGAGATCCTCGGTCAGCAGGTCGGTATTCATCTGCGCCTTCAGCAGCGTCAAGCCCGGCCAGTTGGTCTCGTCGATGTCCTTGGCCGCCTCGGGGTCAAAGGTGAAAGCGCAGAACAGCACGAACTTAGGTGACGGTCGGAGCGTCTCGGCCTCGGTCAAAGCCAACTCCACCTGGCGCTGCTCCAGGGCCGCATGCTCAGGCCCGAAACTGACCACGACACGCTCGCCCGTCTCTGCCAAAGAGCCACTGGCATGCAGGTGCTTCAGGCCCGGCAGCGCCTCGAACTCGGCGAAACGCAACATGGCGCCACCCTTGCCACGAGCGCCGGTTTTCAGAAGTTCATCTCGCCACATTGCCTGACGGGAGGTTTCTCCGGAGCGGGCGACGGTCTCATCGGCCTCTTGCGGCGGAGCGCTCTCGTCCAGCGACAACACGGTTGGCGCCGGGACGGCCTCGACCGAGAAGGGCCCGCAGATCCGCAGCTTGGTCTTGTCGATGCGGGGCTTGTCGTAAAGGGTTTCTTGATCGGCATGCGCAGAGATGGACTGATCCATGCGCCGCTGCATCGCCTGGCGGGCGGCATGAAACGCGTCGAATGGCTTTCTGGCAGCCTTGGGCCAATGCTCCGACCAGTCGAAGGGCACTTCCCATTCGTGCAGCGCCTCGCCCTTGGTGAAGTCCACCGACTTTCCTTTGCGCACGCCTTGGGTGGGTTTAAGTGCCTTCGGCGGCGCGGCGGACAGCGCGCTGTTCAGGTCGGCGAGTGCCGCCTCAATTTTCGGATGATCCTGCTCGTAAATCGTGTCGATGTCGGGGTTGTTGGCGATGCTCTTGAGCGTGATATGCGGCACCGTCTCGTAGTCGAAGCCACCCTTCAGGCCCTCCTGGGGATAGCGAAGGGCGTAGTAGTCGAAGGACGAGGTCATCAGCCGCTGTTTGGCCAGGGTGATGGCTACACGGGAGGTATCGCAGGTGATCCAGCGACGACCCCATTTTTCGGCGACCACGGCCGTCGTGCCCGAGGCGCAGGTGGGATCCAGCACCAAATCACCGGGGTCGGTGGTCATCAAGAGGCAGCGCTGGACAATCTTCTCGTTCGTTTGCACGACATAGGCCTTGTCGCCGGCATCGAATCCCCATTTCGTGTCCTGCCAGATGTTTGCGATCGCCTGAACCGGGAAGGAATCTAAAAACAGGTAGTAGGAGAAGCTATTGGCGCGCTCGATCATCAACC
>PWVB01000499.1 GCA_003562365.1 Anaerolineae bacterium
TCCCGCACACCTTGCAGTAGTAGCGCTTCTCCTGCTGACTGTGAATCGTGATGTTACCTTTACCCATCTGGCCGCTTGCCAAACACTCAGGGTTAGGGCAAAATGTGGCTTGAGGATCCATAGGTTCACGCTCCGTTTCGCTTGATTGCCAAATCGGATTGTGCTCATGGATCCTCTCTTGTCAAATTGCCTGCTGACCACGGTTTAGTGTGGTCCTACCGGGAGTCCGTCCGTAGACACCAGAGGAGCCTAACATGATCGATCCACAGCTTGAGGACAAGGTTGTGCTGATCACCGGCGCGAACCACGGCATCGGCGCGGCGACAGCTCGCGCTTTCGCGGCGCAGGGGTGTCGGGTCTTTATCACCTATTATCGGGAGCCCACCGACTACGCTGTCCCAGCCCTGGCGGCGGCGCGGGTAGCCGGGGTGGGCGGCGACGCGCTCTACCGCGCGATGCAGCAACAACCTGCTGACGGACTGGTGGCGCAGATTCGCCAGCGGGGCGGCTTAGCCGGGGCTCTAGAGGCCGATTTGTCTGACCCGCACACTATCCCACTGCTTTTCGACCGCTGTGCCGTCGAGCTGGGGCCCGTCGATATCCTGGTAAACAACCACACTTATTGCGTGCTGGAGACCTTCGATCCAGGCCGCGTCACGGATGCTCAAGGTGGCATACGACTGCCCAGCGCTCCGGTCATCGACGCACACTTCGCTGTCAACGCCCGCGCCTTTGCCCTGCTGATGTTGGAGTACCTGCAGCGTTATCTCGCCCGAGGAGCCGAGCGGGGTTGCATCATCAACCTGAGCACCGACGCGGCTCATGCCCACGTGGCCAACGTCTCTTACGCGGCCAGCAAACACGCCATCGAGTCCTACAGCCGCTCTGCAGCGATGGAGCTGGGCTGCTACGGCATCCGGGTGAACATCGTTGCGCCCGGTCCGATACAGACGGGTTACATCACGCCGGAGGCCGAGGCCGACATCGCTGCCGGTACCCCGCTGGGCCGCGTAGGCGAGCCCGAGGATGTCGCCGACGTGATCGTCTTCCTGGCGTCGGCGCAAGCGAGTTGGATGACGGGGCAGCTGCTTTACGTCGGCGGCGGATGGCGGATGCATCAGTAGGGCGCCGCTGCAGCAGCTCTGCACTGGCAAGCTTCCCCACTACTCCGCAACCGGCGTCGGCGTCTGGACGGCGCGACTTCGATCCCAAGCGTCGATCCTGGCGATCATGGCTGAGATCACAGAGGCGCACGCGGGATCATCCGCACGGTTAACGTACTCCTGCGGATCGCTCTCCATGTCAAAAAGCACCCGGTCCTCGGCCCCGGCATAGTGATCGCGGTCGCGCGGATCGCGGTAAAGGCTCAGCTTCCAGCGCCCATCGCGCACCATGACATAGCGGTCGCCCTGGCGGTAGTCCTGGACCCCGTGGTCGAGCTCACTGAAGACCGGCGCTGCTTGGGGGGCGCTTCCTGCCCTGAGCGTTGCGCTCAGGCTAGCAAACTCGATGGTTTCTGGCTTTGTCAGCCCTGCCAGGTCCAGGAGAGTGGGCAGCAAGCTGCCGGCGCTCACCGGGGTATCGACGCGCTGCCTGCGGATCCCCAGCCCGGCGAAGAAGAAGGGCACGCGGGAAGATGGGTCCCAGAAGCTCTGCTTCTGGAAGAAGCCATGGTCGCCCAGATGCGCCCCGTGGTCGCTCACAAAGGCGATCAGTGTGTTTTCTAGCTCGCCCAAGGCTCTCAACTCGTCCAGCAGCCGGCCTAGGATGGCATCCACACAAGCGACATGACCGTAGTAGCACTGCCGCGCGCGCCGGATCTGGGCGTCCGTCAGCCGCTGGGTCCCTGCGTAGTCGCACAGATAATCCCGGTGCGTCGCCGAGGCGAAGGCCATGTTCGGTGGTCGGTCCAGCGGCAGGTCGATGGCGTCCGGGTCGATTAGCGTGTCGAAGGGCGCGGGCGTGACCACCGGCGTGTGCGGCGCGTTGAAAGAGAGCCGCAGGAGGAATGGGCGGCTTGGGTCGCGGCGTCGTACCCACGCCAGCGCGGTGTTGACGTTGTGCATCTCGGGCAGGTCATCGATGGTTCCAGGGTAGCGCCCGGCGAAGAGCCACGGGCTCCTGCCGCCGTTGTAGCGCACGACGCCAGCCTCAGCGGCGTCCAAGGCGGTGCGGTAGGCGTAGTAGTCGACTCGGTCACCCAGGATGTGCTGTTGCTCGAAGTCAAAGGCTTGACGATGGCTGTTGTAGTGATGCTTGCCGAAGCCGGCGACCTGGTAGCCTTGGGCCGCGAAGACCCAGGGCAGGAAGCGGGGATCGTCGAGCTTGAGCCGGTGGTGGTTGCCGAGCACGCCGATGGAGGAGCCGTAGCGCCCAGTCAGCATACAGGCCCGAGCCGAGACGCAGACCGGGCTGGGGGTGTATGCTGCGCTGAAGCGTGTTCCACTCAGCGCCACTTGGTCAAGGTTAGGGGTCTGGGCCCATGGCGTGGCACTGTAGCCTAGCGAGTCGGCGCGCTGCTCATCGGTCATCAGCCAGAGGATGTTAGGGCGGTCGGGCATATGGGCACACTCCAGGGTTGATTTTCACTTAGGGTACACCGGTCCTGGCCCCAAGCAAGCCGGCGGCTTGACAGCTTGCGGAAATGGCCTACAGTGGTAGCAGGGGAATGTGGAATCGATTTCATTCTACCCGGCAGCGTTGGGTTTTGAACTGTCAGAGTGTTACAATCCAAATGGGAGGTCGTATGGACAAGTGGGAGACCATTCTAGCCGGACCGTTTGAGCCCACGTGGGACTCGTTGCGGCAGTACGTCTGTCCGGACTGGTTCCGCGATGCCAAGTTCGGCATATGGTCCCATTGGGGGCCGCAGTCGGTGCCGATGTACGGCGACTGGTACGCACGCAACATGTACCGGGAGGGCACCGACCAGTACCTGCATCACTGGCGTGTCTATGGCCATCCATCCAAGCATGGATGGAAGGATATGGTGAAACTGTGGAAGGCGGAGGCCTTCGATCCCGAGGCGTTGATGGATCGCTACGTAGCGGCCGGGGCCAAGTACTTCGTGGCACAGGCCGTCCATCACGATAACTTCGACAACTGGGACTCTGCGCATAATCCCTGGAACGCCGTCAAGGTAGGCCCGCAGAAGGACATCGTTGGGCTGTGGCAGGCAGCGGCGAAGCGGCACGGATTGCCATTCGGTGTATCCGAACACCTGGGGGCAACCTTCTCCTGGTGGTCACACAACAAAGGTCACGACCAGATGGGACCCTACGCTGGCGTGCCTTATGACGGGAACGACCCCGACTACGAAGGGTTCTATCTGCCGAACCACGCGGAGCCCCGTGTTGCGAGTCAGGGGGAGCGTTGGTATACTGAGAACCCCTGGTGGCATAAGCGTTGGTTCGACCGCATCAAGGACCTCATCGATAGCTACAACCCTGATCTGCTCTATTCCGATGGCGCTGTACCCTTTGGGAAGTATGGTATGGGTATCATCGCGCATCTCTATAACAGCAGCGTCGCGCAGCACCAGGAGAACCTCGCCGTCTACAACCAAAAGGATCGCAACCCTGCTGTCTACAAGGTTGGTGTGCTGGATATTGAGCGTAACGTTTTGCCTGACGCTTTCCCCTACCCCTGGCAGACCGACACCTGTGTCGGCGGTTGGTTCTATGACGTGCGTCGCGAGTACAAGAGCTCGCGGATGGCAATCGAAATGCTGGTGGACATCGTGGCCAAGAACGGCAATATGCTGCTCAACTTCACGCAGCGTCCTGATGGTACGCTGGACGATGAGTGCCTCGCGATCCTAGATGATCTGACGGCTTGGCACAGCGTCAACGCCGAGGGTATTTATGGCACGCGACCGTGGCACGTACCAATGGAAGGAGAGACCAACGCGTCACAGGAGCGCTTCCGCGAGGTCGAGCTGGGCTGGACGCCCGGCGACTATCGCTTCACCGCAAAAGGTGATTGCGTCTACGCTTTTCAGATGGGCTGGCCCGACGACGGAACGGCGGTCATCAAGAGCTTCACTAGCGGTCGCGGCGGCTACCGTCTCAAGGTCGCCGAGGTGGAGAACGTCGAACTGCTGGGTTACGGCGGCAAGGTGGCTTTCGATCATGACAGCGAAGGCCTGGTCATCAGCGGTCTGCCTGACACCCGCCCGGTTCAGTGCGCGCACTGCTTCAGGATCACCCTCAAGTAGCTTCCAGCGCTGTGGCTCCGATGGCGCGTCATCTTCGGGAGGAGTGCATCCCTCCCGGAGATGATGGTCTGACTCCTGTCCAGCGAGTTTGCTCCAGCTTCATATCTCCGTCGGCACATCGAGAGGGCGTCGCCGTAGCGTCTGATCTGGACTCACACCTTGACCGGATTAGCGGATCGACAGCCGAACCAGCAGGCCCTCCGCTGTCGATGGTGACGGAAGGTCTTCGCTTCTATTCGCTTCTCCGACGCGGTCCCTGGCGTGAGATCCCGAAAGCTGTTCGCCCCAGGAATCGGCGTGGAATGGTAGTCGTGATCGTCAGCGGAACTGTTCAGGGGCTGCAAGCCAGGCTGACTTCTCCATCCATGATGCGTTGAGCTCTGAGGCGGATAAACGCGCGCGGGTCTTGCCACGCCGCTACTCCGGCAATCATCTCGTGACACGCTGGATCCGCAAGTACCCAACCCTCCCGGGTTTCGCGACGTCCGTGTCCCTTGTTCACCGTTTCACTACCGGACACTTTCTGTCATACGAGGCATAACAAAATCGACAGGTATAGCGAAGTCCAGATTCAAGAAATGCTCAAGTAAATCCAGGCCAAGGCGAAAGA
>PWVB01000551.1 GCA_003562365.1 Anaerolineae bacterium
ATCTACGCAATTTGGCATCAAAAACTACCGCCAGTTCGGCGGAAAGTCACGCTTGCGGAGAGGATATAAGACCAACGGCAGTACTGTTGGCGGCCTCGTTGAAGCAGGAACCAAGCATAAAATCCCATGGTAGATTTTAGTAGGTATTGGAGAACGGTCTAATATGACAAGAGGCGACATACTTCGGCGAGGGTGGCGGCGTTTGGCGCGATCTGCCGATCGGGCGGGAGCTTTGCCGAACTGCCGCTGGCAGAAGTTCCGCTTGTCATTGACGGGTTAGTCGATAGAATGACGGATATGCCCCCAGCCAAGTGAAGGAGCCTGCCGGATGGTCCAGATCCCCGACTTCAGCGATGTGATCGAGGCTGCCTACCGCATTGAGTCTTGCGTTCACCATACGCCGCTGTTTTCGTCGACGACGCTCGACCGGATGGTTGGAGCCGAGATCTACTTCAAGCCCGAGAACTTACAGAAGACGGGATCATTCAAAGCACGCGGTGCGTGTAACGCGGTCCTCTCGCTGACCGAGGCTGAGGCCAATTGCGGTGTGGCGACGCACTCCTCGGGCAACCACGCCCAGGCCATCGCCTATGCGGCCCAATTGCGAGGGGTTCAGGCCACGATCGTGATGCCGGAGGACGCCCCCTCGGTGAAGGTGGCCGCGGTGAAAGAATATGGGGCCACCATCGTCTGGGCTGGCCCGCATCCGTTGGAGCGTGAACGCCAGCTTGAGCTGGTCGTTGGTGAGACTGGTGCCACCTTCGTCCATCCCTCCAACGATCTGCAGGTGATCGCCGGGCAGGGCACGGCAGCGCTGGAACTGCTGGAGGATATTGTCCTCGTGTCGACGAGGCCACCGGACATTATCCTGGTCCCGGTCGGGGGCGGTGGGTTGCTGTCTGGCACCGCGTTAGCTGTCGCCGGACGCGACAGGGGCACCCGTACTATCGGTGTAGAGCCTGAGATGGTGGATGATGCCGCGCGTTCATTCCGTGACGGTCGGATCTACCCGCCGACCGGCGCTGTGACGGTCGCTGATGGTTTGCGGACATTCTTGGGGGATGTGAACTTCCCTCTGATTCGTAGACACGTGAGTGACATTCTGACGGTTACCGAGCAAGGGATCATCGTTGCTATGCGTCTGATATGGGAACGGCTGAAGCTCGTGGTTGAGCCCTCCTCAGCCGTTCCCGTAGCGGCACTGTTTGAGCATCCGGAGGTGTTCAAGGGCCAGCGGGTCGGCATTGTCTTGTCCGGCGGGAATGTTGACTTGACGGACCTTACCTGGTGGTAGCTGGCTCACTGACATGCTATTCCACTGCCGTGTCTGCCGGGACGAGCCGGTAGATTTTGCCCGTGCTGCCCGAAGGGCCCGTGCTCTCGGAGGTCAGGACGTACAGTTCTCCATCAGCATCTTGGCCAAACGAGAGCAGGAACTCGTTCAGTTGCTCGTTGGGCCGATCGGCGATGCGCAGAGGCTCGAAAGGCCACAGCTCACCCTCCTCGGAGAGTGGCGTGGCAATGAAAAGTGTCCCGTCGCCGCGCTGGAAGTCGGTGCTCCAGTCGCCGAAGACATAGCGACCTTCAAATGAGGGTAGGGCGGTGCCGCGGTAGACCTTGCCTCCGATGACGGAGCGCCCCAGGCCGTTCGGCAGGTTGGCGTTAGGATACTCGATGATCGGATCGATTAGGGTATTGCCCCGCGGCCCGCTGTCCGGACAGGTCTCAGGAGGATTGTTGGGGCTGCCAGGATCGAAACAATGCGTCCCCTCTTTGATGTTCCATCCGTAGTTGCCGCCGCTGACGATGATGTTGACCTCCTCCCAGAGATTCTGACCGACGTCCCCAGCGAAAAGCTGCTGGGCTCCGCCGGTGTCGAAAGCCATTCGGAAGGGATTCCGGAGCCCGTAAGCGTAGATCTCATCCAATCTGTTCTCATCACCGACGAAGGGGTTATCGCTGGGGATTTCGTAGGGCTCGTTGCCGTCGACGTCGATCCGCAGGATGCTGCCCAGCAGATTTGAAGGATCTTGCCCATTGCCGAGATTCTCTGTATGCCCCATCCCCAAGTCGTGGGCGCTACCGCCGTCACCCAGGGCGACGTAGAGATAGCCGGTAGGTCCGAAGGTGATCTGTCCGCCATTGTGATTCGACTGAGGCTGGTCAACCCGCATAATGACGCGCTCGGAGTCAGGATCTGCCCGATTCGGGTCCTCCGGCGATGCGCTGAACTCCGACAAGTGGCTCGTATGGTTCCAGCCGACAGGACCACCGGCTTGCAGCGGAGCGCTGTAGTAAACGAAGAGGCGACCGTTATCCTCATAGGCAGGATGGAGCGCGAGTCCCAACAGACCGCGTTCGTCGTAGTTGGCATTCAGCGTCACCATACGGTCGCGCAGGTCAAGAAACGGATCCTCAAGGCGCTCTCCCTCAGCTGTGACGATCCATACCTGTCCGATCTGGTCTGCGACGAGGATCCGACCACTGCCGTCGCGTGGCGATACGGCAGCCAGTGGCGCTGTCAGGCCTTCTGTGATTAGTTCCAGGCTGACAACAGGCTCGAAGGGGACTGCGGGCGTAGCGCTCGGTGGGTCAATAGGGGTTGGCGACGCATCGGCTACCTCCGCCGGAGTCGGGCTTGGCTGCGGTGCCTCGGTAGGGGTCGGCGTCTCAATCGGTTCCGGTGTTGGCTGAGCCGCTGTCTCGGTCGGTGTAGGCGTAGCTTCCGGGGGTGGTGCCGCGCAAGCGGCCAGACCCAGGCCAAAAGCCATAACGATCGCGATAAGCTTGCAGGCTTGCTTTCTCATTGTGAACCTCTTTCGTGTAGTCGGGTAATCGGGCCCTGATCGAGCTGCTTCAGTGGGCCATCTTCTGCGCCTAAGTATATCCATTCAGCGTTGCTCATCGTGCCGGATTCCGTTGGGGGCGGGTTGGAGCTGTGTTGGCCGAAGCACAGGGTATACCGCTGTCCGCCTGCCTCCGAGAGAGGCAAGGTAAGCATGATGATGTTATGCGGCTGCGGCGTGCCGGCAGCGTCCACCACGGGAAGGCGCGTGAGATCCGGCCATATGTACATTCCGAGCTGCAATGTCAGGCTGTTCACAGCCGAGCGTGCTGACAGGGCAAGCCCGACGGTATCGGTCACGACTTGCCCCGGGATCCAGTAAGACGTAGGGAATCGACCGTCCATTGGATGGCGATCGTGCTCCGCGAGGAACTCACCCCTAGCATTTTGCACCTTCACAAAGAGGATGGCGTCATAGTTCAATGGCGCGGTGGTCTGCCAGGTTGTGGTGACGGTAAGGGTTTCGTTCGTCAACTCGGCAGTGGCCCTATGGAGTAGGATCTGCTCGTTTAGAACATAGCGCGCTGCAGCCATCGCTGCTGTCGGTGGTGTCGTATCCTCCAGAATCGCCAGCCCAGGTAGTGCCACGATTCCCAGCGGTACACCTTGGATATCGGTGGGCTGAAGACGCTCACCGGATTCCGGCTCGACGAATCCGACCTCAAGCGCTACGGCGAGTGGCGTCGGGGCATCATTGGCGATCTTGGTCAGCAGTGTATCGCAGAAGACGCGTCCCACTGGCCAGCGATCGGTCGGCCGATTGCCCAACCCCGGATAGGTCTCACGTCTGCCCCAGACGCTGGGCAGTTCATCCCGGAGGAGCATACCGGCGTCCAACAGCTGCACGAAGACCGCATAGGGGGTCTCCGTCTGGACGAGCGGTTTCCAGCAGAGTTCGACCGGGGCGTAACTGCCAGGTGGTGCTTGGTCCTGGCGTGGTTCGGCTCTGAGAAGGATGGCCATCGGCTGACCCTGTGGGTCGCGGTAGACGATCTCGGTGGGTTCATCGAGCGTGTCGGGATCGATTTCGCGGTAAGGATGGTAGAGTGGGCGGATGACCAGCCAGGGGGTGACGATTCCCACCATCACCACGAACGCGGTACTCGCTCGCGCCATCCACGCACCCCAACGGAGGGGAAAGGCATAGTACCAACTCCACAGCAGCAGGAGCATCACCGGTGCAACGGCCGGCAGAAGGAAGCGGCCCCACGCCCAGGCATAGGTGCGGGTCCAGAAGCCGAGCAGCAGCACCAGGAAGGTGAGGGGCCAGAGCAGAAGGGTTAGCAAGGTCGGCAGGTGGTTCGCTAGGCGGCGTCGACTGCGCAGCAGGGCTAGTGCGCCCGCACCCAAGCTGAGGCGGCCCCACCAGAGCGCGGCTCTGTCCAACTGGGCCAGGGAGACGAAAACGCGAGCGTGGTTGCCCCAGAACGTCCGCTCGATATCCCGAATATCGGTGAGCACCCGTTGCGAGACCGATCGCGGGGGCGCACCTGCCAGATCGTGGGCTTCGGTAGTGAAGGGGTCACTATACACGATGGCATTTCTGACGTACCATCCTCCGCCGAGGATCACGGCCAAAAGGGCCATAATCGCCAGGTCGCGGAGCAGTGTGCGGCTCACGCGCCTACGGTGAATTAGCAGACTTGCGCCTACCAGCGGGAGGAACCCCAGGGCGCTGACCTTGGCAAGCGTTGCGAGCCCTAGAAGAGCCCCCATACACCAGGGGAAGGCTCTGAACCGCGGATGTCGCAGGCGGTAGAAGAGGAGCGCCAAAAGTGCAGTAGCGAAGAAGGTGACGGCAGCGTCATTGTTGATAGCGGTAGCAATGAAGAGCCACTTGCTTTGAAACCCTACCACAGCGGCGCTGGCCAGGGCTCGATCTGGGCGGTTAGGGAAGAGCTGTAGCGCCAGGAGGTAGGTGCTCAACAAAGTTCCCAAGCCAAACACCAGCGACGCGAGGCGTGCGCCGAAAACAAAGGGCGTGAGGTGGGGTGGGTGCAGGTAGACATTGCGATTGTCCTCACGCATTCCCGGTACTGAAGCGTGGGTGTAAGCATTGGGTGTCATCAGCGACTGTGGATCGGCAACGTCGGCCAACCGTGCTGTGGCAAGGGCGCTGACGACATAGTAGAGTGGTGGCTGCTTATACTGGAATGTCAAACCCGTCTCTGGTGTGAGCGGCGGGACCGCGCGATGTTCCCGAAGATAGCGTAGATATCCATAATGACCATCCTCGTCGGGTTTCTCTAGGGCCGGCGTAACCCAGATGTAGGTCAGGCCGGTAAGAAGATAGGCGATCACCAGAAGTGGCAGGCCGATGGTCGTTGCTTGTTCTAGTCGCCGGGCCCCCGGGTGGGTTGATCGCTTTTGGTGGGTCATCGTGTTGTCCGTATGATCCTAACGTCGACTGGCCGCTCAGGGCCAGACGAAAACCGCATCGGCGGGCACGGCACGGCCATCCTCAACAGCTGGAAGTCGGATGCCCTCGGTGGGATGGTAGAAGCCGACAGCAATTTGTGCTCCCTTGTCCAGTGTCGCGGGCAGATAATAGACATCCTGGATGATATCTCCCGGCTGCCAGAGGCTGGTGGGAAAGGCGCCTCCGACCGGTGGCCCATCGCCGGTGGCGATCAGTTCGCCCTCCTCGTCCAGCAGGTGGACGAAGACGGTGTAGTCGTCGCGCAGTTCCTGCAAAACTTGCCAGCAGAGAGCCACAGCCGTTCTGTCGGCGTCTGGGTCGACTGCCGCGTGGGTAAGCTGTACGGCAGCGTCAAATTGGATGTCCCTTGCGAGAAGATCCGCCGAGGGGCATTCGGGTACCATTCCGGGCAAGCGCAGCCGGGTCAAGACCAGGTGTGCGCCGGCGTCGCCGGCGTCGATGCGTATCGGCAGGCGTTCGCCCGTCTCCTCACGGTAGAGGGAGAGATGCAGGTCCCAGGCTTGAGTGGGAAAGTCGGCGCGGGGCAGGTCGAACCGGTAACGATCAACAACGACAGTTCCTGGTTGCCAGGCGCCTGTAGGATAGTTACCCCTACCGGGCCAGCTATTGTAGTTCCAGCGTAGGCTGGTCTCGCCGGGGATTGGTGAGACCAACTGTAGTGCCAAAAGGTAGTCCTCCTTCGGCTGGGTCAGGACCTGCCAGTAGAGCGTCACGTCCAGCTGTAGCGAACGCTCGCTGAGGGTTAGGTCGTAGCCTAGCAGGCCGATCTCCTCTCCGAACGTGGCGTCCCGCTGGTGAGTGGGCCGGACAGCGGTGACGTCAGGGTAGCGTGGGGGCGGGGCAAAGAACGCCGGCAGAATCGCTGCACCGGTCCACCACGCGGTGACGCCGAGCAGCACGACACAAGCGGGGATCGCCACCCGCCGGTGGCCGATCCCGCTCAGGCCCAGCCCTAGGAGCACTGCAACCGCCGGCAGTGCAGGGAAGAGCAGACGGCCTCCGGGCGCCGGCGTCATCATATTCCAGCGCAGCCAGCTTACCGTGATCAGCACAAACCAGCCGGCAAGCGCCAGCAGGAGACCCCGCCGGTTGCGGTCCAGCTGACGCCACGCCCAAGCTAAGCCGAGCAGCCCGGCAGCTGTCAGCGCGCCATAGACAAGGTAGAAGCCTCCGGGGTAGAAACTGCAGGGCAACTGTCCCCAGAAGGAGCGGAACATCAAGCCGACCTCAAAGACCGCGTAGATGGGAGCTCCCCGGGTGCCGACGATGGCCAGCATTGGCTGCAGCGCTGTGGGATCACCGTAGAGCTGCCAGTTCCGCCAGAACCACCAACTGCCGATGCCCAGGGCGACGGTGGGAATCAGAAGCGCGTTCAGCGTGAGTTGCCAACGCGCGGCGTCACGACGCAGCCAAAGCGCAACGAAGAGCGCCGCGGGGGGGGCGAGCGTCAGCCAGCCACTCAGCTTGCTGAGACCGGCAGCGCCGCACAGCAGGCCCAGCAGCAAGGCACGTGGCAGGTCGAGCCTCCTCTCCTGCCAGCTCCGCACGGTCACCAGTAGGATCAGGCAGGCCAGCGGCGTGACTAGGTTGTCGTTGTTGACGCCGCTGGCGACAAGCAGGAACTGGGGGTTGAAGGCGACGATGGCGGCGGCGAGTAGGGGCACCCGCGACCCTGAGGCCGTTATACGGCGTGCCAAGGCGAAAGTTCCGATGACCGTGATGGTCTGAAGCAGAGTAGACCACAGTCGTAGAGTGTGCATTGTCAGCAGCGCACCGTCCCAGGGCAGGGCCTCACGATGCGGATTGTGGTAGAGGACGGCCCGATTGTCGTAGAGGTGGGGCGCCTCAGGCCCACACGCCACACGAGGGTTGAAGCGCCAGAATGCGGGCGCATCCTCAGCGTGGAGATCCAGTAGCCGCACGATCCCGGCAGAGAGCAGATAATAGAGCGGGGGCTGGGACGCCTCCTGGCGGATATGGTAGCTGATGGTATCGGGCGCGTTATGGATGGGCAACCGACCGGTATCGGCCACGTAGCGAATCACCTCGAAGTGTTCCGGCTCATCCAGGTTCTCGAAGGGGGGCAAGATGACGCCGTAGGTAATCCCCAGCGCGAGAAAGGTCAAGAGGAGTAGCAGCAATCCGGTCTTCTCAGCCTTGGTCATCGTTTTCTTAGTCCTTTGTGACCTTGGAAATCCTGTCTGGTTGTCTGCATCGCATCCGCCTATCTCTCCAGATCTGGATTCAGGAGTAGCTGTGTTGGACGTTTGCCATTGGCGGCAAGAATAGGCCAACGCTCCAGGGTGTCCAGCCAGTAGACACCGATTTGAAGCCAGGTGCCGGTGGTGGAGTGGGGATGAGTCTCAAGGGTGTGGCGTTGAGCAATCAGGTCGCCGGGTCGCAGCGCTGTGGCATCCACTCCTAGGCCGTCACCCACTGTCAACAGAGCCCCTTTCGAGCTCAGCAGATGGGCCATAATCGAGAAGGGTCGTGCCGTGCTCTCGGTGACCGACCAGTAGGTCCATAGGACCAAGGTTTCATCAGTATCCGGCGCCGCCAGTCGAGCCCCCTGGAACGTGAGCGGGCCTTCCAACGGTAGCGGTGGGTGGGTGTAATCATCTGATGATAGTTGCCGATCCGGCAGGATGGAATCATCCCAGGCGAGGACGCTTTGCCGTCTCGCATCCTCGGGAAGCACAAAGGATGAATCAGCAGGCCAGTCGTAGAGTGCGAAGGGCGGCGTCTCGCGTGGGGACCGCTGCTCATAGGCCAGTCGTCCCGCGGAAAGATAGTGCTCCACCAGCGGCATTTCCATTTCGGCATCCAGGAAGTGAGCATACCAGCCGCCGGTCTTACCTCCCTCGGGATAAAGCCAGGTCTGGGTGCAGTCGAAGTAGACCATACGCAGATCGCTCCGGCCCAGTCCCTCGGCGGTGACGTCG
Source organism: Anaerolineae bacterium (assembly GCA_003562365.1). Lineage (GTDB taxonomy): Bacteria > Chloroflexota > Anaerolineae > B4-G1 > SLSP01 > PWVB01. The sequence continues at coordinate 8,228 of PWVB01000551.1, forward strand.
GGGGTCAAAGGGGCGACAGGACTGGTGCACTGGGCCAGCCAACCCGGTTCGACGGGAGGATCGGGGACGTGATAGTAGAAAAGCGCATAGGCGATCTGCGCATCTGGCGGGCGCTTGCGGAACCAATCGTACATCTCAGGATCTGCAAGCGGAATGCCGTTGATCGTCGTGGCGCTGATGACGTAGTCACCCGGTGGTGGATTCAGGCGGGACGGGAAGACCGCGGGAGTGTCGCCGCGGAGGGGGGGCAGGGCAGAATAGTCGACGCCGTAAGCCGCGGGGTCGTAGAAGATGAAAGCCGAGAGCCTCACCGGCCCCAGATTGTGTTCCTCCTGGAAGCGTGCCAGATCCTTATAGCCTTGACCCCAATCGGTGTTGGAGTCCGCCAGATAGCGCCAGCCTCCCTCGGGACCCCCGGCCAGCTCGTTGAAGAAGGCTAGGTGGTGCGGCGCGATGCGGACGGTGGGCACGGCGAGCCAGAAAAGCACTGCCCCTAGCGTGAGGTGTGCGGCGTGACGCTGCAGGCGGGGGGGAAGTGGTATCGTCTTGACCGGATGCAGCGATGTTAAGCCTGTGGATATTCCGATGTAAAGTGGCGGCAACATGGGCAGCAAGTGCCGGTAGCCGATGTTGAGCGGGCTGAAGAGGCTGGCGGCAAAATAGAGGAGCGGGAAACTCAGTAGGACAGCCGAGGGTAACGACAACCGCAATGATGCGTTGCTCCTGACGTTATGTATAACCGCACCAATCGCCCCTGTCAAGGCTGCTAGGAGCAGGGCTAATGTCGGAAGGGGTGTCTTCAGGGCGAAAGCGACTGGGAAATAGATCCACCATCCGTGGCTGCGGTTGGCGCCCATCAGGAATGCTGCGTGTCCGTCAGCGCTGTGCTGGCGCAGCCGCATCCAGGGGATGGCATGGCTGGCGGCCGGGGCGGGAGCGGGCAAGCCGGGAACCGGTCCGATCTGGAAGCCGTAGAGCGCCCACAGGGTGACTCCGGCACCGACGCAATACAGCAGCAGCTGTCGGGGTCTGATTCGAGCCAGAAGCAGGGCCCCCAGCGCGACCGGCACCAGGAGAAGTGCCGAGAGTTTGGCGCCTTGAGCCAGACCCAGGGTCACGCCGGCAAGCAGCAGCCGGGCTTGACTGGGCCGTCGGAGATAGCGCGTTAGGCAGAAGAGGGCAAGAGTTGCGTAAAAGGCTGCTCCCAGGTCGGTGCCTGCGACCGCTGCGTGAGCGAGGATGTTGGGATCGAAAGTGAAGAGCAGAAGCCCCAAAAGGCCCCAGCCGGCGCCACCGAGATCGGCCGTCCAGCGCCACACAACCGCACCCAACAGGACCCCTAGCAGCGCCACCATAACTCGTGGCGGATAGGCCCATAGATCGAACGGTTGCAGCGGATAGAAGAGCTGTTGCGTCAACTGCAGCAGCGGGAGGCTCTCGGTTGTGGCCTCGGCGGCGGCTTCCCACGGCGAGAGGGCTGTGAGATCGGGTAGAGAGCGAAGGGGCAGAAGCGGCAGGGCCATCCACGTTTTGATCAACGGTGGATGCTCCTCGATGAGACGGTAGTCGCCTGTCTTGAGTATGCTGTAGCCACTGGTGATGTGCAGTCCTTCGTCGATGGTCAGTGACGTCTGGGCTGCACTGGTTGTGGCCTGGATGAAGAACAGCAGGAGTACAAGCAGAGTCAGCGGGCGAAGGATCTGCATGTCTCGCCAGCGCCAGGGGATCACAGCTTTTCGACTGTGCGCCATTGGATCGGCCCTCCGGGTCCTTGTCATCAAGGGTGCATTCTACCTTTGATGAAGGTGCTGACAACCTCACCGACCGTACCGCTGGCCATTGGCTTGACAGCGACGTGATCTCCTCGTATAGTGCGGACAGGTCAGTACGACACTTAGGACATCGAATTCTCAAGGAGGTGCTGGGGATGGTGAGTCGGAGACACAGGCTGGTTCGAAGCCTGGGACTGAGCCTGCTGGTGGCAAGCATCGTCGGCCTGGCTTTTGGTCCGCAGGCTTTGGCGACAGCGGCGTCCCTTCTGACACGAGATGGCGTCACGGAAGTAGCCCAGACCGGCGCGCAGCTGCAGAACCCGGGCTTTGACAACAATCTCTGGTATGAGTTCAATGATCGTTACGGCACGTGGCTGTCCGGCTCATGGCTGCCGGATGGTGATTTCCCGAATAGCCCGCAGGACTGGCGACTGTGGTACATGCGGGGCACCTCGATCCTGCAGTCGTTCCCTGAGCAAGCCATTGTCCACGCAGGTGTTGAGTCGGTGGCGTTGCGAACCTATCCAGATGGGACTGTGCACGAAGGTGGTCTCTACCAGGTGATCTACAATGTCACACCCTGTCTGGTGTATGAGTTCTCGATGCACGCCCTTTCACGCCCGGATGCCCATCTGCCCAACCAGAGCGCGCAGTTGCGTGTGGGCATTGATCCCACCGGTTGGCACCCCAACCCGGCGGTAGATCCGGCGATGCCCGGCTATTATCCGGATTCCATCGTCTGGAGCGCGCCCCAAGACATCAAATATCCGAATTTCGGGCGCCTGGACGTCCGCGCCGAGGCGCAGTCAGGGACGGTCTCAGCCTTTACGCGGGCGTTGGCCTATGGTGGTGATCGGCACGCCATCGTGTGGGACACCGGCGGCCTGGCAGAGGTAACAACTCGATTGCACGATCCAGCTGCCCTACCTGCGCCCACGTTCACTGCCTCAGCCACACCACAGCCTGGCGGGGCACAGATCGCCTGGTCGACTCCTACCAATGCTGTCAGCCAAGTCTACTACCGCCTTCTTCCGGCAACCGTCAGCCCGCCGGATCAGCCGTATAGCGTCTACCTGCCGATGGTGGTAGGCGGCGGTGAGGTCCCTGCGGATTGGATGATATCGTCGATCAACACGATGCCTTCCACTTCGCATATTGTGGTCCTGAGTGGACTGCAGGCGGGACGCAGCTATGAGTTCATCGCCGTCTCTCGCGGGTTGAGTGGTGCGGCGTGCGCGACCTGGGTCTCGGCGCCGCAGACCTTCACGGTGCCCTAGCCAGGGCATCAGACGAAACCTCTGAGCCCCGTGGTCGGCGTGCCGGCTGCGGGGTTTGTGGTGGGTGCCCAGAGCCGAGCTGTTGATGGCTACGGCAGCGTCACCGGGTACAGTGACACTGCATCGCCGATCTGCTCCCCGTCTAGAGTTACTGGCAGCCGGATGAGCGTCGCCAGTTCGTAGACGCCGGTCTGCGGAATGTAGGTGCCCGCGGGTGCATCGTCGGGTGCGGTTAGTTGATGGCGCTGAACCAACCGATCACCGATCCGCCACTGGGTCTGCGGTATCCCGAGTCCATCGCCTACACTGACTACGGCGCCGTTTTGTCCGACCAGGTGCAGCATCAACGAGACCGGCTCGTCGGGCAACCTTCGCACCTCCCAGTGGGTCCAGATCTCCAGCTGCCTACCGGCCTGCTCCGGGGTATGGCCTAGAAAACTGAGACCTGCAATCTCCACATTGCCCTCAACGGGGAGCGCGGGCGTGATCACTGATGTTGTCGCTTCATAGATAACGAAGGGTGGCTGGAAGCCGCTGTCGCGCTGCTCGAAGCTTTTGCGCCAGGGGTCCAGTTGGGCGCGGATGAAACGATCATCGCGCCGTGCGGTGTCGCGGAAGAGTGCGTACCATCCACCTCCTTCATCGGCGGGTAACAGCCAACTCTGGGTGCAGTCGAAGGCAATGTGGCGCAGATTGTCCTTTCCGAATCCCTCGGCAATGACATCAGACGGTAATGGCGCGAGGGGCTGGGTACACTGAGCGATCCAGCTAGGGGACGGTTCTGCCTCTGCGACATGGTAGACAAAAAGACCGTGACCTAACCTGACGTCTGGCTGGCGATGCCGGAACCAGTCGTACGTCCCCGGGTCGGCCATAAGAACGCCCTGAAGCGTCGTTGCGCTGATCGCGTAGATACCAGGATCGGGATTGAAGCGGCGTGGCAACTGCCCGGGTGCAGCATTCAACGGCGGCAGCGGAATGTAGTCGATGCCGTAGGCGTGGCGCAGGGCAGGCCCGTATTCGATGTAGGTGGAGAGGAGGATCGGTCTGCCGGGGTGGGTCTGCTGATAGCGGGCCAGAGCCTTGAAGGCCTGTCCCCAGTCGAGGTTGGAGTCCACCAGATAGCGGTAGCCTTGCTCGGGGCCACCGACGAGTTCATTGAAGTAGGAAAGCTGGAAGGGCCAGATCTGCACCGCCGCGACAACCAACCAAAGTCCCAGCGCCCCGCTCAGTACCCGGCTCGGCCAGGCGCGCCAAAGATTAGGCTGGAAGAGCCGTGCTGTGCCCACCAGCAGCAGTGGCAGCACGGGCAGGAGGTGGCGATACCCGATGTTGAGACGGCTGTAGATGATGAATCCGCCATAGAACGGGACGAAGGCCCACAGGGCTAACTCGTCTCGCCACCGGCGGCGCCGACCCGACAGAAAGGCCGTGGCACCGGCCATCAGAGCTAACAAGGTCGGAACTGGTGTCTTAATGGCGAAAGCGACGGGGAAGTAGTACCACCAGCCTAGACTGGACAGTTCGCCCATTAGGAATGCAGGATGTCCGCCGCCGGTGGCCCTGAGCACCGGCTCCCACAGCAGTAAGTGTGTCCCGGCAGGCAATCGTATGGGCAGGCCGTGGACGGCGCGCAACTCGAAACCGTACGTACTCCAAAGGCTCAGGCCGGCGACAGCGAAGATCAGTAACGTCTGGGTCAGCATGAGGGTGCGGCAGCGGTGTCGCCAAGCGTGGAACAGGAGCAAAAGTCCAATGACGGGCAGCAACAAGACGGCGTTGAGCTTGGTGCTCTGCGACAGTCCTAGGGTGAGGCCGATCAAGAGTGCTTGGACCAGGCCAGGATGCCGCAGGTAACGCCAAGCGGCGAAGAGCGCAGCGGTGCAGGCGACGGTGACGGCCAGATCGTTGGTGGCCAGTCCCGCGTGGGCCAGCAGATTGGGATCAAAGGTTGCCATGAAGAGCGCGCCCAGGCCAGCCCACGGGTTGAAGAGATCGGCGGCCCAACGATGGACGATGGCCAACAACAGCACGCCTAGAAGCGCCGTCATCGCCCGTGGCGGAAAGGTTAGGCGCTCCAGGGCGTGGTAGGGATAGAAGAACTCCTGTGTCACCCACAACAGGCTGATTGGATCCTGAGAACGCCACGAGGGGGCGTTGGACGGAGAGCCTAGGTCGGGGATGAAAAGGAGCGGGAGGGCGTTCCAGATCTTGGCCAGGGGCGGATGACCATCGTGCTCCAGCAGCAGCGGGTCGCCAGTGGTGAGGTATGCGTAGGCGCTGGTCAGCTGCGGTCCCTCATCGCTGGTGAGCGACAGATGCAGGCTAGCGGTGACGACCTGCGCGAAGAAGACTGAGAGCAGAAGTAGGGGGAGCCCGCGCCGTGTAGCTCGCCGTGCGTACATCAGGATGCCGTGGTTCATCAGGCGATCCCACAAGGCGCTGCGAGATGCCTATTCGGTGGAGCTTTTGGTGTTCTAGAGGCGGTCATCGGCGCTAAGCAGCGCTTCGATCCCCGCCACGATGCGCTTGGCTGCTCCCCGTTGCGTTGTGACATCAACGGCTGCAAAGGCGTCACGACCGGCCCGCAGCAGGTTTGGCGCCGCGTTCATTAGTGTCTCTTGGGTGTTGCCGACGAGGACGGCTGCACCTGCCTCAACCAGATAGGCCCATTCAGTCTCCTGACGGGCGATCATCAGCGGTGTTCCCAGGGCTGCGGCTTCTTCCTGCAGCCCGCCAGAATCGGTGATCACGGCGCGGGCATCGCTTGTGAGACGAAGAATGTCGAGGTAGCCTATCGGTTCGATAACTCGGATTTGCGGATGCAGCGCTATCGGCGGTTCCAGCGTGTCAAGGACGGCCCGGGTGCGGGGGTGAATGGGGAAGATGAAAGGCCACGTCTCGGCCAGCTCGTTTATCCCCGCAAGGATGCTGCGTAGTGTAACCGGGACGGTATTCTCGGCACGGTGCAGTGTGAGCAATACATAGGTGTCCGGTGCGAGACCGAGTTGCTGTCCTAGCGTGCGCCCGCTGGCCAGAGGGGCGTTGCGCAAGCAGGCATCGATGGCGGTCGAGCCCACGACCTGAAGACGATCGTCGGGGATCCCTTCAGATCGCAGGTGGCCTCGCTCCCATTCACCGGGAGCAAAGCACCACGTAGCAACGTGGTCCGCGACGACGCGGTTGATCTCCTCCGGCATCGCACGGTTGAAGGAGCGGCAGCCGGCCTCAAGGTGTATCGCCGGGATCTGCAGTTTGGCTGCGGCGAGCATTGCAGCAAGGGTCGTGTTTGTATCGCCTAGGGCGATAACTGCGGCGGGGACCTCGTCAAGCAGCACCGGTTCCAGGCGTGCCAGGATGCGAGCCGTCTGCACACCGTGAGAGGCGGACCCTACCTCCAGTCGATGGTCGGGTGCGGGGAGGCACAGTTCCTCAAAGAAGCAGGCATCCAGCGCATAGCTGTAGTGCTGCCCCGAATGCACCAAGCGGTGGTTGAAGACGTCGGCCAGCAGCGGGATGACGGGCGACAGCTTGATGATCTCCGGGCGCGTGCCGATGACAGTGATGGCTTTTGGCTGTGGCACTCAGGCCTCCCGAGGGTGCGGTTTGCGTCCGGTGAGGCGGTCGCCGAGCAGCTGCATCTGGAAGCGCAGGTGCGCTAGGATGATGCGCGTCACCCGCGCCTTGGACTGTCCATAGCGACGGACGTGAAGCACGGTGGGGAGTTCGGCGACATGATAGCCGAGGCGCAGGGCATTTGCCAGGAACTCAGCGGGCATCAGGAAGCCGTTGGCCTTGGAGGGTGTGAGCCGGGCTACCTCACGGCGGACCGCCCGAAACATAGCGGTGTAGGTGTGCAGGTCCCAGCGGAGCAGCACGCGATAGAGGAGCGATGCCCCCTTGCTCAGGATCAGGCGGTAGTGCGGTACACCCTCCACGCCGCCGTGAGGGTGATAGGGTGATGCCACGACGATGTCGACGTGAGGTGTCATCCGTGCCAGCAACCTTGGGATCTCCGTGAAGGGATAGGTGCCATCGCTGTCGGTGGTCACCATCAGATCGCCACGGGCGTGGGCATAGCCAGTGCGAAGCGCGGCGCCCAGACCGCGGTTCCGTGAATGGCGTACCACACGGACGTCCGGGCGCCGTGCTGCGAAAGACTGCAGCCGCGCAAGCGTATCATCGCGACTGCCGTCATCCACCAGAATGACCTCGACCGACTGCTTCCGGGCCAGCTCGTCGACCACCGGAAACAGCGCGGCGGCGAGGTGCTCGACATTTTCAGCTTCATTGTAACACGGAATGATAATGGAGAGAGTCATAGCTTCTCCTGTGCATGCCGCTGCGGCAGCCTGCGTGGTCGCCGCAGCGGCTTGACAGTTCTTCGCAGTGTCAAACTCGGGTCTCTATAGGCGTCACCGGTCCACCTGGATGGCGAAGGGACCGGCATATTCGGTGATGCAGGCGCCGCCCGACAGCCTGCGCGCCAGGACGATGTAGTTGACGATCTGCCCGGATTGCAGATCGGTGACCGTCACGGTATGCTCGCCCTCTGTAGTGGCGAAGTCGAGTGCTGTCTCCTGATCAAACGTCAACGAAAAGCGATTGGTCAGCGGCATATAGATGGTATGGGTCATTGGGATCGTAGGAGCGGCCGTGGTAGGTGTGATAAGCGTGTACCAGACCTGACTCGCGCCCGGGCCGCCTAGGTCCCAGCTGATCGCGACTTCGTTGCCGTCAGCGGCGGCTTGCACATTGTCGATGAAGCCGGTGGTGGCCTGGGTGGGGGCCGGCAGCCGTCCACTCTCATAGGTTGCTGGGCGCAGCGCGCCGGCATCCCAGAAGGTGTCATAATAATGGTCAACCGGTCTGCTGCTGGGCCGTGGGGAAGCGTAGAGAATGGCAGTCAGTCGGTCGCCCAAGGGTTCAGCGGTGACCTCTAACTCTTCCCACTTGAAGAGTTCGGTCTGTTCGCGCGACCAGACGGTGCGGTGTAGCGGCGTTGAGTCGTGGACTGCACTATCATCAGCACTGAGTGTCAGGCGTTCGCCCAGAGGATCCAGGCCGATGCGCGATCCCGGCTGGGCGTCCTCAACACTGTGGGTGCGACCGTGCATTGTAAGCCGATAGGGACGGCACGGCGTCAATCCATTGATCACCTGGTAGATCCCCGCCGTGTATGTGTCACCCCATTTGAAGTAAACCTGCGCATGCCCACCGTCAATGTAGATGTGCTCCCGGGCACCGCCAGGTTTGGCGACATCATCGAACTCGGGCAGAACTGACCCATGGATCCACCACCGCTCCCAACCTCCTGCAACGAAGTGGTTGGGATAGAACCACTCAAACCGCAGGTCGTCGAAGCTGCCGTTAAGCAGCAGGTTTTCCGATAGGCTGCCGACATCGTGGGCGGTGACGATCTCGCCGAAACTGACAAATACCAGAAGACCAGTAAGCAACAGACTCACGATCCAACACTGGCGTGACATATGGCAGAGTCCTCCTAGCTGGTGGTTGAATTTGCTGCAACGCTCGCGATGTTGGGAGATTATAGCATCCTGAGCTCCAATGCGCAATAGTTAGCAATGCCCCTTCGTGGGATCAGACCGGAGTTGGCAGTAGGGTAGGGCTTTGATTTCTGGCCCCTCTCGAGGTAGAATTGAGGCTGTGTCAGTTTAGACTGAGG
>PWVB01000129.1 GCA_003562365.1 Anaerolineae bacterium
GCTCCGCCTCAAATGACTCATCGAAATAGATTCTCTCGCCGTCTACGCTTGCATAGTCTTTGGTCACTTCCAAAACCTCCCTTTCTCACCTCCAAGTATAACACAGAATTAGGGTCTTGTCAAATTTGTTGACACAGGTTGCAACTATTTAGCACGTTTTTCGTTAGCAGTTGTCAACTCCCTGTTGTATTTGTCTGCCTGATGCCTCTATGGTACCATAGTTTCCGACGATCGCACAAGTGGTGTGCGCGGCCCCGTCACGCAGGAGCTTTGAACGGAATCTCGGTCAGCCTGGACTCAACCGAGGCGCGGAGCTCGGCGAGCTTGACCTGCGCCTCAGCGACGGCTCGGGAGCGAGGCACGAGCTCGCGTTTCTGGGCTGTACGGAGTTTGAACTCAACCGCATCCTGCGCCAAACCTCTCCTGGCCACAGTGATGCGCAAGGGCAGTCCAATTAGATCGGCATCGTTGAACTTGATACCGGGGCTTCGATCCCGATCGTCATAGAGCACTTCAGTGCCCGCGGCTTGCAGATCGCTGTAGAGCCGCTCCGCAACGCCCCGTGCTTCACTGCCCCCTGGCCCCAGGGTGAGTAAGTGAACGTGGAAGGGGGCCACGGTGATGGGCCAGATCAGGCCCTGCTCGTCGTTGTGGGTCTCGGCTATGCATGCCAACGTCCGACCTATGCCAATGCCGTAAGAACCCATCACGACAGGATGAGGCTTGCCCTCCTCGTCGACATAGGTGGCTCCCAGCGACTCACTGTAGCGGGTACCCAATTTGAAGATGTTTCCCACCTCAATGCCGCGTTCGGCGCGCAAAGGCGCCCCGCAGCTTGGACAGGCATCTTCGGCTTGGGCAGCTGCGATATCCGCCACATAGTCCGGCTCGAAGTCTCGCCCGACGTTGACGTTGAGCAGGTGGTAGCCTGCTTCGTTGGCACCGGCGACGAGGTTGGGGCTGTCGGAGACCGCATCATCGACCACAATCAGCGGCTCACCGTCGATGCCGATAGGAGAACCATAGCCGGGCTCGGCGCCGACAGCGCGGATCTCCGCGTCGGTTGCCGGACGGAGGTCCCTGGCCTGGATCGCATTTGCCAGCTTGGTCTCGTTAAGGGTCATATCACCGCGCACGATGGCAAAGACAAAGCGCTGGGTCGCCAGCTCGACGGCAGGCACCAGCTCAGCTATCATAAAGACCGCCTTTGCCAACGCTGACTTTGGCTGCTCCAGAAAGGCGGCCAGGTCCTCGATGGTTGTGATTCCCGGTGTGGCGATCTTCTTCAGCGGCTGAGGAGCTTCATCCGGTACTGCTGGCTTCCGGAACTTGGCCACCTGCCGGTTGGCAGCGTAATGGCAAGTGTCACAGAGCATCAGGGTGTCCTCTCCGATGGGCGTCAGCACCATAAACTCGTGGGCCATCGATCCCCCCATCATTCCGGTATCCGACCCCACGGCGATGGGGGTGAGATCGCAGCGGTGGAAGAGGTTGAAATAGGCTTGGTAGTGGGCTCGATATTGGCGGTCAAGGCCTGCTTCGTCAGCATCTAAGCTGTAGCTGTCCTTCATCGTAAATTCCCGGACGCGAATAAGACCGGCGCGGGGCCGCGGATCGTCACGCCACTTCGTCTGGATGTGGTAGACCAGAGCGGGCAGTTGGCGATAGGAGTGGATCTCTTGCCGCACCAGATCGGTTACTGCTTCCTCGTGAGTCATCGCCAGCACCATCTCCCGGTCGGTGCGATCTTTGAAGCGAGTAAGCTCGGATCCGATCGCGTGCCAGCGACCTGTCTCCTGCCAAAGCTCGGCTGGGTTGATGACAGGCATCTTGATCTCCTGCCCGCCTATCGCGTCCATCTCCTCGCGAACAATCTGCTCGATCTTCGTCAGCGAACGTTGGCCCAGAGGTAACGCGCTGAAGACGCCCGCCGCGTGTTGGCGGACGAAACCGGCGCGCAACAGGAGCTGGTGGCTGGTCACCTGGGCGTCGCTGGGCGCCTCGCGCAGGGTGTTGCTGAAGAGGTGGGACATTCGCATAATGGCAATCTCCTTATGGTTGTCGGTTTGGCTGGTGATTAGTGCTTGAGACGATCTTGGATCATCCTTGACGCATCGTGGGCGCCGAGCATCACATTCTGGACGCCGCCGCCGCTCCGGCTCTGCGATCCGATGAACCAGAGGCCCTGAATGGCGGTATCGTATCCGGGTCCGTCGATCCCCATCACCGGTGCCCTACCACCAAGAGCGTGGTGATGCTGGTGCGTGTGCGATTGGAAGTCCTCTGGAGTCAAGATCACTTTGGTCACAATGTGGGATCGCAGACCAGGGAAGACGACTTCTGCCTGAGCCACCAGCTTGTCCGCCAGCTCGCGCCGGCGCTCCTGCCACGTTCCGGTGTGGAGTTCATTCGGAGCGACGGAGTAGATCGTGATAGCGTGGTGCCCGCTCGGTGCCAGATCCGGCGAGTGCGCTGTGGGAATATAGATCACAAAGTCGTTGCGTCCCTCGTGGTAGTCACCGCTGAGGCAAGCTGAAATGCTACCCTCAACATCGTATGTGCCGTAGTAGTGGGTAAGAGCATCGGGTTGGTAGCTTGTGGGGTCATAATCCACACCCAGATGCACCATTAACACCGACTCCATCAGCCGTAGTTCGTCGACCTGAAAAGCCAAGTCCGCGGGCAAATAAGCTCGGCCAACCAACTCGAAGAAGGTCTCGCGGGCGCCGCCGGTGGCGATGACGATATCGGCTGGTTCCTGGTGACCTCCGGCGAGTTGCACGCCAGTAGCACGGTCTCCAGTGATGAGAATTCTTTGGACGGTAGCATTGGTGTAGATCCGTCCGCCGTGTTGTCGCAGGCAGTCGGCGATGGCGTTCACGAGGGAGCTACATCCACCAAGGACGAAGCGGTAGCTGGGACGTCTTCCTATACCAGACAGCCTCCTGGGAATGCGATGGTCAAAGCTGTTCTCGGCATTGAGGATGGGAATCCCCAGGGCTGGGAACTGGCTGGGGCGGACGGTCAAATCTGTGAGCGGAGAGGTGAAGACGGCTTTGAGTCGGGAGTCGACAAAGAAGTGCGCCATTAGTTTCTGGGCTGACCAATTTCGCCGGTCCTTGATTCGATTACGGATCATCCACAGCCGCAGTCTTGTTGCTGCTTTTGCTGGGCCGCGTGCCAGTTCGGCGCGCAGATTGAGGGCGAAGTAGGACATAACACGGTTGTAGAATCGATAGTAGCTGTCGATGCCGTCGCGTTCTGCGGGAAACAACTGCTTCAGGTATTCACGGCGCCAATGGGGCCCGCCGTACGCAGTCGGCCTGGATAGCTCGAAGTCCGGAAACCGGTAGCTGCGGGAAGCCTCTTCGAAGGCGATGCGATCGGCGATCCCGAGGTCCTTAAGCACCCGGCCGCCGCGCTCGTCGGGCGCGAATCCTTCCAGGAGCGTCGGGCCGAGGTCCCAGCTGAACCCATCTCGATTCAGTGTGGCTGTGACGCCCCCGATCTCGGAGAACTGCTCATAGACGGTAACAGTATGCCCGGCGCGCGCAAGGCTGGCTGCAGCAGTGAGCCCGGCGACTCCAGATCCCACGACGACGATCTTGCTGTGTCCTCGTTTTCTGCTGGGCATCGTACGTGATCTACTTTACGCCGACCCTTGATCAGAGGTGCGCCGAGCTTGATTTGAAAGCCGCATATCGTTGCCTAACGCACCTTGAAGAGCAGGACGAGGAGAATCGGCGTGCCGATAGCTTGGAGCAGCACAAAGCGCACCAGCACCTGGGTGTTCGACCATCCCAGGGTATGCCGTACGTGGTCGTGAAGAGGATAGCGCACGGCTCTAAAGATGCTGATGTTGAAGAAGCGTAGAAGGCTAACTTTGAGGAGGCCGGTCGCGCCGTTGATCAGCACCACACCGGTTACGATAAAGATCAGAAAAGGATTGCCGGATGCCATAACCAGCAGACCGAGCAACAGGCCCATCGGGCGCGATCCGGCATCGCCCATTAGCACCGCACTCGGCAGGCTATTGTGCCATAGATAGCCGGCAAGGCACCCAACCATCACAAAGGCCAAAAGTGCCCAGCTGGCGCCATCTACGTAGTGAGGGACCAAGAGGTGGCTGGCAATGTCCTGATGGCCGACCACACCGTAGAGAATACCTCCTAGATAGATGAAGGCCAGGATTGAAAGGCTGGCGGAGAGTCCGTCGACGCCGTCAGTGCAGTTGGTTGCATTGATCATCAGCCAGAGCACCAGCGTGGTAAGCGGAATAAAGATCCAGGGGGAGAGCGTCAGCGTGGACTTAATCAAGGGCAGCCAGAGTACATAGGTGTGTAGACCGCACAGGGCAATGGCACCAACCAGAGATACGAAGAGATCGAGTGTCCCAAGCAGATACTCACTCAAACCGTGGCTGCGGTCGTCCAGATAGCCCTCCAGCATTGAGAGAATCAAGGCGGTTACGGCCATGGTGAGGCGCCAGTCGAATGGGCTGATTAGAAAAGCCACAGCGGCAAAGATGGGAATGAACACGATCCCCGCTCCGACGGGTTTGCCTTGTGACTGCTCAGCGTTGATGGCGTGCATACGCCCCTGATCTCGGGGAAGCTTGTTCCAAAGCTTGGGCAGGAAGAACCAGGTCCCCACTGCAGCAAGGGCAGCGCCGGTACTCGCAAGAAATATGTAGGAGGTGAAGAGCCGGAAAGGCCCGAAAAAGCCTGTCAGATACTCACCCAGCCAGGGTAACAAAGAAGACTCTCCTTAACGACGGCAAGCGCTCGTCCGCGA
>PWVB01000268.1 GCA_003562365.1 Anaerolineae bacterium
GAAGAAGGTCATAGCCTCCTGTGGGGGTCCGTAATATGCAAGATTGCCCTGCACCAGAAACGCCACGTGATCGCACTGCTCGATGTTGGCCGTCGCGTGGGTGACAAGAACGATGGTTCGACCTTGGTCTGCCAAACGGTTCAGATCGTACATCATCTTCTTCTCCAAGCCTGGATCAAGGCCGGAGGTGGGTTCATCAAGAAAGAGCAGATCCGGCTCAGCGAGCAGTTCGACCGCAATACTGACCCGCTTACGTTGTCCTCCGCTCAGCACTCGCACAGGTTTGTCCTGATGAGCCGTCAACTCCACCATCTCTAGAACAGCGTTGATCCGCCGCTCAATCTCAGCCAGCGTCGCGTCCGGCAACCGCAACTTGGCGGCATACCAGAGCGCCTTTCGAACCGGCAGTGTCTTGTGGATGATATCATCCTGCGGGACATAGCCCATTAGGGTACGGTACGCGGCCAAGTTAGGATAGAGAGGCTCGCCGTCGATCAGCATCCGACCGTGAGTGGCGGGATGAAAGCCGTTCATCGCCTTCAGCAAGGTGCTTTTCCCGGCGCCACTGCCCCCCACCAGTGCCGCAAATTCCCCGCCCTGCACCGAAACAGAGATGTCTTCCAGTATCATCCGGCCCCCCGAGACCTGCGTACCCAAGCCAATGGCATCTAAACGGTGACCTTGGCTCACCGAGGTAGAAAGCCGTCCGGCGTGACCATCATAGACCAGCTTATAGGGCCCGATCTGCACTACATCACCCATCTGCAGACGCTTGTGATCAGTCACGCGTTCACCATTGACAAATGTACCGTTGACGCTCCCCAGGTCTCGGATTTGGTGCTCGCTACCGAGGCGTTCAATCTCGGCGTGGCGGCGGGAGACGGTGGGATGGTCCAATGAGATCTGACAAGCGGGATCCCGTCCAATCAGGACCTGCGACGCTTGTCCCAGGCGGTACATACCCAGCGGGTAGGTGTGCAGCGACGGGGCTCCGCCGCTCTCCAAGACCATGCTGATCGAGTTACCTCGCAGGTCACCCACCCGTAAGGTCTCGCCTCCCCGCCAGACCTGCGGGATCCCGGGCTGTATTTTTCGGCCTCTCAGAAGCGTGCCGTTCGTGCTGTGCAAATCGGTCACCTGAACCTCGTCTCCGAGCACGTCGAGACGCAGATGATGCGCAGAGACCGTGGCAAAAGAGAGGACGATGTCGTTGTCGGTAGCACGGCCCACCGCGATCTTTGGCGCCTTTAGCGCATGATGCTCGGTTTGGCCGCCGGGCCACCGCACAGCCAACCGCCGCTCGGTTGGTGTCCGGTTTGAGGCATGTGATGGGCCGTCGATTGGATGGCCGCACGCCGGACAGAATCGAGACCCGGGTCGTAACGGCACCCCACACTTAGAACAACTGTCCGCAAGCGACACAGCTGTTGTAGCCGCCTCCGCAGGCGCGGCTTCGACCACCGACTCCGTCGGCAGAGCACCGCCGCATCGGATGCAGAAACGAGCGCCCGCCCGGTTCTCAGCACCACATACCGAACAGCGAGGCAGGCTCATCATCCTCCCCTCCAAACACGCGCGATGGACTAGAGCTCACGACTCAAGTAGAGGCGCAATGTGTGGTTATCGCTCTCAACTCCCGCGACGTGCAACCCCTGAGATCCCACCCTGTCTACCAGCAGCCGTTTGATGTCTATGTTCACCGTCGCCAGCGCGTCAGCAGGCACCAGGCGGTTGAGATTCATTCGACCCATCCTGGCATCTAGCAGGGCCACCTCGATGCTGCTGCCGTCTTCGGTCGCTCGGAATCCTACCGTCCCCTCGATAACGGGTCGCAGTGGACCGACCTCGATCTCGACCACAAAGCCAGCCAACGCACCGGGCCGCAGGTCCATACGGCCGGCCGTGATCGACATCGCCCCATCCATCTCGTTGGCGCTTTGGACCATAATGCGGTTGATATATGTTTCCTCGACGACGACCTCGATATCATAGGCTGCCGGTGGGCTCACCGCTGGTAAACTATGCGGGTCTACCGATAGAAGCACAAGCAGTCCGCCTGAAATCCCAACACCGACGATCAGCCCCAGCACGCTACCAATTGCCACGGCCGTCAGAATCCTGGCTATGGAGCTGTTATTCAGCCCTTCACTGGCTCGCCTCATCTTAGTCCCACCTCGCCCGCAAGATGACGCGCGACTCATCGGTCGTGATGTCCAGTAAACGTGCCTCGCCACCCAGTTCGTTTTCCAGCCCCTGCTGGATCGCGCCCGTGATGCGGTCTCCAAACTCCACACGATCAATGCCGATAAGCGACAGAATGTCCTGTCCGCCGGTCTCAATCGCCATCACTGCAATCCGAATCCTGCCTGCTTCCGTCGTGATCCGCGTATCAACGACGACATCTAACTTAAAGAATACCAAATCAAAGCCCGCGGTCACCAGGATCTGATTGCCGGCTCGCACGTCCACCGTCATTTCACTATCAGGCCCGTGAGGCAGAGCCTCACCGAGCATAGCGGCGATGTAAGCTTCCTCCACCAGGATTGTGATATCCTGACGCGCTGGATCGGCAGCCGGCTGTGGGAGAATAGGCCGGCCCAGAGCTGGCCCCGCAACGATGCCAAGAAAAAGACAGCCAGTGACAAAGGTCACCAATAGGGCCGCCAATAGTCCAAGCCACCACACAGCGAGTTTCCCTTGTTCGGACTGACGGGAAACGGGCGCGCGCGGTTCGGGTGCGCCCATCGGCGGCGACGGTGGTGGCGTCTTCAATGGACGAGACGCTCGCAAATCAGCGCCGCACTGTGGGCAAAAGCGCGCCCCGCTCTTTACGCTACCACCACAGATGGGACAATCCTGGATCTGATGCAACCGTGTTTCCGCTGCCACCGCTATGGGGTGCCCACAGCGCCCACAGAACCTGGCTCCATATCGGTTCTCAGCGTTACACTTCGGACATCGCATAGCACCACTCCTCTGCCTCAAGGCGCCGACGGCTGCGCTCAGTCCCCCGCTACTAGGAGGCGCTCGGCCAGACTCAGATACAACGTTACCGTGGCAAAACGTCCTTCCAGCAGGGCAATACGGGCAGCATCGATGTCAGCATAGGCCGCCCATTCCGGCTCACTTCCCGTGAATTCCTTGAAGAGCCTCTCATAGGCTCCGCTGACACCATCAAGCGCTGCAAATAGCTCTTCGGAGTCCGGAAGATCGTCAGGAGCGTCCGCAGTCAACGCAGCACGCCATTCCGCTTCCAGGGTGCCGAGCGGCTTACCGTAAACCCCCACATAGTTGTTGCTCGGGTAAATTTGACCAAACTTCTCTGGACCGTAGGTTTCAACAAGATACTGAACAAAGCAACCAGCCGCGTAATAGTTGACGAGGTGGCGGATGTGCCCCTCGAATCGCAGCGAGGAGGCTACACTCGGAAGCTGTCCAGCCCTATCGCAGACCAAGCAGAATACATCAAGCGGTATGTGAGCGGCGTCAGCGATTGCTGCCATTCCAACGTAGACAGCTACACCCTCACTGAGCATCGCTGAGGCCGGTCGCCCAAAGACATTCCACGTGAAGAGATGAGTCATCTCGTAGGTTGCGATGTAGCGCTGATCGGCGTCATTGCCAGTTCCGTCGTGGAGAAAGAAGAACCGACGCGCGGCGGAGAAACTACGCCCCCGCAAGGCTTGATTGGGAGGTCCGAAAGGGGTACCGGCCACATAGACGTCAAAACTCTCCCCAATCCGTTCATCCAGGACCGTTTCGACGTGTTCAAGTGCAGAGGTTAGCATAGTCATGAGGCCGACCACATCATCTTCGGGATGAGTTCCCGGTCTATAGTGCATCACCAAGCGCTCCGCCTCGCGTCGACTGGGATAGGCCGCTGCCAGGTTACCTTCCAGCACAGCCGGATAGTGATCAGCCAGCGACGGCAGATCGACTCCCAGAACCAGATCCCTGGCTACGAGGTTCGGCGAGGGCGAGGCAGTGGGAACTTCCGCAGCCTCAGCATCCCCTTGATCCTCAGGTTCCTCGGATGCCGGCTTTTCCTCATCGACGATTGGAATAACGAGCACATCGCCCGCTCGGATGAAGTCTGGATTCTCGATCTCATTGGCTTCGATCAGCGCCGGCATCGAGACACCATACATGAGTGCGATGCTGCCCAGCACCTCGCCAGTTTCAACAACGTGAGTGATCACCTCACTCACGGAGAGCGCCTCAACGGTCATAGGCGTGACAAGAAGCACAGACGTTGCATCGCCCGAGGGGTCCAGTGACACCGTCGGCATCGTTGCCGGACCGGCCACCAGAGGCGTGACCATCGGCGTGTCCATCTCTAGAGTCGGCACAGGCGGTTTTTCCGCATCCTGCGCACTGGGACCTGCCAGCAACAGAGCCAAGATCAGAGCCGTAATACCGATTCCCAGGCCGATTAGCAACCCCAGGGTGATCTCTCTCTTCGAGGCACCTTTCATCGCAGCAATCTCCTGCTCCAAGCGAGCTATCAGCTTATCTGGACCAGGTGGGCGCCCAGTGTTCCTGTCCGTCGATCAACACACGACGGTCGCGCCCATCTTCAGTCACACGCTCAATACCGTTGTCGGAATTCATCGCAATCAGACCGGCAGCCGACCAACTGGGACGCCCAGGGTGCGCGCCACTGAGGAGGCTGATCGGCTCGCCACCACTCAGCGGCATGATCCATACTGTGTCTGCCGTGACGCTGCCAGGGCCGGTCGTCGCATGGTAGATCACAGATCGTCCATCGGGTGACCAGGCCGGCCAGCGACAGTTAGCCGTGCAGCTAGTAATCTTGCGGGTCCCGCCGTCGCCAAGGCCATACAGGTAGATCTGCCAGCTGCCGTCGCGCTCCGACATGAAAGCCAAATGACGTCCATCGGGCGACCAAACCGGAGCACGTCCACGGATGCCGAGACTGTACGTATGATCCTCATAATAGTCCATCACATAAAGGTCACCATCCTCATTGCGTCCGGCGTTGAGCGGACTGGCCCGATAGACAATCTGCTGCCCATCCGGAGACCAAGATGGTTCTCGCTCATCCAGATCATCAGTGTGCGTCAGCCGCTCTGAACTCCCTCCGTCCACCCCCACAACCCAGATGTCGTAGCTACCAGCACAGTTGGAATGGTACACGATCCATCGCCCATCCGGAGACCAAGATGGTTCTGCCTCATCGCATGCGCTGCAGGCAACACACCGCTGATTGCCACCATCGGCGTCTGCGACGAAAACATCAGTATTCGCAACGCTACCCTTAACAAAAGCCAGCTGAACCGGACGGGGAGGGGATGAAGGAGTGGGTACCAGCGTAGCCGTGGACGGGTTGATCGATGTCGATGGGGCGATAGTGATCGGGACATCACTCAAGCTAGCAGAACTGGTCGGCTGTGACGTTGGCGCGACTGTATCCGTAGGCTGCACCACCAGCGCCGCCGTCGTTCCACTTACGTCACTCTCAAGCGCAAAGCCCTGTATCAGGCTGCCCCCAGGGAGATCAAGCGGTATCAGACCCTGCGAAATCGACAGAATACCTGCACCGCCACATAACAGCAGAAGCATAACTGCGAGGCCGAGACCGATCCAGACCCCCAAAGAAGGCAAACCGGCACGCACCACCGATACAGATGGCGGCAAAGCAGGCTGGGGCATCACCTGAGTCCCATGCTGGGCGGTCGTTAAGCGATCTGGTAAGGTAAAGAGCGCCGCCTGCAGCTCGGCAACCGTAGCATAGCGCAGCTCAGGTCGCATCTGTGTAGCCCGCTCGATGACATTAGCGACCCCCGAGGGCAGCGTGGGCATGACTGTCGTGGGCCCTGGAACCGGGAAAGGGCTGACAGCCGCGCTGGGATCGTGACCGGTTA
Source organism: Anaerolineae bacterium (assembly GCA_003562365.1). Lineage (GTDB taxonomy): Bacteria > Chloroflexota > Anaerolineae > B4-G1 > SLSP01 > PWVB01. The sequence goes on from PWVB01000268.1 coordinate 5,886, forward strand.
CCATCTGCATCAGCAAGACCCCAAGGCTATAGATGTCCGTCCGGGGATCGCTCTGCCCCATACCGCCGTACTGTTCTGGAGCCGCATAGCCGGGGGTTCCCATAAACGCGGTGTCCTGCACCTTCCCGGGCTTGAAGAAGCGAGCGATACCAAAGTCGATCAACTTGATCTGACCCTCAGGCGTGCAAATCACGTTGCTCGGCTTCAGATCTCGGAAGATGACCTGGTTCGGCTGTGAATGTAAGTAGCTGAGCACCTCACAGAGCTGCTGCATCACCCGCAGCGCCTCTCTGAGGGGGAAGCGGCCCCCTGGCATCTGCGCTAAACGCGCCGCCAGTGTCCCACCCTCGACGTAGTCCATCACCAGATACCAGTTGCCGCCCTCATCAAAGAAGTCAGTCACCGCGGTTAAACCTGGATGACGGAGGTGGGCTAACAGCTGCGCCTCCTGACGGAAAACCTCCACTGACCATACGCGATCCTGAGGAGCCAGCGCCGCCGGCGACATCTCCTTGATGGCACATCTTCGTCCGGGCAGTCGGTTGTCTGTGGCAAGGTAAACCGTGCCCATGCCACCGCCGCCGATTCTGTGCACGATCTGATAGCGCTGTTGAAGTGTCGTGTCGGGCGTCAGCATCCCCAAAGCACACCTCTTGCCCTAGCCGCGCGTTGGCTAGACGCTTGCGTCCAGCGGTAGAACTCAGAAGGAAAAGTAGTACATCGGCCACATCGGAGATAGAGCAACAACAGTCTGCCCGAGGGAGACCGCAGTTGCGGTCGAATCTTGCGGCCCACGGATTCGGGCATCACCGATGCAGCAATCGCTGCACCGCGACAAACACCGTGTTTCGACGCGGTGCAGCTCTCAGTCCGGAGATTCCGACCGACAGTCACTGTCATCCAGCCTCACCGCTAGACGACCCGTCGATAGGTGTCTAAACACCTACGACAAAGCCGCAAGACCGAGTGGAGGGTCCGCTGCTGAGGATGAGCAGTGTAAACCCTGCAAGCTAATGATACTTGACGACCTACAGAAACACAAATGCTCAGAAACCACGGAGGTCGGTGCTTGACCGTCGCACCAGGCCTTCCTTCGGTTCCCGGCTAAGGACCACATAGGTGAGGCCGTGGTCGCGACAGAAAGCCCGCTTCTCAGGTCGATCACCGTCCTCGTTAACGATATAGAGATCAGGACGAATTTCTGCAACGTTCGGCGCAGCGTCCATCCATCCCATACCCTTGGTGATCACGGCTTGCTTCACGTATCGGATCGACTGCACCATATATCGGCGCTCTGCCTCCGGCAACAGGGGATGGCCACGCCCCTTTAGAGCTCTGACGTTGACATCGTTGCCCACAGCAACGTAGAGATCACCATACTCGGAGGCCTCCTCAAAAAAGCGGACGTGGCCTGAATGTAGCCAATCGTAACAGCCGGTCACGATGGCTTTTCTTCTCTCAGTCGGCAGCTCCCAGGTCCTATCTGACGAGACGGGAAATCCAGCTATCTCTTCCGCCGACAGCGCCCGATAGCCAAGTCGTCGCGCCTCGCAGAAGGACCGCTTCGCCGCAGTGTCACTATCTGGATCCACAGCCCAGATATCGGGCGGCGGTCCCGGCAGCGCCGGTAACCTATCCGCTGATGATAGCTTTCTTACCACGGAGAGACGGGACACAAAGCGTATCGCCTGCATTAGGTAGGTGCGCTCCGCCTCGGGGAACTTGGGTGGCCTCCCGATCAAAGCCTTGACGACCGCATCAGACCAAATCAGTAGGTGCAGATCCCCAAGATTCGCAGCTGCCTCCAGAAACCGCACGTGTCGCGACCGTAGATCATCGAAGTGCCCCGATACCACCACTTTCGCTCTCATATCGATCGTACCTTCCCCGACAACCGTGATTCTCAGTGACGCGACGTCGTGCGCACTCGCACCTGAAAGCCACCGGGCACCGGCGTCTCAGACACCACGTAGATGTAGCCGCCACCGCATCCAGAATACATCGCCCCAGCATAACGGCGTTCGTAGTGGCGAAGCAACACTCGCAGGTCGATATTGAGTGTTGGATGCTCGAGCGTGTGTGGTAACAGCGCCGCCCAGCAGTCGGTACAGGCAATCATCGCCGCCCCGAGACCTTTCACATCACGCGCGAGGATAGCCTGATAGCAGTCCTTACCCGACTGCCCCAGACGTTGTACCCAACAAGGATCCAGGTTCTGGATTCCCAAAGGATTGTAGCCTGGGGGACGTTGCCCTACCGGCACCACATATATCACGTGCTCCAACCAGCGGGCAACTTCCGGATCGTTATTCGATTCCACGTGCACCGGGAAGTACCCACCGTCGTGCTCGTAATCGTAGTCCAGACGGTTCACGCCGGGGTAGATGAGGCCTATCATGTCCTGAGACCCTGATGGCTCTGGCTCCCCTTGGTTTTCGGCCTCGTACAGCTCACGGACCAACGCCATACGCCGTTCGGTATCACTGCACGCTACCTCCGGAAGCCGCCCATTCCATATCTGTGCAGCAATTCGACGCGTGCTCGTCCCCATACCGGCCCGATCCATAAACCGCAAGGTTGGCTCGATGGCCACCACCACCATCGAGCCAGGAGCCTCAGGATTGTGACGTGACACGAAAGGTTGATCGATCCAGCCACCGGCAAAAGCCATTCTATAGGGAAGCGTGCCGATGACTTCGGCGATGCTCCCGTCGCTCTGATCCGCCGGCGCCACTGGGCCTGAGGTGGCTCCTACATCGATGCTCATCGTTGATCCTTCGTGGTTGTCTAATCGCGCCATGGCTAGTGAGCCAGCGGGGAAGCGGTCGCGGTTCCTGCCGGAGTGGGCCTACCCGCTTTGCGGTCAGCATACTGCTGCTCTATCCAAGCGTACGTCTGCGCTAGGCCCTGGCGTAACGGCGTGTCAGGCTCCCAGCCAAGCACATCCAGGATGAAGGTATTGTCGCTGTTGCGTCCAGCAACACCGCGCGGCGCGTCCAAATCATAATGACGGGTCAACACCACACTGGCGATGTCTTCGATCAAACTGACCAGATCATTGATGGATATGAGATCGCTCGACCCTAGGTTGATGGGCGTAGCAATGAGATCGTCGCAGTGCATAATCATATCGACGCCCAGAACGCAGTCATCGATATACATGAAACTTCGCGTCTGAGTGCCGTCACCCCAAATCGTGATCTCCAGATCACCACTATCCTGCGCCTCGATGACCTTCCGCGAAAGCGCCGCCGGTGCCTTCTCTCGCCCGCCATCCCAAGTGCCGTAAGGGCCATAGACGTTATGGAAGCGCGCGATATAGGTCTTGAGCCCACGCTCGGACCAATACTCTTCACAGAACATCTCCGACATCAACTTCTCCCAGCCATAGCCGCGCTCCGCCATCGCCGGGTAGGCGTCTGACTCCTTTAGCGCTCGCACGTCGGGGTCCTTCTGCAGCTCGACGTTGTAGGCACAGGCCGATGAGGAGAAAAAGAAACGTTCAACCCCAGCGCGATAGGCAGCCTCAATCATATGTGTGTTGATCAGGACGCTGCGCAGGCATTCAATGCGGAAACGCTCGATGAACCCCATTCCCCCCATATCCGCTGCCAGATTGTAAACCTCGCGGGCGCCCGCCACCGCTCTGGTGCAGGCCTCAGGATCGCTCAGATCCATACTCAGATTCTCAACACCCGGTACGCGCTGGTACCAGGCAGGCAAGGGCTTCTTGTCAACGGCCCGTAAGCGCTTAAAGCCCTGTTCGTGGAAGTAGCGCGTCAACGCCCCTGCAATAAAACCGCCTGCGCCTGTGATGACAATCAGATCATCCTTGTCAAGTGTCGTCGCCGCCGTGGAGCGGACGCCTTCCTCTGCTTGGCTTCGACTATGCATTACCCAGCTTCCTCCTTTAATTGTCAATCGAGATCTTGACCACGTAGGCGTGATCGCAAGGCGGCTGGTCGGGAAGCTCTACCGTCATCCCACCACGATCTTGAGACCAACGCAGATCAGTCTCGGTACCGAGCAACTTCACTCCGGCAACGCGGCTGGCTGCCAGCGGCCCGCCTTCAGCTAACACCCCGAAAGTCGCCTGGCCCCCAGGCCATCCCATCAGGATAGCATAGAGCGCACCATCACGCATTGTAAAGCGTACATCCTGAGCTGTGAAAGCCTCCTGTTCGTGCTCACGGAAAGCTTTGGGCACACCAGTCGGACCTTCTCCGTAGACCTTCCAGGGCCGGGTTGCATAGATCGCCTCGCCGTTGATCTCGAGCCAAGCCCCGATCGCACGCAGAAGCTCCTCCACTGCTTGAGGAAGAGTCCCGTCAGGCTTCGGGCCAACGTTGAGCAGCAGGTTGCCGTTTTTGCTTACGATGTCCACCAGATCGTGAATCAGCGCCGTGGCGCTCTTCAACTCGTCATCCTCAATGTAGCACCATGACTTAAAACTGACCGAGGTATCAGTCTGCCAATAATGATCTCGAATGGTATCGAGTTTGCCGCGCTCGATATCCAGAACAGCTACATCCTCAGGGATCTTATCCTTGTACTGTAGTACCGGTTCATAACCGTGGGCCAGAGCGTGGTTGTAGTAATCGGCCACCACGCGTGGGCGCCACGGCTCAAATTCATCCCGATGCCAGCCAAAGTCAAACCACAGCACGTCCGGTGAGAACCGCCGCACTAACTCCTGAGTACGCCCATACCAATCCAGGACGAAGCTGTAGGTAACCGGTTCCTCGGGCCTACGCGGGATTCCGTAGAGCTTGTGGTTATCAGGATTGCTCGTATCGAACTGTTCAGAAAAAGTATAATACCGTGCATTGAAGGCTCGGTGCGATGACACACCAAACTTCAGACCGGCCTGGCGCACCGCCACCTCCAGTTCAGCAACGACATCGCGACACGGCCCCATCCTCGCTGCATTGTAGTTGGTGAAAGCACAATCATACATAGGGAAGCCATCGTGATGCTCTGCCACCGGCACCACATACTTCGCCCCAGCAGACTTGAATAGCGTCGTCCAGGCCACTGGATCCCATTTGTCAGCTGTGAACATTGGGATGAAGTCTTTGTACCCAAACGCCTTCTGCGGCCCCCAGGCCTCCCGATGGTGTGCATACTCAGGGCTACCCTCAATGTACATGTTGCGAGGATACCATTCATTTCGGAAGGCGGGGACGGCATAGACCCCCCAGTGGATGAAGATGCCGAGTTTAGCATCCTTGAACCAAGAAGGTACTGTGTAAGCCTCAAGAGACTTCCAATTCGCTTCATAGGGGTGCATAGCACGTTTCTCCTAGTTCTGATGGCTGAGTTCCACGTCTTTCACAAACGGGTTGAGCGATGGCCCGACCTTGTGGCTGCTAGAGCGACGGACTACCAGCTGTGCCGGCAGAATGATCTCCAGGATTTTGTCGGATTTATCACCCGCCAGTCGCGCCAATAGCAGCTCGGTTGCCTGGTGTCCCATCTGATAGGCTGGCTGAGCCGCCACGGTGAGAAAGGGTTCGACGACCATTGCCTGAGGAAGATCATCAAACGCAACCATGGCGACATCTTCCGGGACGCGCACCCCAGCGTCGCGCAGTGCCCGCAGGGCACCGATGGCGATGAAGTTGTTGACGGCAAATAGCGCCGTTGGCGCGGGGTCCAGCGCGAGGACTAAAGATGCCATCTCGTCCCCCGCCGCTAGTGTGAAATCGCGATAGAGGATCAGCGCCGGATCTACAGTCAGCCCAGCTTCGCCCATTGCTCGACGATAGCCTGCTACGCGATCCGTTGCCGTGGAAACCTCACGAGCGCCGCCCAGCACCGCTATCCGCCGGTGCCCCTGAGCCAGCAGGTGGCGAACGAGTGAATGAGCCCCACCCTCTGAATCACCACGCACCGTATCGACCGGAATGGGCACGCGTCGATCAAACACCACCAACGGCACGCCACGTTCGCGAATCCTTGTCACCGTTTCGGCATCGTTGCACGCAGGAACCAGGACGAAGCCGTCAACCTGCTTCTGCAACAACAGGCGCGCATACTGGTCTTGTTTGGCCTGCGACTCGTCTGTGTTACACAAGACCACGCTGAACCCAGCTTTGCTGGCCGCGTCCTCCACCCCACGCGCCACAGTCGTCCAAAAGGGGTTAGTAATATCAGTCAGAATGAGACCAAGCGTCTGTGTCTGTTTGGATCGCAGGCCTTGAGCCAGTCGATTAGGGGCGTAACCCAGTGCTGCAATCGCGCGCTCCACCCGCTCGCGGGTCTCTCCAGCCACGTAACCGGAATCATTAATCACTCGTGACACAGTCGCCGGTGCCACCCCAGCGTGCTTGGCCACATAATAGATCGTCGGCATAATGGCAAGCTCCCGTCGATGTCGTCCTCGTATGAAATCGATTCCATCATACCCACAAATCCATTCGGTGTCAAGGGAAGGATTGGCTGGAGCATAGTACAACGTATTTGGAGTTTCGGGGCTGAAACGCATCCGAGCAGCTCTACGCAACGAAGCGGCGCGGCCGGGAACTCTAGATCCATCGAAACAGTCCATCGCACCGTTCTCAGGAGCCCGTGCCGCAGCTTTCCCATACGCCGTTCAATGCCCAGCCATTACACCATTAGCTCATTGGCAAGTGAGTGGATGCTCTCGGAAGACTGAGGTACAATATATGTCCATGAGGACATGGTAACGTTGTCCTTAGGTCAACCGCCCTCCGGGTGAGATCAGGGGCATAGATCCAGAATGCTCTCAGAGGAGATGATGCACTAGCCGGCTTTTAGCCGCAAGAAGGTAGACATGAAAACCAGGACCCTAGATATTGCCTTGCTGCTCATCTTGCTGATCGTAGCCGCCGCTGTATTGGCTATGTATGCGATTCTGACGGTGCTACCCGCACCTGCTCCAGCCCCGGTGGCTGCTCCAGCGACAGTGACTCCCTCGCCAACCGCCACGCGCCCAATCGCACGATCTCCTGTGCCGACCCTTGAGCCATCGGCAACGCCAGTTGAAGCACTGACGCCCACACCAACCACTGCGCCTGCAACGCTCGCACCGACTCCCACACCAAGCACCCCACCCCCTACGGCGCCACCCGGTTCCACCGCAACCCCGCTGCCACTGGTAGATCGCAGTGGCTTTTTGCCACATGATACGCTCTTTATCCGGCGTCACAACGACTTTGCCCCACCATCAGGAGGCGGTATCACGTCGGCGGTGGAGGACGGAATCACAGTGGAGGATATGCAGATCACCTTCGATCCCTTCATCCCCCTGACCGGCGTTCGTGTGCCAGGTCCAGCAACCGATCAAGATGGCGCAACGGAGGGCATCATCGCTGTACGCTATGGACTGGTCAAGATACCTCTTAGCCAGAAGCGCGACGCTCGCGCCACTCACTATCTGGAGATTGCGCTAAAGACCGCCGCGGAGGATAGCGTTCGGCCGGAGGATCTGCCCGATCCAACGGCAGCGACCTACGTCTTCGTGATCGATACGAGCGGTTCGATGGCTGGAGCAAAGATCAGCAGTGTTAGAGAAGCAATGCGCGCACTCTTCGCCGAGCTGCAACCTCAGGATGCTCTCGGTATCGTTGCCTTTGACTCCCAGGCACGGGTCATTCTGCCTGCGACACGGAAACAGGATATTTCATCCAATACCTTCGACCGCGCCGTCAACCAGCTCATCGCGCGTGGATGGACGGACCTCAATCAGGGCTTGTTAGCGGGCTTGGAGGAGATTGGTCGGGTTGCCGATGAGACAACCATCAGCTATGTCTATCTCTTCTCCGACGGCAACCCCACCCAAGGGGTGACCGAGTGGATCGACATCCGCAAGAATACAGTCGAGGCCGCCCGGGGACTACCGGTGCGGATCTCCACGCTGGCCTTCGGCGACGATGCCAACACCCGCGAGCTAGATGCGCTGGCGGGAGTAACCGGAGGCAGCTACCTCGCTGTCGCGGATCCCGAGGCACTGAGCCTCGAGCTTCAGAAGGAACTCGCTCGACGCAGCCATCTGGCGGTCAAGAACATCCGTATGAACATTGAGATCGATCCTGAGGTTCCGATACTCCATCTCTTCGGTCACGATCAAGTGGAGGAACCCATCGCGAGAGCGGCCCTCGATCCGCAGTCTCTCGACGATCAGCCCGATCTCGGTCTGCGCCCTGGCTTTGAAGTCGAGGAAACCGGCCTGCAGATCTACGTGCCCGATCTGGCGCTGGGGGAGACCTACTGGATTGTGCTCGAGCTGGCCCTTCAAGAAGAGCAGGCATCCGTAGGTGACATGATGGTCCGGTACGTCGATATCGCATCAGGTAGTCACCACGAGACCTATCAACAGCTGTCACTCGGACCAGAGCTGCGCAAACTGCCGCCCGATCTCGTCCTACGGCACGCCTTAAGCCTGTGGAGTAGCGACGTGGCGTTCTATGCAATAGACGACCTCGCTCAGGATGATCTCGCAACAGCTGAGGCTCGGTTGACAGCGCACGTCACGAATATGGAGGCCGCCTATGAGGATCTGCGAACCGTCTGGCTCCTCGAGGACCTACGGGCCTTGCGCAAACTCGTGAGCCTCTCCAGAAGCTTATCGGGGGCCGAGGATGAGGCGGCCACAGAGATCCGTGACTTACTGACCTACGCCCTGAGCGCTTTTGGCCACGCACGCAATGGGTTTGATCGACGAGCGGAATGACTGCGAAATTCGGGTCCCTTAAGGCTGCTTGGAGATTACGCGATCGCCAGCAGATCGTGTCATCCAGTGGGCTTTCAGGCTGTGCCGAGAAGGTCGAGGGCGGTCAGCAACAAGCGGCCAAACGCGGTTACCTCGAAGGCGACGAGCCGGGGGACCAGGCCGGGAGCGCGCTCCTTAACTGCCAGTTCCACGATGCCAAAATCCGCAGCGACCTGAATCACCATCTTGCGAATCCCACTACGTAGCAGGTCCTGAGCAACGGTTGACTGCGGCGCCGACCAAGTAAGTCCAGCGCGTCGGATCAGCTGATCAGCAAAAGGTTCGAACCGGATGCGGCGCCCCACGGGCATAGCGCGAAGCCGCCGAAGCGTGATCCCTTCGAAGGCTGGGGGGAGGGCTTCCCCCAAGCCGGCCAGCGGATAGGCGATAAGCCAATTCGTCTGATACCACCACGTGAACAGCAAATGCAATGTCTGGTCGAGGCAATCCGTTTCAAGAAAGCTCTCGCCATTTGGGAGGATGCGCCACAAGCGCCCAGGCAGGGTCTCCACCAGCCCGCCAACTTCTGCCAGCGCGTGGAGAAAGTAAAGAGGCCAGACATCGTATTCGCTCTTGAGCGGGTAGATTCGTTCGCCGATTCGGTCGTCCAACTCCGGCGGGACTACGAATAGCGGCGCTAGTTGGCGGATCAGTTTCAGTGGCATATTGCCTGTGCTACGTGTTCCCACAACCTTGTGCTCATTGACAAAGGTCAGCAGTGTCACTACGTCGCGCCGTAAAGGCAATGCCTCAGCCTGGGCCAGCATCTGGTCCGTGTAGACCTGCTCAGCCCACATCTGAAATTCCCAGTTCCGCGGATCGACCAAGCGGTAAAGATGGTCCAGCAAATCCCCTCCTCCAGGCGCAGCAATCCCGTGCGCCGCGTAAGTTTTGAAAGCGCCATCAGTCTACCGCAAAGTGACCTCAGCGGCAATCGAGGCAAACACCCGCTCCTCACTCGTGACGAACACTTCTCACATTCTAAGACAGACATGCTGCCACACGTCGATCTGCGGTCAAGCAGGCCCAATTCGGGAAACGACTTATGCGGGGTGGCGGCAGGATCACTCATGGTTCGGTAGATGCCAGTGACGACAAATACCATCCCTGGGTGCGATCTACAACCCTAACCGCGGGTGGGATCTCGCCCTCTGAGCGCACGTCAGAGACAACTGGAGTAAGGCCGAGCGTGCCCAAGACCATCACTGCTATCGTCAGAATAATAGCTATCCCTAAAGCCAGAAAACTCCTCATCGACGACTCCTCTCAGGTTAGGTAGCCCAAGTATAAGCAAGGAGTCGCCAACAGGCACCGTGCAGCAGAACGGTTCAGCACACGACCTTGGTAGGATCACAAGCCTGGACATTTGACCAGCTGAGAGTCAGCGAAAATCGCGACCGATAGACGAACTACTAGGACTCTCCCGTCAAAGCGGGGAGCTTCTCGGGTATCCATCACGCAACCGTCTAGGTTAGCGCCCGACCGCTCCGTCCTTGCGGAGAGCAGGATGTTGACCGCGGCATTGACGTCGCGGTCGAGCTTAGGATCACAATGGGGAGCACCTTACTCCTGTACCCAAACGCCCTGCGTCTTCTTCACACGCTCGCCGCACCCGGACCACCGTTGCGAGGCATAAACGGGGTTCACGGCAACGACATCAGTGCCAGCTTCCGGCACTTTGTACTCAAGCAAGTGCCTGAACTCAGGAGTTCCCCGTTTTTTGAACACTACGCAGTGCATAACTGCTGATCATGTGCTTCTTCGAAAGGCGCCGGAGATCGCTAGCCAATCGATGAATGCAGACGCCGCCGATCACATAATGACTCGATGCATTTAAACAGGTCCGGCCGCGTTTCCCGGCGCGTGTGGTAAGCGATGTAAGTAACCGTTTAGTAGACGCTCTAAGCCGTTTCTAAGACAAATCTGATGCTTTTCTAAGCCGACCCAGGTATAACAACAAGCGTATGAACAGTCCAGAAACCGTAGTCCGAGAACTGCGGGCGGAAAATGCACGCTTACGTAACAAAAACCAGCGTTTGCGTGAGGAGTTGAAAGCCCTCAAGCAGGCGCCCTTCAAGCCTCGTCGCCGTCGCAAGTCCCAACGCAAAGATCCCACGCAGCGGCAACAGCAAGGTCGCAAAGCCGGTCATGTGGGAAGTGGACGGTCACGTCCGACCCGCATTGATCGCGCCGAGTATATCGCGGTCGGAGAACAGTGTCCCGACTGCGGTGAACTCTTGACCGGCGAGGGCGTGAAGCGCGAACGGGTCATTGAAGACATCGAGCCGGTGCGGCCCAC
>PWVB01000286.1 GCA_003562365.1 Anaerolineae bacterium
AGCGTCTACTCGAAGGCGCCCACACTGGCAGTTCAAGACTCGCTACTCCCCAGAGTCTGCTTGGGCCGACCCAACTGCTGGGGAACCCGGGGTTTGAGACGGGGAGTTGGCCGCCTTGGATTGCCGGCAGTAACGGGGACGTGGATCCCACGCTGACCAACGAGGTCAAGCATACCGGTAATTGGTCGGCGCATTTGGGCAATGAACTGAGTTCTGGGCCTGGTTCGTACGATATAGACCTTATCTTTCAGACAATTATGGTTCCTTCTGTAACTCCGGATGAGGTCCAGATCGAGTTTTGGTTAAGAACCAGTACGTCCGAAACGTTCGAAGGTTGCGACTACCTTTATGTAGTGATCTGGGATTCAGACGAGGGATCTCCGATCTGGGGAGCCCGTCTTGATATGGCTGTCGTGGGAACTATCCCTTGGACTAGAGTGGCTTTGACCTTGGACGAGGATGAGTGGCAAGGCATCGTCGGCAATGCCGTGGACTTCAGCTTATACCTCGAGAACGACTATAGCAACGTCAGCCGTGCCTGGGTGGACGATACAGCCTTCATCGTCACGACCGCCACGACCCCTGTACCCACGCCTACGTCTACGCCTATGCCCACCCCTACACCGCAGCCAGACACTCCAGAATGCGTTGAACTGCTCAGGAATCCAGAGATGAATGTTGTGGAACTAGGCGATGGTACTGGTACGATTGAATACTGGGCGATCCTGCGACAGAATGTCTACTATGACAACAGACCTGGCTATTATCAGTCGCCTTACCACGCACTGGTAATGATGGATGAGACCGCCGAATCCGGTCGGGATACCGATGTGATCAGTGCCACCCTCGACGTGGATATGTTCGCTCAGGGATTCGTTGCCCCGTTGGGTCTCACCGAGTTGCGAGTCCAATATAGTCGACTCTACACAAACACCAATGACGCTGACAACGCCTATTCGATCCTATGGACGCTGACGGATGACGGCTATTTGGACGAACTGATTGAAATGGTGCCGATTGGCGAGACTCCTGAGAGCTGGAGCAATCGTTATTGGGAACTGACGCAGTCTGACGATGCTGCCCTGCTGGCAGCACTTTCCAGTCGCCCACTAGCGATTGCGTTTGCCCTATTCAGCGATCGCGCTCCCCCGTCGGCGGCGATCTGGCTGGACGATATCCAAGTTAGGGCCTGCTATCAACGCGCTCCAAGCACTGTCTATCTACCCACGGCCCTCCGCAGCTTCGGTGCTGTCAGCGAACCCACATGTTTCGATTTGGAGCCCGACAGCGTCACATCACGGGGGCACGTCGATCTTGGCGCCATCTGCGACGGCAGGTTCAGTGCCGTTGACCAACGTGACTACTACAGCCTCAGGATGCCCGCCGGCGTAGTAGATATCCGGCTGAACCTCTTTGACCTCCCCTCCGACACCAACTGGGATGCTCTCATCTACGAGGATGCTGCCGGGTTCCCACTGGCCTGTCACATTGGCACGTACGGCTCGGCTGATAAGTACACAGACTGCACGCTTAACGACGCGAAGACCTATTTCGTCATGGTGAATGCTGGCACTGCACCATTGGAGGGACAGAACACCTACCGTATGTCGGTGGCAGGGCGTTAGCTACGCAACCTACCTTGTCCATTCATCGAGCTATCTGAATCGGCTGTCCGTGGCCTGCCTATCTTTGCCTTTGGTCTGGTAGGTTGCCAGCTGTCTTTCCAGACCGGCTCTTGTAACATCATCACAGGCTTCGTTACAGGAGATCTCAATCATGCAAAAAGTTAGTCTCGGGCCTCCAGGGCGATACGACCGACACCAGCGCGGATGCGCACCTCCATTGTGACCTCGGACTCGCCATAGGCCTGGTTCACCCAGACGTTACCTTCGCGGCGCAGCCCGATCATCTCCAGATCTCCGATCCCGCGGGTCACGTCGACGCGTACCCCGATGTCCTCGGGAAGTCGAACGGTCGTACTGCCTACACCGCCACGGATTTCAACTTGAGCGTTACGATCCTGAGGCCCGCTCAGGTCAACGGTGACGCTGCCGGCGCCGATACTGAGATCTAGTCGGCTCAACGTGGGGTTGTTGCTGAGGTCAACCCGGGCATCACCGGCGCCGAGCGTCACATTTAGATCGGTAATGGGCAGCCCGGAGAGGTTCATCTCGTGATTGCCGGCGCCTGCTTCAATGCGCATGTCGAGCGGAATCGCGTCACCGAAGCGAAGGTCCCAGCGATACCGAGTTCGGCCTGTGAGAGAGATGCGATCGACGTCGGGCTGGCGCAGGGTCAGACGGCCCTGGCCGTTGGTTACCTCGTAGACGACCTCTGGCTCCCACTCGTCCACGTTATAGGTGAACTCTGCGTCTAGCAGGGCAACGTCACCGCGCCTTACTGTTAGCTCACCGGCGCCGATGCGGACGGTGACGCGGACCAGCTCAGCGCCCTGTGGTCCGATGGTGGTGGACTCAGAGCGCAGCGGGCCGACCTGCACAGTGCGGATGCCAAAGGCGCTAAGTCGGCAGCCGAGAAACAGGCTGAGGGCTGCGGTGGCGATCAGGCTAATTGCTGTGCGTCTGTGGAGTGTCATTCTAGTCCTGGTTTACCAAACTGTGCTAGACTGACACGGTTTGGAAGGCCGCCTTTCTTCGGCCATATTTTCACGTTTCGCCGCAGATTGCTCCGAAGAGTCTGACATCCGCTCCCCGGGCGTTTTAGGTCTCCGTGAACCCACTGCGGTGACCATCTTTAACGCTTGCCTTTCGATATTCAAGGCTGCGTTCAAATCTCGATCTAGTACTGCGCCGCAATCGTATGCCCAAGTTCTGTCCGCAAGCGTCAAGTCACTATTGATCCAACCACAAAAGTGACACAAACGCGACGACGGGAAGAAACGGTTCATCGCTACCGGCATCCCCCCGTACCCCTCGCTTTTGTAGGCCAGTTGATGATGAGTTTCACCAAACCCCGCATCTGCGATGGACCAGGCCCGGCGGTGATTGCGTATCATCTCGGCTACGTTCAAGTCCTCCACGCCGATTACCCCATACGTACGGGCAATCGGGGTGGTCATCTGATGCTGGTAGTCTAGCCGACGATTGGTGATGCGGCGGTGCAGCCTTGCCAACTTTTGCTTGGTGCGATTCCATCTGCCGCATCCCTCTTGACGGCGGGATAGCTCGCGATTCAGGCGCTTTAGCTTTCTCAATTCTGGACGTAGCAATCCTTGATTCTCGTACTGCGTGCCCTTCGAGAGAACAGCCAGCGTCTTTATTCCCAGGTCTATTCCGGCCGACTCTTGCACATGCTCCTGCTCTGGTCGTTCTACCTCCACATTGACAGCGGCATACTAATGCCCCCACGTCCTCAGACATCGTGACCGACTTGATCTTGCCATCAACCCTCAGCACCTCAGCCATGTTGATAGGTGCGTCCAGCTTTTCTAACTTGAGCCAGTGCCCATCCAACTTGACGCGACCGCAGGAACGTCTCCTCGACTTGAAGCGGGGATACCCCTTCTGGGTGTCACCGTTCTTGCAACGACGAAAGAAGCTTCTGAAAGCAGCATCGAGATTCCTAAAGCCAGAATCGGCATGGTTTAAGCTAGATTGACACTTCTCGATGAGGCATTATCCACCATATGTGGTGGGAAACGCCACAAAACGGCGATCTTGGCCACATATGCGGATACTCTGGACCAATTGATGCGTGTCACAGAAAAGAGAAGTGTCAAGCTAACTCTCAGGGTTTCTGAACCATGCCCCAGAATCCACAGCGCATTTCGAGACTTCGTAAGACCTGGGGAATCGTTCGCGGCGAATGGCATTGAATGGCTGCTTGAGCCTGTAAGCAGAGAGCTTCTCGCCAGCTTCGTATTACTCGCGCCACTTTTCGAGACCCCAGTTAAAACAGAACCGCGCCACTCCACATGCTTGGAGCAACCACTGTGTCTGCTCTGGGGTTGGATTTAACCTAATCTTGTGGGCTCTCTGTCCTTTCGCCACGTAACTGTTCCTCAAGTGCTTCCTTGATCTTTCGCCCACCGCTTCTCCTATACAAACGGGCGCTGTAAGAAGTGACAACCGACATCAAATCCTTGACCAATGCTTCGTGTTCATCGGCGGAAGCCTTTTCCTCAATGGCCTCAATACGCGCCCCGTGAGATTCACAGAACAATTCCAGATAGGTATAGCCAAAACGGGCAAGGCGATCTTTGTAACCCACGACCACGACATCAATCTCACCCGCAACGATAGCCTTCATCAGCTTCCGCAACTGACGACGATTTTCGTTTAGGCCGCTGGCAATTTCTTCGTAGTTCTCAACGGTGTCAAACCCAGTGATCTGAGCCTACGCCTTGAGCCGCTGAGTCTCTCGTTCCAAATTGCCCGCATCGGCTTGCTTGCGGGTTGAAACGCGGCTATACGACCCTGCTCTATCGCCCGGCTGCTTGGCTTTTGACTCCAGCCCGTATAGCCGCAGCCATTCAGATTCAGGATAGCGCCGCTGACCTCCTGCTGTGCACACTGGCTCAATCAGCCCATCCGCCTCGTAACGGATGAGGGAGCGACGGCTAAGGCCTAACTCCTCGGCGGCTTCAGCTGGCGTGTATAGCTTTATCGGCAACCTTTGAGCAAAAGAGTGTTTCTAACAAGTCCTCTACTCGATGCAGCCACTTCTCAAAGTCGGCCCTGTCAGGCGCCTCGTCAAATGTTTCATCGAAGTAGATTTTCTCGCCGTCCACAATCACTTAATCTTTGGTCATCTCCCAAACC
>PWVB01000147.1 GCA_003562365.1 Anaerolineae bacterium
CATAATAGACGTAGCTAAGAGTCAAATCGAAACGCTCGTGAAACACGCTTACCTCAGTCACCCGTAAGTAACGGGCCCCTATTACCAATCAACTACCTACTATCATAAGTAATTCCCGGTACTTGTCAAGTTGAAGCTACTCAATGTGCGCCGCCAGGATCGCGTCCTCAATCCTTGTCGAAGCGAAGTGCCACGCACAGGTTCTGCTCGTGCACCGTCGAACGTCCACTGAGCATTGTACCAAACACCGACCCGTGATAGCGGGCAGACGCCTACAGATCGGGAACCACCAGCGCGACGTTGTTCATAGAGGCACTGAGTGTCGACATCCAGCCCACCCTATCCAGCCAGATGCTGCAGCGCCTCCAGGGCCGAGGAGAGAGAGTCCCCCATCGCCCGCAGCATCGTCTCCCGCGACCTCAGGGCCTGATTCACCATCGACTGGTGGATGTCCCAGACCGCGCGATCGATCTGATCGTTATCGTCCAACGGTAGACAGATCGTCGTATCGCAGTCAAGATCGATGCGGGTGTAAGCCCGCAGCTTGAGATCCTCAGCCAGTTGCGGATCCTCGAGATCCAGGACCCGACTGGTCAGGCCGCCGATCTGCGTGCTGGGCATCGTGAAGGTTCGAATTTCCAACGTACTGATATCGGCGACAAAGGTCTCAGCCTTGTCTGCCAGATCCCGGGTGAACCTCTGAATCGCGTTCTTCAGATCGCTTTCGCTCATATCCCTTCCTCCTATACTGAGGCCTCATCTAGACTGCGCTCAACCAACCGTCCCGATAACGATACATCTCGCATCCTCATCCTGTAGGATGCAGCGTTGAAAAGACCAGCGTGTGCGCCGCTGCCGCGCTCAACGAACCAGCACACCATCAGGGAAAGCCTCCAGCTCACGCAGCACGTCCCGCACAAAAGCATAAACCGCCGGAAAGAGCAGGATCTGCCCACCCGGTATCTGCGCCTTCAGCGCCAGCTTCAATGCTCCAGAGACCACCACCACCACCAGACGTAACAACGCCCGCCGCGACGCCAGGGCCAAGCGTACGGCCTCCAGGTGCACTTGCACATCGGCGTGGCTAATCCGATCCAGCGCTGTAGTCTCATACTCTCCCGACCAGCTCAGATGCGTCACCGCGACCGACCGATGGCCCACCCGCGTCTCAACCCGGGCGTGGAGCTGTACCAGCTGCCGAAACTGGGTCAGGAGCGCGTCGCACTCCTGGTAGATTCGGTCGTAGAAGCCTCGTTGCTCGTCCCGCGCGTCGAAGGTCGCCAGCGGACGCCGCAGCGCAGTGATCTCCTCAAGCAGCTCCGCCTCGCGCTCCCTTACGGTCAGTCTCAGCGGTTCTTCGGATGCCAGGCGGGTCAAACGCTGCTCCACAGCCGCCAGTTGGCGCCATCGGATTTCTACCGCCCGCCGCCGACGCCGGATCAACGATCGAGCTTCCAGCAGATCCTCCGGGAGGTCGGCGAGCCAAACCAATCCCTGGACGGGTTCGCCAGCGGCGAACGCCTCCAGCCGTGACCCCCGGACCTCCCAGATCCCCAGGGGATCCTCGCCCTCCGGCAGTTGTAGACCGCTGAAGACAAACCGCGCGCTCATCACGACCCGATAAGCAAACTGTCCAGAAGTCGGGTGGCCAGCTCCGCCATAGTAGCCAGGAACTTCGCGCGACTGTCCTGCGCCTCCTCAACCATCGCAGTGTGAATCACCCACAGGCCTTGGTAAACCTCCCTGTCGACTTTCTCCGGCACATAGACCTGCAGATCGCCGTCGAATCTGATGCGCGTCAGGGCGCGCAGCTTGGCATCCGCCTCCTCGCGCGCGTCGAGCGCTGCCGCCACGCGGGTGATATCGCTGGTAGAGTAGGTGCGCACGTCCAGCGTAACGATGTCCTCCGCCGCCCTGCCCAGCGAATCCGCGAGCTGCGCGGTAAAGGTCTGGAGTGACGTCCGTAACCGATCAAACTGATCCTGGAGCCCAAAGGCCACCACGGCCTCCTCGCGCGACAGATCAACGGCCACCGGCGCCTCCCAGCTCACGGCACCCTGCGCCGCCGGCGCTCTCTCGGCCTCATCCGACGATGCTTCGGGCTGTTCAAATACAGACTCGCGCTCGACCGCGGCAGCCCTAGGCTCGCCGACAACAGCCCCCGGTTCTGCGGATGCTGGCCCATGCTCTGTTGGAGCCTCTTCAGGCGTGCCTGCGGCGATCTCGGGCTCCGCAGCTGCCTCCGCCAGCGTCTCATCCAGAATCTCATCCAGCGGTGGCGGTTCCTCCGGCGGACCGACGATGGGGCCGAGATCCGGACGCTCGATCGACGGCGGCGCCTCTTCAACAGGCGCCTCCTCGGCGGGGGCCTCTTCGACGGCCTCCTCCTCACCCGGTTCCTCCGCGGCAAAGCGAAGCCGCGCTGCCGGATCTCCCAGCACCACGTAGCTGCGCGCGTCATTGGTCGCGGTCCACCGATGAACCAGCTCCTCATCGCTCAAATGGTCAGCATTCCACTGTAGCTCGTCGAGATCAGCGCTGAGATCGGAGCTCATCTCGGCATAGCGCATGTCGAAACTGGTGTCAGTGGCCACGCCGACCGGATCGCCATTCATCAACGTCCGCATCGCCGTGATAAACGCCTGGTGCTCCAGCCGTCCCCGCGGTGAGATAAACGAATAGCCCCAGGCACGCTCAACGTGCCCCAAGACCGCCAGCGCCCCTTGCTTAAGCAGCTGCTGCGGCAGCGCTGCCGTGAATCCGCGCTTCGCGATCTGCTCCCGCACCTTGAAGGCCTGGATGGCGAATTGGTCCAGCTGAGGCGTACCGGCACTGTAACAAGCAAACATGAAGGCCATCATCCCTGACAGGTCGGCGTCAGGAGCGATGTCCTCTCCGGCGAAATAGTGCTCACGGCGGAGGTGTCCGCCAGGACCGGGCCAATCCTGACACAGCAGTGCCCCTTGGTGCCGGATCTGCGCCGGATGGCCCACCGGGAACTCGATGCCGTGACTGGCAGTGAACAACAGCGCCGGCTGCTGATCGGGATCGCCGCCCAGCAGTTGTTCCAGCTGCCGGCGGGTGGCCCACCCCTCGCCGATGAACGGCGGCTGAAGTTCCCACTCGTGGCTCAGCTCCACTTCGAAATCCAGCGAGCTGTGGGTCAGGTTTTCGTAGAGCGGCTGGGCCAGATAGCGTGAGCTGATCTGGGTCGCCCGATCGCCGGCGTTGGAGGGCGCAAAAAAGGCAGCGCGGCGCGGCAGCACGACGTCGCCCTTCTCCGCAGCGACCACGGCCCGAGCGTAGGCGTCATAGGCATCCAGGTCGTCCCCAAAGTCCAATCGCCCCACCCCACGCATCACATCCAGCTGATACTGGAACGCGTAGGGGATATCCTCAGGCGTACCCACAATTAGCAAATAGAAGGGCATCTCTAGCGGATCTACCAGGCCCGGGCTGACCCCGAGGCGCGCAAAGAACTGATCCTTACGCTCACCAGCGCGATAGCCGCTGCCGCCTTCATAGATGCGGAAGAGGCCTCCGGCCTGCTCCCAGCGCAGCTCCAGGAGCGGCTGGAGCGCCTCCTGAATTTCTTCACGCAGGGTGGACGGCATATCGGCCGGATAAATCACGCCCCACCCAACATCCTCAACACGGGCCACATCGCCCGCCCCCGGCTTCACCGGCCATTTCGCCTGCCTTTGTGCTCGAAACGCAAGCTCCGCCAGCCGGGCCTCCTGCTCAGAAGTCTGACGTACCAGTTGACCCTCGGTCACCCGGGTCAGGCGGTCCTCGACGCTGGTTAACTCGCCCAGCTGCCGCTGATGCGCCACAAAGTCGCGGTAATCCTCCGGAAGCGGTGAACCCTGAATCAACCGTGCCAGCGTGCGCGTTGTTAGTGGCGGTCGACCATAGCCACCGGTCACGGCGTTGACGCCATTGAATACCAGTTCATCCTCAAAGAGCGCACCTAACTCATCGAGCATGATCAAGCTCCTTTCACCCGCCGCTCTTGCAGGCGGGATCCATAGGTATTTACGGCAGGGTCCTCCCCGTTTCAACGGGGAGGGGAATGCCGCGTTCCTCCTTGCATAGTCCTAGAAAGCGTAGTGTAACTGGTTTATGGACAGTAAACGCACTCGCCACGCTGCGTACCACATCAACTACCCCTTCGTGGAGTGTCCCAAGTTTCGCCGACCCGTCTTGGGAGGCGACGTTGGCGTACGCTTGACGGCGTTGATCCCGCAGATCGTCAAGCGCAATGCTGGAGAGGTACTGGACTTGGTTGTGCAACCCGAGCACGTTCATCGGTTCGCGTCGTTTCCTCCGCCGCGGGCGGCCAACCAGATCGAGCAGCGCATCAAGGGAGCTAGGAGTCACCAACTTCGCCAAGCGTTTCCCGAACTGAAGAGCCCCTTGCCGTCTTTGTGGACGCGCCGCTACTACGGGGGCACTGCCGGGCACGTCTCCCCAGAAACGATGCGGCGGCACATTGACGCGCAGAAGGGCCGATAGGCGATGCTTCGTACATACAAGTTTCGGCTGTATCCGCACGCCAGACAGTCCAAGACGCTGAACCATCTGCTGGATCTGTCGCGCACCGTGTACAACGCGGCGCTTGAGCAACGCAGAGAACTGTACGCTGAGAGCGGCGTCGGTGTGACGTACACGGAGCAGTCGAAATACTTTGGCCAACTGCGGCGCCAAGATGTGGACGGGCTGGGCCTGCTGAATTTCTCCTGCATGCAACACACCCTCAGAAGACTCGCCAA
>PWVB01000207.1 GCA_003562365.1 Anaerolineae bacterium
AAATGCTGCGGTTAATATTCTGCATCTGGCCCGGACGGGGCCTTCGGGACGCAACGTGGGCGGAAGTAACGCCGAGCGTGTCCCGAGAAGCTCCCCGCTTTAGCGGGGAGAGTCGTCACACTTAGCTCGATCGCCTCGAATTCCGGTATCCTCACCGGCCTAGGCGGCATTTCTCCCCGCTTTGTTGTTGAAGATTATGCATTGCGTGCTAGGATGTCCGCGCATATCTGGTGGATCCCATCCTGCTGAGAAACTGACCGGCGGAAAAGGGTTTGGTGGAGAGAAAGATGCGACGATTTGGGCGTGATTGGATATCGGTAGGGCTTCTGTTGCTTTTGCCCTTGCTGCTATTTGCCTCGGTTTCTCTGGGCAGCAGGACGCTTCTGCCGGCTGATGCGCTCTATCTCTTCGAACCCTACCGTACGGCTGCGGAGGGATCTGCGGTCGATGTAACCCAGGTTCAGAATCCTCTCTTGGCCGATCTAGTTCTTCAGAACTACGCTTGGAAGCAGTTCTTGCTCGAGGCTCTAGAGTCCCGCACGCTGCCATTGTGGGACCCCTATCTCTTCTCTGGTCACCCGTTCCTGGCTAATGGTCAGCACTCAGCACTCTATCCTTTGACCTGGCTCTTCTTCATCCTACCGCTTCCCAGGGCCTTTGGTGTCTTCACCGTGGTACAGTTGGGGCTGGCGGGTGTCTGGATGTATATTTTTGGTCGGACGCTTCATATGGGCCGCCTGGGCGCATTGGTAGCGGGCATCACCTTTCAACTTAGTGGGTTCATGGTGGTGTCGGTGGTCCATCCTATGATCATTGCTGCCGCTTCCTGGCTGCCCCTGCTTCTGGCGATGGTGGAGTGTACCGTAACGCGCCGATCTCTGTGGCTCAACCCAGCGTCATCCTCGCCACGGCGAACAATGCTCCCCTGGGCACTGTTGGGGGCGATAGTTTTGGGCTTGCAGACCCTGGCAGGGCATCCCGAGATCACCTATTTTGTGCTCTTGGTTACGGCGGGCTACGCCGGTTGGCGCATACTCTATCGTCTTCTGACGCTTCCACGCGCGACGTGGCGGGCTGAGGTCTTAAGCCCGGCTTTGGGCATTGGAGTCCTCCTTTGCTTAGGCCTGGCACTAGGTGCGGTTCAGTTGATTCCCTTCTATGAGGTGGCCCGGGAAAGCTTTCGGCAAGACCGCGCGACGCTTCAGGAGGTGCTGGGATGGGCCTATCCGACACGGCGGTTGATAACCTTTCTGATCCCCAACTTCTTTGGCAACCCAACGCATCGTACACTTTTTGATCTGTTTGCACGGGAGACCGTTACCGCCACTCGCAATGCCCACGGAGGCGCCATCAACGCGTTTGATTGGGGTATCAAGAACTACGTTGAGGGCGGCGCCTACCTGGGCATCCTACCACTCCTCCTGTCGCTCATTGCGGTGTTCGGCCCGCGGCATCTGCAGGCATCCGGGAATCACTCCAGGAGCGGCGGGGTCGGATCCAAGATCAGAGGGTGGATTCGCCGGCCCTATGTCCCGTTCTTCACTGCGCTGGCACTCTTCTCCGCGGCGTGTGTCTTTGGCACACCCATCTATGCGCTGGTTTATGCGTTGCCATTTCTTAGCCAATCTCATTCACCCTTTCGTTGGGTTCTGCCGCTGACCCTGGCTGGCTCGGCTTTGGCGGGCATAGGGGCCGCAGCCCTTGCCCGCCGTCAGGAGCCCCTTGGTACCCAACAAGGTTCCCACGATTCAGAGTCGGTGACCCCTCACCAGCCCTGGCTTCTCCGATGGCTTATGCTTCAAGCGTCAGATCGGACAACGACGGGCCTATTCTCAGATCCGGTCTCAGTTTTGGCTGCCGGAGCCGTTTGGGGCAGCGTCCTCACGGTCGCTGGGGTATTGACCAGTCGCCTTGCCTTCGGTCAGATCGAGCCCTTAGTGGAGCGTGCTTTCTGGTCGTTGGCGAGAGCGTCTTATGCCTTCCCGGATGCTCGGGCCTTCTATTCTTATCTAGCCCCTTGGATTCTTGTCTTCGCCGGTTTCCTGTTTGCCTCTGGTATAGTGCTGCGGATGTCACGCGGTAGCCGGTCGATTTCTGTATTCTCCCGGCGCATAGTGGTTTGGCAAGCCTTGGCACTGGTCTTGATCGCGGTAGACCTGACAGCCTTCGGCGCTGGCTTCAATCCTGCAGTCGATCCGGCTCTGCTTGACTACCGGCCACCGGCCGTGGATTTCCTCTCTCACGATACCGAGTTGTGGCGCCTTTCCACCTTCGACCCTGAAGGCCTCAACACTTTGAACCCCAACGTAAGCATGCTCTACGGGCTTCAGGATGTTCGGGGCTATGACAGCCTATTCTCTGCGCAGTATGCGCGATATATGGGGTGGATAGAACCGCAGACCATGCTGCCCTACAATCGCATTGCCCCGTTCCGTGAATTCTCGAGTCTGGACAGTCCACTGACGGACCTGCTCAACGTCAAGTACGTGCTGACGGAGGTCGAGATCCCGCTGCCGAAGTATCATGAGGTCTATCGCGATGATGCAGTTCGGATCTATGAGAATCTCGGCGTGACCCCACGGGCCTTCACGCTTCCGCTGAGCGCCACGCTTGTTGTTTCCGATGTGGCGGAGGTAGAGGCAGCGCTGCTAACGTATGACCCTCGCTACTATGTCGTGGTTGAAGCTGCTGGGGCTGGCTGGAGCGGCCCACGGTCCATCCTCGTGCCTCCCGAAGCTCCTGTGCCGGGTTTGCCTGACGCCCAGTCCATTGTTGCCTATAGCAACAACGAGCTGCTGATCGAGGCACGGGTGGACGAACCTGGATGGCTTGTGGTGGCCGATAGCTTTGCGCCGGGTTGGAAGGCATTTGTGCGGCCCTTGGGCGGCACCGATCGCGAAGAGACGGAGGTTGCCATTGCGCGCATCGCCGGTAACTTCCGCGGCATTCGCCTGGATGAGAGCCAAGAGGTGCGCCTCAGATACAGTCCTGACAGCGTCAAGGTCGGCGCATTCCTTTCGTTTCTGAGCGGCATGGTGATCATCTTCCTGAGCACGATTTGGTCCTGGCGCCTCATCTACCGCGAGCAGGAGGATGCAGCCGCAGTTCAACGGCTGGCCAAAAACAGCATTGCGCCGATTCTACTGACGCTGTTCAATCGGGCGGTTGACTTCGCTTTTGCTGCGTTGATGCTCAGGATTCTTGGCCCGACGAACGCCGGAGACTACTATTACGCGATCAACGTCTTCCTGTGGTTTGATATTCTCACCAATTTTGGCCTCAATACCTATCTAACGCGAGAGGTGGCGCGCAATCGCCAACAGGCCCGGCGCTACCTCGTTAACACGACAATGATCCGCTTTGCCCTGAGCTTGTTTGCGGTCCCATTGCTTCTGAGTTTCATTGGTATTCGCCAGACACTGATCGCGGATGTGACGGCGCCTGCATCTCGCCAAGCCGTGATTGCTATCCTGTTGCTTTATCTTGGTTCCTTGCCTTACTCGATCTCCAACGGTTTGACCGCCCTTTTCTATGCCTACGAGAAAGCAGAGTACCCCGCCGCGATTACGACGGTTAGTACTCTGATCAAAGTGACGATTCAGACGCTCGCGCTCATCGTTGGTTGGGGAATCGTGGGACTGGCGGGCATGTCCATCGTCGTCAATGTTGTGACGCTGGCGATCCTGGGTGTGACGGCGTGGCGTCTCTTTCCAGCGCTGCGGCGCGCGGGATCGGAAGAGCGTGCGCGGGGATTGCTGCGCCCGCGTCGGGAGGATCGCGCACTCCGGCGGGAGATGATACGCGAGTCTTGGCCACTGATGGCCAACCATCTGCTGGCCTACCTGTTCTACAAAGTCGACGTCTTCCTGATGGAGCCGCTTCTCGGCAGCGCGTCGTTGGGACTTTACAGCGTCGGGTATAAGTTTCTGGATGCGGTGATGATCGTCCCATCGATGTTCACGCTGGCGCTTTTCCCGGTAATCTCGCGTCATGCCGAAGACAATCGAGATGCGTTGATTCGCTTCTACCGCTTGGGCACCAAGATCCTGGTGCTGTTGGCGCTGGCGGCAGCCCTCTTTGCGACGTTCGCAGGTCGGGAGATGGTCCTTATTCTGGGCGGTGTGGAGTTCCTACCTGGTGCTGCAGAGGCATTGCGGTTGATGGCATGGTCGATGCCGATTGGATGGATTAATGGCATCACCCAATATGTTCTGATCTCTGTCAATCAGCAACGTTATCTCACTCGCGCGTATCTGATCGGATTTGGTTTCTCATTGTTGGCTAATCTGTTCTTGATGCCTCGTTTTGGTTATGCTGCCTCGGCGACGCTCCACATCTTCTCGGAGCTGGTGCTCTTTGTGCCCTTTGTGATTGGGGTGCGGCGCTATATCGGTGTGGTGGGTTGGAGCGATGTGCTGGGCAAGCCTCTTCTCGTAGCTGCTGTTTCCGGCGCTATTGCTCTTCTCTTGCTGCCCGTTAACCGGATGTTAGCTGTGGCAGTGACGGTCGTGACCTATCCTCTGCTTGCTTGGCTGGTTGGTGTTATCACGCCGGACGAACGGGCTATGTTAGCCCCTTTGTTCCACCGCCGGGGGAGACAGGCCGCCGAGGCTGTTCAGGCTTGAGAATCTAAGCCTGTTGTCTCTCCACCGAGAGCGTTGCGCATTGGGGACTGAAGTCAGGCGTAGAAGAGCCCAAGGTAGCCTGCAAAACGAGGGGTAAAGGCAGACAGAACCGGATATAAAAAACGCAGCTCCTAGTGTATAGTGAG
>PWVB01000328.1 GCA_003562365.1 Anaerolineae bacterium
AGGGCGAGAGTGCGAGAGAGTATCCGGATGCTCACGCAAGCTGTCCCACAATCCTTACGCCGCATTCCGTCAATAATGGCTACCAACCACCGCTCCCCTATCTACTGGTGTGCCATATGGCACGATCGTGAACAACTAACATGAGCAGCAACCTAACCGCAGGAGACAGAGCCTAATCCGGTCCCGAGGACACCATCGACCCCCGAAGCAACGCAGGCGCGGTCCGATCCGCCAGCACCCGCCCGGCGCCTGCCGCCGGTTGCACCGCCGCACGCAGCGCGGCGTCCTCCGCCACCTCGCCGTCCACCAGCCGCACCAGGTGCGAAGCCCGCGCCGCCAGGCTGTCGTCATGCGTCACCATCACAATCGTCTTGCCCTGGGCTGCCAGCACGTCGAAGATCCCGAAGATCACGTCGGCGGAGCGGGAGTCGAGGTTACCCGTCGGCTCGTCGGCGACGAGGATGGGTGGGTCGTTGGCGAGCGCCCGGGCGATAGCAGCACTCTGCTGCTGTCCGCCCGAGACCGAGGCCGGCAGCTTGTCCATAGCATCTCCCAGCCCCACCTGCTCCAGGAGCGCCACGGCCCGTACCCGCCGTTCGCCCGAGGGCACCACGTCGCAGAAGTCCATCGGCAGCAGTACATTCTCCAGGAGCGTCAGCACCGGCAGAAGCTGGTAGAACTGGAACACGACACCCATATGAACGCCCCGCCATCGCGCCATCCGGCTCTCGCTCATCTGGTGAATGTCGACTCCGTCCACCAGCACGCGCCCCGCCGTGGGGCGGTCGATCCCGGTGAGCATATTGAGCAACGTCGATTTGCCGCTCCCCGACTTCCCAACGACGCTCACGAACTCGCCGCGCCTGAAACCGAGCGTGATGCCGCGCAGGGCGTCGAAGTCGCCGGTCGGGGTCCGATAGGTCTTGACAACGTCCCGTATGGCGATGAGCGTTCCGTTCTCGCCACCCGCCTCCGGGCGGCATCTCCGCTTGAATAACCCCATCCTGCCCCCAATATCGTCCAACGATAATCCAGATTGAGCAACCGCCCCGCGAGCCTGCGCAGCACACCGCCACGGGCTAACGGCTGTCCCGCAACACCCCATCGACTAGCTCCAGTGCGAGCGTGGTGCGAGCCGCCAGGCTGTGGTCGTGCGTCACCATCACAATCGTCTTGCCCTGGGCGACCAGAGCTTGGAAGAGCTCGAAGATACCCTCAGCCGTCGCAGAGTCGAGGCTACCTGTCGGCTCGTCGGCCACGATGACGTCCGGATCGTTGGCCAGGGCGCGGGCGATCGCCACCCGCTGCCGCTGTCCGCCCGAAATGCGCGCAGGCGTCTTGTAGACGTGGTCCTCGAGCCCCACCCGCGCCAGCAGATCCAGCGCCCGGGGCACGCTCTCCCGCGCCCGGTACATGCCGCAGAAGTCCACCGGGAGCAGCACATTATCCAGAAGCGACAGTTGCGGCAGCAACTCGAAGGTCTGGTAGATCACACCGATGGTACGCCCGCGCCACAGGGCCATCCGCCCTTCGTCCAGCACGTGGACCGGCGTCTCACCCACCCAGATCTCGCCGGAGGTCAGTGTGTCCACCCCAGTGATCATGTTCACCAGCGTCGATTTTCCAGCGCCCGACTTGCCCACCACGGCCACAAACTCGCCGCGATAGAAGTCCGCCGTCACCCCGTTGAGCGCTGTCAGCGTCCCCGCGCCCGTCCGGTACCGCTTGACCACTTTTTGCAGCCGCACCAGCGGCTCGTTTTCCGCATTACCCATCGTATTCGACCTCGGTATCCTGTTCTCAGACCTCTCCCGCCATCCCTGGCGAAGGAAGCCGTCCCATACGACAGGATACTAGCCTTCGCCCGGAGCCTGCAGTGCTGCCAATCACGAACCTTCCGCAGGCACGTGACTGGTGTCACATCCGCCGAAGCAACGGCCCGCTTACGCCAAAACCGTGTTATCATACACGAAGATAAGGCAATGAGGGGACCAATCTGACGACAGAACGCTTGAGACAGAGAGCCGAGAGCCGCCGCACCGAAGCCACGCCGCTAGAACCCGGACTGCTGACCGTCTTCCGGGTGTACACCTTCCTGCGTTTCGGCGCTATGGTCCTCATCGCATCGGTGTTTCTCGGCGGTATGGGCGTCCCCTTCGAGCTCAAGTTCATCCCCACCGCGACGATGTTCATCCTGGAGATGGGCATCCTGATCGTCTACCTCTACTCATCCTGGATCCGGCGGCGCCTTGGGCCCGCCTACCTACCGCTGGCGCTGGTCATCGCCACGCTCGGGCCAATCATCGAGATGCGCTCCGTCTTTGCGGTGGCACCCATCGATCACCTGGGCGAGTTCTGGCTCATCTTCCCCTTCCTCGCCATTCCGGTGATCCTGTGCGCCTGGCAGTATTCGCTGCGCGAGGTGGTGCTTTGCTCCCTGGGCACCGCCGCGCTGGACCTGAGCCTCGTCCTACTCTTTCAGCCGGACCTCACGCACTTCGATACTGTCCTGAGCGGCGGGTCCATCCTCACGCGCACCCTCTTCTTTCTCGTCATCGGCTACGTGGTTTCGACGCTGATGAACGGTCAGCGACGGCAGAGACGCGAGTTGGCAGAGGTCCACCGTAAGCTCGTGCGCTATACGGCGACGCTGGCACACCTGGCGACCGTGCGCGAGCGCAACCGTCTCGCCCGCGAACTGCACGACACCCTGGCCCACACCCTCAGCGCGCTGGCGGTCGAGCTTGACGCGCTGAGCGGGGCGTGGCCCCTCGACTCGCCGAGGGCCCGCGCGATCCTGGAGCACGCCCTGGAAACCACCCGCTCGGGCCTCGACGAGACGCGGCGCGCCCTTCAAGCCCTGCGTGCCTCGCCGCTGGAGGATCTGGGCCTGGTCATCGCGCTGGAGAACCTCGCTAAGAGCGCTGCCGAGCGCGGCAGGCTCAATCTTAGCTTCACGGTGCCCGACACCCTTCCGGAGCTCTCACCGGAGGTCGAGCAGGTGCTCTATCGCGTGGCACAGGAGGCTCTGGAGAACGTCGTCCTGCACGCCGAAGCCAGCACCGTCTCGCTCGACCTGTGTCTCCAGCCGGGCCGCGATGCACCCGGCGACGATGGGCAGCCGGCAAACGGCACCATCCTCGGCCTGACGGTCACCGATGACGGAGGCGGCTACCGTCCGCGCGAGCGGGAGAAAGGCGATGGACTGGGGATTCGCGGCATGCAGGAGCGGGCCGACCTGATCGGCGCCAGCCTCACCGTCGAGAGCGAAGCCACGCGAGGCACCATCGTGACGCTGCTTGTGGAGGTGCCGTGATGGTCCGCGTCCTCATCTGTGACGACCAATGGATCGTATGCGAGGGCCTGGAGTTGATCCTCGGTAACGATCCCGAGATCGAAGTCGTCGGTCTCGCCTCCAACGGCGCCGAAGCCGTCGCGAAGGTCGCCGAAGCGCGGCCTGATGTCGTGTTGATGGACCTGAAGATGCCCGTGATGAACGGGGTCCTGGCTACCCGCAAGATCAAGGCCGACTTCCCGGCAGTGAAGGTCTTGGTCCTAACCACCTTCGGAGCCGACGAGTGGGTCTTCGATGCCGTGCGTGCCGGCGCCGTGGGTTTCCTGCTGAAGGGCACGCCCCGCGACCAGCTCATTGCCGCCGTCAAAGGCACCGCTGCCGGCGAGACCTACCTCGACCCGAAGGTCGCCGGCAAGTTGCTCGACGCCGTCGCTTTCCAAGGCGCGCCGCACGCGGATTCCACCTTGTTGAGCGACCTGACGGAGCGGGAGCGCGAGGTCCTTCAGCTCCTCACGCAGGGACTGAGCAACAGCGAGATCGCCAGCCGCCTCTACCTCTCTCCCGGCACCGTGCGCAACTACGTCAGCAGCATCCTGACCAAGCTCGACGTCGAGGACCGCACCCAGGCTGCCCTCCTCGCCCTCCGTCACGGCCTTCGGTAGTCGCCGACCGCGACAGGGACCGGCCCGGACTGCAGCGCTACAGACGCTCATCCCTCCGACCGGCACGCCACAGCGCTACCAAGAGAGGGAAACCCGATTCGCTGTCCGTCCGTTGACACCGATGGTAGACAGATAAACTCTGGCCGGAAGCAACCTGGGTCGGCACAACAAGGAGTCAGTGTATGCCGTGGTTCACACTCAAAGCACAGAGCTGAATCCGCTCATCGAGTCGCTGACGGAGGATCGTGTACGCGAACTCTGGTCCAGGACCTACCATCGGGATGGCAAGCCCGACGGGTCGCACATCCTGCCCTACTACCACGAGAACATCGTCTTTCAGGACAGCATTCAGCGTCTAGAGGGCATCGAGGCCTTAACGGCCCTGTGCCGGCGCCTGACAAGGCGGTGCAAACAGCTTCGGATGGCGCTCAGCACCGTCTGTAACCGGTCTGGGGGCGGCTGCACCGCCGTCAGCAGGGCTTCGGGTACCCGCGGATGGGCCCAGGGATCCGGCGCGGGGAGACGGCCCTCCGGCCGGTGGGCCTGACGCACCGCCCGGCACAGGGCGTGCTCGATGGCGCGTCAGCTGTAGGTAGAGAACTGCACGCCGCGGCAGGGATCGAAGCCCAACACCGCGCGCCACAGCGCCAACCGCCCCACCTGAACCAGGTCAGCGTACGGTACGCCAGCGTGGGCCACCCAGCGCAGCACAGCGTGAATCAAGCCGGTGTGCTGGCGAATCAGCGCGTCCTGACAGGCTCGGCAGCCTCCCTGGGCGCATTCGAAATCCCCGCCTGCGGCGGG
>PWVB01000236.1 GCA_003562365.1 Anaerolineae bacterium
CGGCGCTGACCACTGCCATTCGCTGCACGACACCGGGCTGGTCAATCCCGACGAGCAGGGCTTCCACCAGAACGATAGCCTGCGGGCGATGGGCATCCTCGAACCAATTCCGCTGGAGAGCATGGGGCCGGATAAGGCCTCGGCTGCAGTTGCCCACACGTTGGCCCAGATCGCTAACAACTGCCTCTGCATGTGCCTCTTTGTCCCCTGGGAGACCGGGGAGCTGGTGCAGCTGGTCCGGGCAGCGACGGGCTGGAACGTGACCGCCTACGAGCTGGCCCAGGTGGGTCGGCGGGCCTTTACACTGGCGCGGGTTTTCAACGTCCGCGAGGGCTTCGGTCCGGAGGACGATCGGCTGGCACCGCGCAGCCACGAGCCCACCACCAGCGGCGCGCTGTCCGACGGCGGCCTTGACGCCGCAGCGCTGCAGGAGGGGCTGCACAGCTACTACGCGCTGATGGGTTGGGACCGGGAGACCGGCGTACCCACGCCTGAGACGCTGCACGCCCTCGAGGTAGGGTGGGCCGCCGAGCACCTCTAGATCGGTTCAGATGGGAGCAAGGCGCCCCCTTCCCACTGGAAGGGGGCGCCGCATTGTTGGGTACAGACCAGAGGAAGCGCCCTTTAGGGCAGGCGCGGACCGGTCTAGTCCAACGGATGGACTACGTCGTTGCCCGTATGACATCACGCCACGTCAAGGTTGACGGCCTGAGCTTCCCATTCGTCCCGTTGTCGGCGGCTTGGACGCACCTATCAGGCGGCCTTGGCTCAGGTTTGAAGGACTGTTGCTACTGCGGCATATGGGCGGGGCTGCCTGCGGTCTGATTGGTGTTGCAGCTCTATGCCCAAACCAAGGTCGACCCGCAGAGCACGCTCATTGGCGCCTGCCAAAGAGTGCGCCCCCTTCCCTGACAGGAAGGGGGCGCTGAGGTTAGGATCACGTCACTACGGTACCGTGATCGTGTTCGAGGTTGTACCCTGGTCTCCGTCAAAGGTGGCGCCGGCCTTGACGACATCGCTGACGGTGAAGGTGAAGGTGGCCGACCGACGTACCTTACCGGTTTCGAAGGAGACGGTGCCGTTGCTGCCGGTGGTGCCGCTAACGTCGGCCACGTAGTCACCGCTCCAGACGCCGTAGACGGTGGCGCCGTCGACGAGGTTACCGGCGGCGTCTACTACCGTCACGACGGCGGTAGCACTGCGGTTGGGCCCGGCCGTCTTGGGGATCAACTCGATCTCCGAGACGTAGATGACGGTCTCCCCTGGATCGCCACTGTCGTCGCTGACCGTGACGGTCTTGCTGCTGGTGCCGATGGCGCCATCGTTGTCTGTCACGGTAAGCTCGACGTTGTAGGTGCCGGCCGAACCGTAAGTGTGGCTGACCTCCTCGCCACTGCCGTCCTTATTGTCGCCGAAGTCCCAATCGTAACTGACGATGGTGCCGTCGGGATCGTAGGAGCCCGAGGCATCAAAGGTGCAGCTGAGCTCGGTGCAGTCATAGGTGAAGGCGGCAACAGGCGGCTGGTTCTCCGCCGGCGGCGGGTCCCCCTCCTCTCCTTCGGCGCCGAGGTGGATCAGCGCATCGTAGGCCTGGACCAGGCCGTACCCATAGGCGTTGTCGCGGCCCGCCGGGCCGAGGTCCAACGCCGTGTCGGCCATCACCGAGCGGATCGCAGCGTTAGTCAGGCTGGAGTCGAAGCTCCAGAGCAACGCCGCCACACCGGAGACGTGAGGCGTCGCCATTGAGGTGCCGCTCCAGGCCTCGTATCCGCTGGCAGGCTTTTCTACGGTGCTCTCTACATCGCTGACTCCTTCTAGTCTGCTTTCAACCAAAAACTGCCCATCCTCTTGGCTGAGGCTCACAGCGAGGATGTCCGAGCTGCTGCCGCCCAGCGTGCCGAAGAAGCTGCCGGGCTCATTGTTGTAGATGACCGCCGCGGCGCCGCCGCTGTTCTGGACGTTCATCACCTTGTCGTAGAAGCTGATCTCGCCGCGCTCGCAGAGCACCACGTTTCCGTCCCAGTCACCGGTAGTGGTGCACAGGCCACCGTCGGCAAGACTGCCGCTGGCATTGCCGGTGGCGGCGCCATCGATGTGGTTGGCTTGATACGTCTCGCCGTCGACGGTGAGGGTGGTGGTGGCGTCCCAGGGGACGGTGCTCAGCACATTCACGCCGGGCGCCGAGAGCTCCACCTGGTCGTTCTGCTGCGAGAAGTCGGCCACGACGTTATCGATATCCGTGGCGGCCACCGAGATGACCGAGTCGTGGGAGGCGGGGTAGCTCTTCTGGGTGTTGCCGGCGTTGCCGGCGGCGGCGATGGAGAGGATGCCCTGGTTCCAGAGGCTGTTGAACTGCCGCGCCTCCCATGGGCCGATGGGGCGACCGCCGCCGAGGCTCATATTGATGATGTCAGCGCCGCCATCAGCGCAGCGATTGGTGGCATCGATGAGGTCGGAGCTGTAGGACCAGCCGCAGTTGTCGCCAAAGACCTTGACGATGTAGAGTGAGACGTCGGGGCTGACGCCGACGACGCCCAGATCATTCATCGCCGCGGCAATAGTGCCGGCAACGTGGGTCCCGTGACCGCACCCGTCGGTGTCCCAGCCGCTGGGGTAGCCGCTGGTGGCCTTGGTGGCGTCAATGTCCTCGTGGTCGGTGTAGAGCCCCGAGTCGATGACGCAGACGGTCACGCCCTCGCCGGCTGGCGAGCCGCTGACGGTCCAGGCATCGGGTGCCTGCACGCGGTCGATGCCCCACGGCACGGTCTCGCCCATGGGATAGCGCGGCACGTCAGGGGCGACGGTCACCACGCTGGGATTGCGCCGGATGGCGTCAATGGCTGTCGCCGGGAGTGTCACGGCGATCACGTTGAGGTTGTCAAACCGATGGTGGACGGTGCCGCCGGCCCGAGTGAGCGTCGCCTGCACCGCGCCCCCCCGCCCGGGGCTAAACTCCACCATCACCCGCTCCTCGCCCCCGGCCAGCGAGGGGATCGGCCCGGCGACGGCAAACATCGCCAGAATGGTCAGTGTGAGAATGGTCAGATGCAGAAAGCGTTTCATCAACTTCCTCCTTGGCTGAAAATACGTCTGCTTGCTCGCAACTGGTACCGCTGTTCCCCCCCACTGCGGTCCCGCGGTGTATCTTCTGTTGCTGTCCCGAGCGGTGCAGTGACAGGTTCGCACTCCTATGCTGTGGTGCCCTCCGTGACCCCGGCCATCAGCAGGCCCAGGCGCTCGGGCGTAGCCTCGGATCGCGGAAGGATGTCCATGATGCGGCCTTCATAGATAACGGCGATGCGGTCGGAGAGCGCGAGGATCTCATCCAGATCCTCGGAGATCAGCAGGATGGCGGCTCCCTGGCGGTGTGCCTCGCGCAGGCTGCGCGCGCGCTCCTCCAAGAGCCGGTGGTGCACGTAAAGCGTGGCGCCGATGTCCAGCCCGCGAGTCGGCTGCGCCGCCACGATGACCCGCGGATCGCGGGAGAGCTCGCGGGCCAGGATCACCTTTTGGATGTTGCCGCCGGACAGGTTCTTGGCCAGCGTCTCCTGCGACGGCGTCTTGACGCTGAAATCGTCGATACGCCGGGCGGCGATCTCGGCGATGGTGCGGAAGTTGAAAAAGCCGCGTCTGGCATATGGCGACTCAGCGTGTTCGCGCAGGATCAGGTTCTCCGCCACGCTGAAGTCGCGGATCATTCCGTCCCGCATGCGCTCTTCCGGGATATAGGCTAGGCCGCGGCCGATTAGCGAGGCTGGCGCGGCCTCGGTGATCTCCTCCCCCTCCAGCCACACGTGGCCCCGGGTCGCGGGCCGCAGGCCGTTGATCACCTCCGCCAGCTCCCGCTGGCCGTTTCCCGACACGCCGGCCAGCCCCAGGATCTCGCCCGCGCGGACCTCCAGGTCGACGCCCTGGAGGGCGTCGGTGCCGCGGTCACTCCTGGTCCACAGGCCCTCCAGCACCAGCCGCACCTCACCCGGCTCGACGTCCAGTCGCTCTGGCTGAAAGGTCAGGTCCCGCCCCACCATCATGCGCGCCAGATCGGCCTTGGTTAGCTCGCCACGAGGGCGGCTGGCGACGACGACGCCGTCGCGGAGGACGGTAATGCGGTGGCTGATCTCCAGCACCTCCTGCAGCTTGTGGGAGATGAAGATGATGCTGTGGCCGCTCTCCACCATCTGCCTCAGGATCACGAAGAACTCGGCGACCTCCTGTGGGGTGAGCACCGCGGTGGGCTCGTCGAGGATCAGAAGATCGGCGCCCCGGTAGAGGGCCTTGAGGATCTCGACCCGCTGCTGCTGACCCACCGAGAGTTGCCAGACCCGGGCCTTGGGGTCAACCTGCAGCCCATAAGCGCGGCCCAGCTCGACGATGCGTGCACTGACCTTTTCCAGATCGGTCAGGGGGCCCCGGGATGAGGACAGGCCCAGCGCCACGTTCTCAGCCACGGTCAGCGAGGGGACCAGCATGAAGTGCTGGTGAATCATGCCGATCCCCAGGTGGATTGCGTCAGTGGGGGATTCGATCTCGACGGGCTCGCCGTTGATCAGGATGGTACCCTCGTCGGCGCGGTAGAGTCCGTAGAGAACTTTCATCAGTGTGCTCTTGCCGGCGCCGTTCTCCCCCAGAAGCGCGTGGACTTCTCCGGCGTTGACGGAGAAGTCCACGCAGTCGTTTGCCAGCACGCCGGGAAAGCGCTTGACGATCCCCCAGAGCTGCAGGCGGTCGATCCGGGCGCGTCCGGCGGTCA
>PWVB01000046.1 GCA_003562365.1 Anaerolineae bacterium
CCTGTGGCGCACCCTCTCGGAGCGCCTCGACACCGATGCCCTCTGGCTGCGCAGCCCCGATATGCAGGGCCCGCTGAACACCGCTGGGCTGGTCCTCGATCAAGAGGAGCTCTGGATCGCGATGCTCACCGAGCCAGAACGCGTCCACGCCTTCCTTGAGCAGGTCTGCGACCTGCTCATCCATTACGCGCGCTACCTCCGTGAGGCCACCGGTAACCGATTATGCGGCAACATCTGGCCTTACACCTTCCTGCCCGCCGACCGCGGCGTCTCGCTCACCGAAGATATGATGCCGCTGATGTCCGCCGCCCTCTACAAAGAGTTCGGGCTGCCCTACCTGCGGCGCATCGGCGAGGCCCTGGGCGGACTGCAGATCCACTGCTGTGGCGCCTGGGGACACCACGCAGCAACGCTAGCCGAAGCCAACCTGTCCCTCCGCGCCGTTGAGTACCACCACCCCTTGACCACCGTGGACCAGCTGGCTTGCCTTCCTGACAACGTCGTCCGCATCCCCTACATCACGCTGGACCGCCAGGATGTGCAGAACGACGGACCGCAGTTTGGTAACGCCTTGGCCTACTACCGCCATCTGCTGGCGACAACGCCGCCGGAGACCCGCTTTTGGTTCGCCTTGGGCAACGCCACGCCGGCGTCGCGCGCCTTCGCGCAGGAGGTGGCGGTGTTGTGATCGTTCCGGGAGAGACTGCGCTGAAAAGAGGAGACTCCTCAGTTGACCTAACCTGGCTGCCCCGCTACAATCGGAGCGTTAAGCTACCCACCCAGCGCAGGAGGCATAGATGACCGTACACGCCACGTCAGCCGACGGCCCCGTGAATTGGGAGCGCTTCACCGCTCAGCGCACCCAGCAGATGCGCAGCTCCGCCATCCGCGAGCTGCTCAAGATCACCCAGCTCCCCGACGTGATCTCCTTCGCCGGAGGGTTGCCGGCACCGGAGCTCTTCCCGGTACGTGAGATTGAGGAGGCCTGCAGCTATTTGCTGCGCCACGAGCCCAAAGCGGCGCTCCAGTACAGTACCACCGAGGGGCACCCGCCGCTGCGAGAGTTCCTGGCCGAGTCGATGGCCAAGTACGGCATCCAGCACGGCCCCGACAACATCCTCATCACCACCGGATCCCAGCAGGCGCTCGACCTCATCGGCAAGGTTTTCATCGACGCCGGCGCCGGGGTACTCACAGGTCGGCCCACCTACTTGGGCGCGATCCAGGCCTGGCGCGCCTACCAGGCCGAGTTCGTCACCATCCCCCTAGATGACGATGGCATGCAGGTGGACCAGTTGGAGGACATCATCGCTCGAACACCCGTGCGCTTCATCTACGTCCTGCCCAACTTCCACAATCCGGCGGGCACGACGCTACCTGAGGACCGCCGCCGCCACCTGGTGGAGGTAGCCCGCAAGCACGATATGCTAATCGTGGAGGACGATCCGTACGGCGCGCTGCGCTACGAGGGCGAAGATATCATCCCCATCGCCGCACTGGCCCCCGAACGGACCATCTACCTGGGCACCTTTTCTAAGACTCTCACCCCCGGCCTGCGCATTGGCTGGGCCGTCGCCCCGATGGAGATCCGCCAGCGCCTCGTCCAGGCCAAGCAGGGCGCCGACTTGCACTCCAGCACCTTCGACCAGATGATCGCCAACGATATCGCCCAGCGCGGCATCCTGAAGGCCCATGTCCGCCAGCTCCGCGATGTCTACGGTGAGCGGCGCAATACCATGCTTGATGCCCTGGTTGAGTTCTGGCCGGATGGCTGCCACTGGACGCGGCCCCAGGGCGGCCTATTCCTCTGGGCCCAGACGCCGGAGTCCTGCACCACCATCGACCTGCTGCAAGCCGCGCTGGCGCGCAAGGTCGCCTACGTGCCCGGTGTCAACTTCTATCCCCACGAGGACGGCGGTCACTGCGCTATGCGCCTGAACTTCTCCAACGCCCGGCCCGATATGATCGTCGAAGGCATTCGCCGGCTGGGGTTGACCTTGAAGGAGGTTCTGTAGCGGCCGCGGCCGTCCCGCAGCCCGTGGCCGGTAACCGTGGGCGAACAACCGCTACCGACCACAGTATTAGGGCCACCGCCGCGTCGCTGCCTCAGCTGGCATCCTAAGCGGGCCGTCAAAGCAACCAGCAGACCAAAGCGGTACAGTAAAGGAGCTGGCCACGTAACGGCTGGCGGCAGCGCCGTCAGCCGCAGTATAAGGGACCGCCGGGCTTAGGAGATCTGGAAACCGAACTCGAATCTTACACAGGCACCCGGCGGCAAGTCGGCCCGCGGGCTACGACACAGCGCTGAGTCCGCTCCCTGCGCGTCCCCAGGCTGGCCTCACAGACGCTTTCACACTTCGTGCCCGGTAACCGACCGGGGGGCGCTGCCGTTCCCACTAGCCCTTGATCACGGCCACCGGATGCATCCGCGCCACCTTGCGGGCGATCCCGGCTCCCTCTACCGAGTCAACGACCAGACTGACATCCTTGTAGGCCAGCGGCGCCTCCTCCGCCAAACCGCGCATGCTCTGGGCCCGCACCGTAACGCCCTGGGCCTTGAGCTCCTCTCGTAGCTTTTCGCCGCGCACCTTGCGCGTCGCCGCCCGCCGGCTCATCGTCCGCCCGGCCCCGTGGCAGCTGGATCCGAAGGTGAGCGCCATGCTCTCGGGGTTGCCAGCCATCACGTAGGACGCCGTGCCCATCGATCCCGGCACCAGGACCGGTTGGCCCGTCTCCCGATAGACGGCAGTCAGCTCCGGGTGGCCAGCCGGGAAAGCACGTGTGGCACCCTTGCGGTGAACCATCAGCTTGCGCTCCCGGCCCTCCACCGTATGCGTCTCTACCTTGGCTACGTTGTGGGTCACATCGTAGACCTGTTGCAGCTCCCAGTCGCTCACGCGCCCGGCCAGCACCTCCTCGAAGGCACGCCGTACGAAGTGCGCCAGCACTTGCCGGTTGGCGAAGGCCCAGTTCGCCGCCGCCGCCATCGCCGCCAGGTAGCGCTGCCCCTCCTCAGATTCCACCGGCGCTGCCACCAGCTCACGATCAGGGATCTCGATCCCGTACCGCCTCGGGGCGTCCTGGAGCTGGCTCAAGGACTGGGAGCAGACCTCGTGGCCCAAGCCGCGGGAGCCGCAGTGGATCTGCACCACCACCTGTCCCTCCCACAGCCCAAAGGCCTCAGCGGCGGCATCGTCGTAGACCGCATCGACGATGTCGATCTCCAGGAAGTGGTTCCCGGAGCCCAATGATCCCATCTGCGGTCGACCCCGTTCCTTAGCCCGGTCGGGCACCGCCGCCGCCTGCGCCTGAGGCAGGCAGCCACCCCCTTCAGTGCGCGCCACATCATCAGCGGTGGCGTAGCCTTGCCGCTTGGCCCACCCCGAGCCCGTCTCCAGAACCTCCTCCAGATCATCCCACGAGAGCTGGACTGCACCCTTACCGCCTACGCCGCTGGGACAGGCACGGTGGAGCGCCGTCGCCAGCTCGTCGAAATAGGACACTGCGTCCTCCTCTGCCAGTGGTGAGGCCAGCATGCGCACCCCGCAGTTGATGTCGTATCCTACCCCGCCCGGGGAGATGATGCCCTGTGCGTAGTCGAAAGCTGCCACTCCACCGATGGGAAACCCGTAGCCCTGGTGCATATCGGGCATCGCCATGGCGTACTTAACGATGCCCGGAAGCATCGCCACGTTGATCAGTTGCGCGATGGAACGGTCGCCAAAGGCCATATCAAAGACACGCCGGTTCCCATAGATACGTGCCGGCACTTCCATTCGAGCGTCGTGATCGCGCGGTAACTCCCACACATAGTCGTCGACCTGTCGAAAATCCTCTTTCTTCGCCATCATGCCCTCCTGTGCTTCAATGCTGCCTACAGCACTCAAATATCAAAGACAATCTCGGTGCGCACACCGGCCTCCGACGTCACCACCTCCAGATTGTGGAAGGTAGCCGCCTTGATCTGCGCGCGCTGCGTCGCCGCCGGTCGACCCCGCACCGTCGCATGGAGCCGCGTCGCCGACAGGGCCTCAAAGTCGACCTCGTCGAGGACTGCCATCGTCACCTCGTAGAGGTAAAGCAGCTCGTTCAGCCAGTCCACCAGCAGCGTTTCCACATCCAGCGCTTCCAGCGCCACACACCGCTTCAACGGCTCTGCCTGCAGGTCGGGGCGCGCCACCAAGGCGAACATCCCCTGCGCCGCCGTGGCGAAGAGATCAGGGAGATCCTCCCCCCACACCTGCAGCGCCAGATCCGCCGTGTGGTCAATCTCTTGCCAGCAGCCCATGCCTAGTGCCTCACCACTTGCGCCATCAGGAAGGCCGCCAGCGGGGCAACTGCATCGAAGCCAAAGCACGGCACCTCCAGCACCATGTCTGTCACATCCGTCACACAGGCGATGCGCCCGACGAGGCCAGAAAGCGGCTGCGGGTTGCAGGCCCCGCGGATCACCTCGACCTTCGGCACGCCGCTGCGCTTGTATCCCTCCAACAGGATCAGGTCCACGTCGTGAACGCCGGAAAGCGTCGCCGACAACCCCGGATCCGCCGCGTAGCGGTGCGTGTGCACCACGCGATCCCGCGCCGCCAGCGCCACGTGCTGGGCGCCTGCCGCCCAAAAGCGGTGCGTGTCGCTACCGGGACAGTCTGTCACCACAGCGTGATCCGGCGCGTGCTTGACCACCGCAGCCCGCACCCCCAGCGCTGCCAGTGCCGGGATCACCTGAGTCAGCAGCGTCGTCTTGCCGCTGCCTGACCGCCCCACAAAGGCCACCACTGCATCGGTCATCGGACACGTCATCGCCTGACTCCTATACCTGATCCCCACCTAACAGCTTCCCCATCATCCTCGTCAAGCCCCCTCCAGATAGCGTAACGCGGTGGCCGCGACCTCCGTCGGGGCGAGGGATGTCGTGTCGATGTAGAGGTCACAGTGCCGGCGCGCGTGCGCCAGCCGCACCTTGCGCTCCTCAGGCCACCAGGATGAGGGCGCCGCCAGACCCTCCCGGGCGGCGGCAACGGCCATAGTGACGTCGAGGTAGATCAGGACATCAGGGTTGGTGAGGCGCCGCCACATCTCCGGCGCTGCGGCGTGCTCCTGGCGGATCTCCGTGACCCGGTAGCCGAGGGCACGCAGCCGGATCGCCAGCGTGGACTTTCCAGCCGAACACGGCCCCACGATTCCTACGTGAACCGCTGCGGGGGCACGCCCCTCAGCATCAAGCTTCCCCCTGCCTGCCATCACGTCTCCTCGCCGACGTTTCCCACTCGGCCTGCGGCAGACAAGCCCGGGCGGACCGCTAGGCGTCGGGGACCGGCATCTCCACCCGCATACGGCGCGGCCCCGAGTCTGGGCCCGACTGCACGTGAAGCCCCACGACACTGGCGTCGTCGACAGGCCGCCCATCGTCCAGCGCCAGCGCTTCTGCCAGTAAGCCGTCGAC
Organism: Anaerolineae bacterium; assembly: GCA_003562365.1. Lineage (GTDB taxonomy): Bacteria > Chloroflexota > Anaerolineae > B4-G1 > SLSP01 > PWVB01. Next base: position 5,444 of record PWVB01000046.1, read on the forward strand.
CACGACCTCGGCCGAAGGCGTCTCCTGCCAGAGTGCCTCGATCATATCCGGAATGTCCAGCGCCGCGCCCGTACGGCTGCCGGCGTGGGTGAGGCCATCGGTGCAGGCCACCACCAGCAGGCCGGGTGTGAGTGGGACCTGGTCCACCGTGGGCCGAGTCGTGCGGTAGAAGCCCAGCGACGGAACCGCGTCATCCAAGATCAGAATATCCTCCCCGGGCGGACGCAGGAAGACTGGGGAGTTGCCGCAGCGGGTGATCACCACCGTACGGCTGTCCAGCTCCACCGACAGGATCACTAGCGTCGCCGACACCTTACCGTAGCGCTGCGCGTAGAGCATGTCGTTGGCCGCCCGCGCCGCCGCGCCATCCCGGACTCCCTCCGCCAGATCCGAAATGACCTTGCGCACCACCTGCGTGGCGACGGCCTTGGCCGCTCGCCCGGAGCTCTGTCCGTCCACAAGGACAAGCGAGAGGCCTCCACGGGGACGCTCGATCATCTCCAGCGTATCGCCGCTCTCGCGCACGGCCCACTTGTGGACCTTGCTGACGGCTACCGAGAGGTGCATCGGCCCCAGCCTTGATCGTCCTAGCTGTCGCTGGACGAATTGAGTGTATCACCAACAGAGGGTTCCGAGCGCTTGCCCCCAATGGCGCCGGGGATGATGCGCACCTCGATACCGTCTTCGAGCTTGATCCGAGCCAGGTTGGCCTCAAAGTCCAGATAGGTGATCTCGCCCAACAGCCCGCCGATCGTGATGACGCTGTCGCCGATCTTGAGGTTCTCCTCGCGCTTCTTCTGGCGCCGTCGCGACATATACTGCGGCAGGATCAAAAAGAACGCCAGCGCCACGACCAGAATCACCCAGAATACCCACCCGCCATTCGCCAGCATCGATAGCCTCCATCTGGTACCTAAGCAATCTCACCTCACCACTTAGTATACCGGAGAGAGGCCACACTACAAGATGCCCGGGGTGAAGAGGCCTCTTTTAGCTTGAGCAGTACAAGCACGCGGCTCTCGATGGCCAGGGCGTGTCACCGCTATGCTGACATAGCCGGACCATCGGCCCACCTTTGCGAGCTGGGCCGGTTGGTGTAGAATGGGGCCATGAAAGCGATGGCGCCCGAAGCGACATCCACACTGTTGGACGCCCTATTGGCGACCGCGCCCGACGCTGTACTGATTGCAGCGTCCGACGGCACGATAGTGCTGTGTAACCAGCGGGCCCAAGAGCTTTTTGGGTGGGAGAACTGCGCCGCCTGGCGCGACCGACCGCTGACTGCCCTCTTAGCACCGGAGGCCCCTCCGCACCTAGGCCAGCTTATCCGGAGGAAACCCATCACCGGACTCGAGCTGGCGATGGTGCGCCACGACGGCACGCCGTTCGACGCTCAGGTTTGGACTTCATCGATCCCCGCCAGCGCCAGCATTCTGGCGGAGGCACGTACGATCCTCTTTGTCCGCGACATCACCGCCTCCCGAGCCGCGGTCAGCGCCATACGCCGCCACAACCAAGAGCTGACCGTCCTCAACAACATCGCTGTGCAGGCCACCCAGACCTACGCCATCCCCGACATGCTCGCCGACATCCTGGACCAGACACTGGACGCAGTGAGGGCGGACACCGGCTGGATTGAGATCTTCAAGTCCGGGGCCCCGGCCATCGGCACATCGCATCTAGTGACCCGCGGCCTTCCGCCGGTGCCGGAGACTGCGGAGCCCTGTGCCGACCTGCGGGCCCGGGTCGCTGCCCAGGTGCGCACTGCAGGCAAGCCCTACGTCATCCTTGCTGACGATCAGGTCGGTCGCTGCCTCGGGATCGACGTGCCGAGCCAGCTCCTCGGTGTGCCGCTGATAACCCGCGATCGCGTGCGCGGTGTCCTGGTCGTGGTCGGCCTCCTCCACCACCAGCCGCATCCGCTACGTCTCGACCAGGTGCAGCTTCTCGCGGCGATCGGCCATCAGATAAGCACCGCAGTGGAGAATGCTCGCCTCGCAGCGCAGGCTGCCGAAGTTGACATGCTCCGCGAGGTAGATCGCATACGCTCCGAGCTCCTGGCCAGCTTTTCCCACGACCTGCGCAGCCCTCTTGGTCTGATCGAGATGACCTGCTCCACGCTGCTCCGCGACGATGTCCACCTCGATGCCGATAGTCGCGATGAGCTTCTGCGCGATGTCCGCGCCCAGATAGGGCGGTTGACCAAACTAGTTGACGGCATCCTGGCCCTGGAGCAGCTGGAAAGCGGTCACCTGACGCTGAAACGTATGCCATTGGACCTGCGCGACCTGCTCCGCGGCTCTGTGCAGCAGGCCAGGAGCGTCTCAAGCCACCATCGAATCACCCTCGACCTGCCGGCGGATCCGCTGGCGGTACTAGCCGATGCCGACCGCATCGAGCAGGTGCTGCACAATCTGATTGACAACGCTGTCAAGTATTCGCCCAACGGCGGCGAGATCGGCATCCGTGGGCGACGCGCGGACCGCCGGATCCGGATCGACGTCACCGATGCCGGGTTGGGCATCCCTGAGGACCAACGGGGGCTGATCTTCGAACGCTTCTATCGCATCGAACGGGACGCCGCCCGCCACGTCAGTGGCGCCGGTCTGGGCCTCGCCATCTGCAAAGGCATCGTCGAAGCCCACGGTGGCGCCATCTGGAGTGTGCCGGCTCCCGAAGGCGGGAGTACCTTTTGCTTCGAGCTGCCGACAGCGCCGATGGAGCTGCAATGACCCACGATATCTCTGACTCCGCAGCGGCACATAGCCATATGACCGGGTCGCAAGCCTTCTGCTGTACGCTGGTCAACCTCTCACCCGATGCGATCCTAGCACACGCTAACGGACGAATCATCCTCGCCAACCAGGCGGCGGCCAGACTCTTCGGCGTGGAGGGTCCTGAGGATCTGGTGGGACGCGACCCCAAGGAACTGACTCATCCCGACTATGCTGCAACCCATCGCGAGCGCCTCCGCCGTCTGATGGCCGGCGAGACCATTGCCCCGATGGAGACACAGATCCTTCAACCAGATGGAAGCGTGCGAGACCTGGAGATTCGCTCAGTCCGGGTGGAGTTTCAGGGTAAGCCAACGGCTCTGGTGGTCGGCCGCGATATCACTCAACGCAAGGCTGCCGAGCGGGAGCTACAGGAGGCGCACGCGGCACTGGAGCTAAGGGTGCGGACCCGCACGGCCGAGTTGGCGACGGTTAACGCCGCACTGGAGGGCGAGATCATCGAGCGCATCCAGGCCGAGGCGCAACTGCGTGAAAGCGAGACGCGCTACCGCGCACTGGTGGAGGCCTCTCCCGATGCCATACTCGTCACCGACATAGGCGGAACCATCTGTATGGCCAATGCCCGGGCCGCCGAGCTCCTGCGCTATCCGAGGGTCGATGAGCTCTTGGGCCTAGCGCTTCCCGAGATGATCCATCCGGAGGAGTTGAACCGAGCCCAGGACGATCTGGCCCGCGTCCTGCGCAACGGCATCGTCGCTGTACTCGAGTATGAGCTAACTCGGCGCGACGGCAGCACCTTCCCGGCCGAGGTCAGCACCGCGGCGCTGAGCGCTGACAATGATACCCCGCCGGGGTTCGTCGGTATCCTGATCCTGCGCGATCTCACGCAGCGCAAGCGGAGGGAGACCGCGCTCCAACGCCACAACGCCGAGTTACGGGCTCTTACCGCCATCGCGATGCAGGCCCGTCAGGATCCGGAGCTGGAGGCACTGGCGACGACGGCGCTCAACGAGGTCGATGCGCTGCTTGCACCGGCTTACGCCTGGATCCAACTGACGCCGCCTGATCAAGCGGCACCGACGCTTATGCTGCAAACTGCAGTCCGAGCCGGACCTGACGTCAAGGCCCAGCGGGACACCATCGCGAGCACCGCTCTGGCCCACGGGGCAGCGGTCGGGGCCGACACAGACACTGGTGCGCTCCGACCGCTGCCCCTGGAGACAGGCAATACCAACGCGCGCTATGCTGCCTTGGGCCTCCCCATTCGCGTCCAGGAGCGGGATGTGGGTATCTTCGGCGCCATCGCGTCCATCGCCCGTCCAGCCGTCGATTATCAACTCACGGGACAGGATCTCACCTTTCTCAAGGCCGTCGCCCACCAGATCGGCCTGGCTGCTGAAAGCGCGCTGCTGGCCCGTGCAGCAGCGGAGGTCACGTTGCTGCGTCAAGTCGACCAACTGCGATCGGAGCTCATCGCTAACTTCTCCCACGATCTGAAAAGCCCGCTGGGCGTCATCAAGTTCTCGTCGACCACACTGGCACGCGACGACGTGATGTTCGATCGGCCTACCCAAATTGAACTGCTAACCGACATCGAGACCCAGGCTGATCGACTCAACCACACGGTGGAACGCATTCTCCAGTTGGGGCAACTGGAGCACGGCGCGCTGCAGCTCTCACCCGCACCGACGGAGCTGGGGCCGCTGATCGCCGGCGTCCTCGCCTCGATGCAGCGAGGGATGCCACATCACCGGCTGCGACAGACCATCGATCCGCCCGATCTGACCGCCCATATCGACGTCAGACGCATCGAGGAAGTGCTGAGCAATTTAGTCGACAACGCCATCAAGTACACCCCCACAGGTGGCGAGATCCTGGTGAAGGGTGTGGCGCGTCCCGATTATGTCCTTATCAGTGTACGCGACCCAGGCATCGGTATCGCCGAGACGGATCTAGCCCACATCTTCGAACGCTTCTACCGCGCCGAGAGCGAGCTGAAACCGCACGTTGCCGGGGTCGGGCTGGGACTGGCGGTCTGCCGCGGGATCGTCGAGGCCCACGGAGGCGCGATCTGGGCTGAGAGCCAGCCGGGTGCAGGTACAACGATCTTCTTCACCCTTCCCCGCCGGCCGCCGACCCGGCTGCGCTCGTGATGCCGGGCCGCTGCCACGTACGCGACGCCGCACGATTCCGAGCCAGAGCAAAGCGGTCCTGTTAAAAGGAGGGAAAATGACCATCGGCCAAGGCCGCATTCTGGTGGTGGACGATGAGCCCCGCTATATCCGCCTGATTCAGGTCAACCTGGAGGCCAGCGGTTACGAGGTCCGCGCAGCAACCAATGGGCGGCAGGCCATTGAGCTGGCCGCTGCTCACTCCCCGGATCTCATTTTGCTTGACATTATGTTGCCATTCAAGGATGGCTACAAGGTCTGTCGCGAGATTCGGCGGTTTTCCTCGGTCCCGATCATTATGCTGACGGCGTTGGGGCGTACAGCGGACATCGTCAAGGGCCTGGATGCCGGCGCTGACGACTACATCGCCAAGCCATTCAGCGCTCAGGAGCTACTGGCGCGGATCCGGGCCCGGATGCGCCGTGCCGGGCTGGCGGAGCCGGAGCCCGATGCTGTCTATAAGACCAACGACCTGACCCTGGATATGGCCAGCCATCGCCTCTTCATCAGCGGCGAGGAGATCTGTCTAACCCCCACAGAGTACCGGCTGCTGGTGGAGCTGGTGCGGCACGCGGGTCGGGTGCTGGTGTCCAGCTTCCTGCTGGAACAGATCTGGGACACTGATCAGCACGAGCCCCAGTTGCTTTGGCAGACCATCCACCGTCTGCGGCAGAAGATTGAGCCGGACCCCTCTAACCCTTGTTACATTCAGACGCGTCCCGGAATTGGCTACATCTTCCTGGACAGCAACACCGACTCACCGCATCGATCCGCCCAAGAGACACTCCCTAGATGACGCGCAAGCCGGTACTCAGCGCTGCAACCGAGATCCCCGTCGGGAAGGATCGGGTCCGCGCCTGGTTTCTGTCGCTGGCCGATCATCCGGAGCGCTACACCTTTGAAAGCCACGCCGGCTTTACCTTCACTCAGGGAGCGTTCGGGGAGCCCGGCGCCAGGTTTCAAACAACGGAGCGCTTCCAGGGTATCTCCGTCACCCTAAAGTTCGAGCTCCTGGAGGTACAGGAGGATCGTTTCGTCTTTCACCTGCGCAAACCTATGCGTTCGATCTGGGGCTTCTTCGAGCTGACCGAAGGTGCGCAGGAGAAAACCACGCGCCTGCAGCTGGCTGTCGGCAGTGATCGCCCCCTCCAGCGCCGCTTCCTCCAGCTGCCGGGCGTGCGCGGCGCCGTCGAGACCCAGATCACGCGGGAGGTCGCCAATATAAAGCGCTCCATCGTGTCGCTCACCAAGGAGGAGACGTGAGCTTCTTCAAAAAGCTTGTCAAATCAGTCCGGGGATCTGCGGAGAAGGTGGCCCGCGATCCGCACGGCATCTACCTCCACGTCCGCTGCACCCGCTGCGGCGCACCACTGCGGGTGCGGGCTGACAGACGCCACGACCTGCAGCGGGACTACGACACCGGCACCTACATACTGCACAAGGAAATGATGGACGGGGTCTGCTTCAGCCTAATCCACGCCACGCTGCGCCTGGATGCACGCCATCACATCGTCGACCGCGAGATCACCGGCGGTGAGTTCATCACCGCTGACGTCTACCAGGCGCTCATCGCGCCCGCTGAGATCAACGAAGCGAAAGTGCCAGAATAGGCAGCGCTTCCCGGACTCAGTGGGCCTGGTTCGTCACCACCACCCAGTAATTGGGCGAGTGAGCCACCACCCGCACTATCGTGTCAGGAGAGGAGAAGATCGCCACCACATCCTCCGCCGGACGAAAACGGCTCTTCATCAGTGCCAGTTGCTCGCCCAAAGCTACCAGCTTCACCGGAAAGCGTCGAATGTCAGGCTCCTCAATGACCAACCGCCCGCCGGGGGCCAGCACCCGCAGCAGTTCACGGGCCGCGCCGGCCTGATCCGCGAAGTGGTGGAAGCTGTCCACAGCCAGCACCTTGTCGAAGGCGTGAGTGGCGAAGGGCAACGCCGCCACCGAACCCTGGCACGGCCGTAACGCGACCTTGTCGGCAGTCCGCTGTAACATAGATCGCGAAAGATCCAGGACCCAGGTGCGTGCCACCGCCTGTCCCAGCCGCGCTACAGCCCGTCCCGTCCCGCCGCCGACATCCAACAGCCGGTCCGTCGTCTGCAGATCGGCCAGCGACTTCAGCCGTTCCGTGTCGGCCGGCTGAATGACCCGATCGTAGATCGGCGCCAGCCAGTCAAAATGGTTGAAGTCCCCTACCCGTCGACGCGACATCGCACCTCCTGTTGTCAGCCTTGCCAACCCGGGTAGAATGGGCCTGAGAACGCAGCCTGCGCGCACAGCGCCCCGGAGGCAAGTATGGAAGCTAAAGTGCTCTTGAGGATCATCCGCCGCTGGGCCTGGCTCGGGGCCCTCCCGGTCGTTGTCGTGATCGGTATGCTGTCGCTCAGCTACCGCCCACCGGAGGCTTCCTACCAGGTCGTGATGCGCTTCACCGCAGGCGGTGAGCCGGCCCCGGTCCTGTCGCCCGACTACGACCGCTACTACGCGTGGCTGACCTCCGAGTATATAGCCAACGGCCTCGCCGATCTGGCGAACACCGGCCGCTTCGCCGCGGATGTGGCCGCCCGGCTTGCCGAAGGGCAGCTCGCGGTGGCGCCCGAAGCCATCCAATCCGCCATCGTCACCGACAACGCTCAGTCGGTGCTGGTGGTCTACCTGACCTGGCCCGACCCCGACCAGGCAGAACTCGTGGCCGACGCCATCAGCGCGACGCTCCTGGAAGTCGGCCCGCACTACTTTCCCCAGATGGGCACTATCGGGGGGGTGATCCGGCAGGCCGATCCGGCTTTCGCCACGCGCCTGGCCCCCGCCTTGCGGGTCCAGCTATTGGGCCCTCTCGTGCGGCTGGCGATCGCCGCGGCTGTCGGGGTCGGGCTAATAGCCCTGGCCCACGCCCTGGACCCTTGGGTTCGCGACACCGCCGATCTCAAAGACCTGGGACTGTCCGTTAGCGGGACGATTCCCCGCGCCCGCCGCCGACAGCAGTAGAGGCGCCGCCGCTTATTGCCTCTGACCCGCCGTGCGGGCCGTGCCTCAGTTCAGCCCCAGCAAGCGATCGATCTTGGCACGGTCAAACCCCACCACCGGACGTCCGCCGATGGTGATCACCGGCACGCTCTGCTGCCCACTGATGCGCGCCATATCCCGCGCCGCCCGCTCGTCACGTGACACATCCACCTCCGTGTAACGGATGCCTTTCTGCTTCAGGTAGCGCTTCGCGCTTCGACAGTGCGGACACGTCGGCGTCGAGAAGACAACCACCCTTGGTTGGCGCCTCCGCGCCTGATCCCCAGCCTTGATCACAACCTCACCTCCACCAAGATTATCTGATTCTTTTCTTCATAATTATAAGGGCACCTGCCGTTCTGTCAACTCAGGCAGACGCCGCTTTCCCTAAGAGAAGCAACGTAAATACCACGTTACTGCAAAAAAGCGTGCAGGCGCAGTGCCGGTTCGTTTGCGCCCTCCCGAGGCCGTGTTATAATGGCGGAATCCTTGTTATGGGGATTTACGCCAGCGAAACCACCGCATCTTGGGGTGACCAACCGGTTTAGGGAGGCGATATGAGGTGCCCGTTCTGCGATTCCAACAACACGAAGGTCGTGGATACACGCCACGATGCGCAAGGTAATGTGCGCAGACGCCGCGAGTGCAGCGACTGCGAGCAGCGGTTCAGCACCGTCGAGCGCGCCATCCTCACCAACCCCTTGGTAATCAAGCGTGACGGCCGTCGCGAGGAGTTCGACGTCGACAAGCTGATGTCGGGCCTACGCATCGCCTGCGCCCGACGGCCCATCTCCGCAGCCCACCTCGATCGCGTGGTGGAGCGGGTGGAGTATGCGATCCGCCAGACCGGTAGAACCGAGGTCTCCAGCCAGATGATCGGCGATATCGTCATCGAGGAGCTGCGGCAGTTGGACGAGGTCGCCTACATCCGCTACGCCATCGTCTATATGGGCCTCAAGGACCTGGAGTCCATTCGCGCCGAGATCGACCGATTGCGGGCCCAGCGCCATTATCAGTAGCGTATCCCAGTATCCCAGTGTACCCCAGCCACGAGCCACAGGCGGAGGCGTTTTGGCGTCTCAGGCGGCCCCTGGCTTGTCAGCAACGTCTAGATAACGTTAGGAGGATAGCGTGACCTGCGAAGATGCACCAAAACGTTCCGGCGAGGGGCTCGAAGCCCAGTTTTCCGACAATGCCCTGGAGGTTCTGCAGCGCCGCTACCTCCGCAAGGATAGCACGGGTGAGCCCGCAGAGACCGTCACCGAGATGTTCACCCGGGTGGCCCGCAGCATTGCCGAGGCCGAAACAGCCTGGGAGGGCCGCGCGGAGGAGGCCGAGGATCAATTCTACCGACTGCTGACCAACCTCCGTTTCGTCCCCAACTCCCCCACCTTCACCGGCGCCGGGACACCGCTGGGACAGCTGGCGGCCTGCTTCGTGCTGCCAATCGATGATGATATGGGCCGGGCGCCCGGCGGCATCTTCCAGTCGCTGCGCGACGCAGCGCTGATCCAGCAGACCGGCGGCGGGAACGGCTTTTCCTTCTCGCGCCTCCGCCCTAAGGGAAGTCTCGTCGTCTCCAGCATGGGCCGCGCTACCGGGCCGGTGGGATTTCTGCGGGTCTATGACAAGGCCTTTGGAGAGATCGCGCAGGGCGGAACGCGCCGCGGCGCCAATATGGCGGTCCTCCGGGTCGATCACCCCGACATCGAGGAGTTCATTGCCTGCAAGACCTCGGAGCAGGCCATCACCAATTTCAATATATCCGTCGGCGTCGTCGACGCCTTTATGGAGGCCGTCGAGGCGGATGAGACGTGGGCCTGCCACTTCCCCAACGTCAAGCACCCGGCCTATCGCGGCTTCCGGGGCGCTTTTGAGGACGCCGTGGCGCTGGGTATTCCGTTGCGGCCCTACGGCACCATCAAGGCGCGCGAGCTCTTCCGGCAAATCGCCCACCAGGCCTGGAACAACGGGGAGCCGGGGATGCTGTTCCTCGACCGCGCCCAGGAGGATCATCCCTTGCCGGCAATGGGCCGCTACGAGACAACGAATCCTTGCGGCGAGCAGTTCCTGATGCCTTATGAGAACTGCTGCCTGGGCTCCATCAACCTGGCACGCCACTTCGCCACCACCGACGAGGGCCGCCCCACCCTCGACTGGGCCAAGGTCGCCGAGACGACACGGATCGCCGTACGCTTCCTGGACGATGTGGTCTCGGCCAACGCCTATGTACCGGCCGTGCCCCAATTGGAGCAGGCAGCGGAGCAGGCGCGCCGCATTGGTCTGGGTATCATGGGCTTTGCCGACCTCCTCTACCATATGCGCATCCGCTACGGCAGCCCTGAGGCTCAAGTCCTGGCCGCCCAACTAATGGAGTATATTCGCTATCACGCAATGCGCGCCAGCATCGAACTGGCCCGCGAGCGCGGTCCCTTCCCTGCCATCACCGGCAGCGTTTACGATCCTGACGACCTCACCTGGCGTCCTCGCGACTGGCCGGACTGGTTGGAGGACGGTCAGCACGAGCGCTGGGGCCGGCCTGAGATCTGCTGGGACGAGGTCTTGGAGGGCATCCGGCAGCACGGCATTCGCAATTCGACTCAGCTTACCATTGCGCCCACGGGCACCATAGCCACCGTCTCCGGCATCGAGGGGTACGGATGCGAGCCCGTCTTCGCACTGGCCTACACTCGGTACGTCCACGAGGCCGACGAACAGATCCAGCTGCTCTACGTCAGCCCGCTCTTCGACGCGGCCCTGGACGCGGCCGACCTTGACGCGGATACCCGCGACCAAATCCTCGAGGAGGTGCGCGCCAGCGGTAGTTGCCAGGACGTCGCAGCCGTGCCAGAGGAGATCCGGGAAGTCTTCGTCGTCTCCAGCGATATCTCCGCCGAGGAGCATATCCGGATGCAGGCCGCCTTCCAGCGCTTCGTAGACGCCAGCATCAGCAAGACCATCAACTTCCAGGCCGATGCTACCCCCGACGAGGTCGCCGACGCCTTCATGCTGGCCTGGAAACTGGGCTGCAAAGGCCTGACGGTCTATGTCGCGGGCTCCCGAGAGCAGGAGGTCCTGGAAACCGCTGCCACACGCCAGCAGAAGGCAACCCAGGCCACCGCCAAGAGCGAGCCGCGCCCGGCGGCGGCTGAACCAGACGAAGGCACCGGTCTGGCGCTGCCCACCGTGCACGCCTACGATCACGTTCGCCCACGCCCCACCTCACTCAAAGGCCTGACCTACAAAGCGCAGACTCCCCTGGGCACCGCCTATCTCACCGTCAACACCAACGGGGAGGAGCAGCCCTTCGAGGTCTTCCTGAACGTGGGCAAGGCCGGATCCGATACTGCCGCTGTGGCTGAGGCCATCGGCCGCCTCATCTCGCTCATTCTGCGGCTCCCTTCGCCTATGGAACCCCTCGCCCGGCTGGAGGAGATCGCCGAGCAGCTCGCCGGCATCGGCG
>PWVB01000121.1 GCA_003562365.1 Anaerolineae bacterium
GACAGGCGGGTTTTGGCCTCTACCTGGACTACGCCAGCGGCATTCACGCCCACCGCAACATCATCTACAATAACGCCCACGCGGGGATTATGCTGGTGGGCACCTGGCGCGACGGTGCCCTCATCTTCACCAACAACGTGGTGGCCAACTCGCTCTACGGCGTGCGGATGAGTGGCATCTACCACGACACCCACGGCGGCAGCGTCAACACGCAGCTGCTCAACAACATCATTGTGGGTAACGAGGGCTATGGCATCTATCAGGACACGGCCAATGAGACCTTTGGCAACCTGCGCATCGATCACAACCTCTACTTCAACAACGGCTGGCGCGCCTACGCTGACGGCGGCGTCTGGCAGCCTGGTATCATGGTCACCAGGGCCCCTGCTGGTCAGAAGTACTATCCTACGCTGGGGCAGGTTCAAGGCCATCCTGCGGGTTGGGAGGCTCATGGGGTCGTTGGTGACCCGCACTTCCAGGACTACGATGTGGATGACCACGATCCCTATAATGGCGCCTGGCCCGACTTTCGCCTGACCGCTGCCAGTACCAACGCCATTAATCAGGGTGGGGCGCTACCATCGTCTCTAACCTTGCTGCTGGGCAGATTCGGCATCTCCGATGTGTATGGGGGCACAGCCTACGACATCGGGCGGTACGAGGGCGGGCGCTTTATCGCGGTCCGCCCGGAGATCCGAAGCATCTGGCCTGGAGGCACGGCAGAGTATGTAGTCTCGGTCAAGTCAGCCAGCGAGTTTGCTGCGCCTGTGACCGTGTCGGCGGCCAATCCCGATCCGCGTTTCGCCCTATCGGTTGACCCAGCGACCCTCATCGCCAGCGGCGAGGTACGTCTCACCTTTGCAGACACCCAGGGCAAGCCCGGACGGGTCTACGTGGTCCCCATCACTGTGACCGATGGCACCTTTGTGGAGCACTTCAGTGTGCGCATTCTGATCCCCAGCGACGCTCTCTATCTGCCGGTGGTGGGCCGTCCGTAGGCCTTCAGACAGTTGAAATCAGCGCGGCCCGGAGCTAGAGCTCCGGGCCGCGCCTGTGAGTGGTCGCTAGCGGCGCTGCCTTAGGTGGTCAGGCTTGCTCTGTTGAGCACGCTGACCTCGCCTAAGGTTTCTTCATCCAGGGCGATCCCCAGCCCGGGTTCCTGGGGAACCTCAAGGGTGCCGTCAGGTGTGAGCACGAAAGGCTGCTGGAAGCAACGCTGTGTCGTGGCTGCAGTCAGGATGGGGGGATCATAGGGAAACTCCACCATCGGACAGTTCTCCACTGTCGCCATTGCGTGCAGCGTTGGTCCCAGGGTGAGGGGAAGGGTAGCCTCAGCGAGCAGCACGTGAGGAACTACTAACTTACCCGCGGCGTTGGCCAGCTCAGCGACCTTGCGGGCGCCGATAATGCCCAGATTGCCGCCCATCACCAGATCGGGCTGCAGTATGTCGTAGGCACCCCGGCGGATCGGCTCCCGCCAGTCGAAGAGCGTGGGCGTATGCTCACCACCGGCGACGTAAAGATTGACGGCGGTGGTGATTGCCGAAAGCCCCTCAAGGTCGGTCCGGGGCAGCGGCTCTTCAAGGAAGTAGACCCCTAGCGCCTCTAGCTCCCGCGCCATCTGTAGCGCCGTCCGTCGATCCCAGTAGCGGTAACCTGCCGAGGCGTTATTCTGGTTGGCGTCTACCAGTAGAGTGAGGCCTTCTCCGACTGCCTCGCGGACCGCCTTGACCACAGCAAGGTCCTCCCAAGGATCCGGGCGATGGAGCCGTAACTTGACGGCTCGGAATCCCTCGGCCTGCAGCGCCTGCACCTGCCGTATGTGAGCGTCCAACTCCATAATACGGCTGGTAGCGGCATAGACGCGCAATCGGTCGGTCTGTGCGCCTAGAAGCTTGTAAACCGGTTGCCCGACAGCCTTTCCCACGATGTCCCACAGGGCGATTTCCAACCCAGAGGCCCCTTTCCCCGCTGTGTCCGCGCGTCGGCCGCCCATATGAGTCTGCCAGAAGGCCCCGACGTAGAACGGATCAACGCCTAAGGCCAGCGTAGGGTCGCCGCCGGTGTAAGGGCCGATGCCGATGATACCCTCATCGGTATGCACCCGATAATAGGTTAGGTCCAAAGCCCTGACCGGCGTGCCCGCGGGCTCCCGCCAGGCTGCGCGCCACGGTGTCGGGAGGGCGATCGGTTCACAGCGTCGCAACACTTCAACTTGGGTTACTTGCATCACAATTCTCTCTCAAGCTTATCAGTCGTCAAAGAAGTCACGGTCTTCCTCAGAGAGATACTGGCGGGCGGCGTCTTCGTTGAAGGTCACGCCCAGCCCGGGGCTGTCCCAGATATTGATGAAGCTGTCCTTCACGATGGGATCTGGCAACCCTTCGATGATGTCGTACCACCACGCGGGTTGGCCGATAGGATATTCGAAGGCAATGTAATTCTGGGGTAACGTCGCTGCAACCTGGACCAGCGCTGCGAGCCCGATGAGGCCGTCTCCGGTCCCGTGTGGCGCCATAAGGATACCGTGTAGGTCGGCGTATTCTGCGACCCATTTGAGCTCCGCGATGCCCCCGATGTCGGCAGGATCGGGTCCGATCACATTCACCGCCTTCGTCTCGATCAGCTCCCTGAAGTTCTGGCGCAGGTAAATCTGCTCCCCAGTGTGGATAGGTGTGGAAGTGCTACGGGTCACCTCACGATAGATGTCCGCCAGCACATAGGGCGTGTAGTCCCCGGTGAGCAGATCCTCCAGCCACATCAGGTTGAGTGGCTCCAGCGCCTGTGCCAGGCGAATCGCGTCAGGCACCATCCAGCCCGGCCCGCAGTCCAGCGCCAGGCCGATCTCATCGCCCACCACGTCTTTCATCGCCTCGACGCAGGCCACCACGTGTTTAAGTCCACGTTCGGTGAGCAGGCCGCGGTTGGCATGATGGTCGCCCACGCGTGGGTCACCGTAGGAGAAGTTCGGTACCTCCGCTGGCATACGGCTGTGAAACGCGATACCCTGCTTTATGATACTGAAGCCCTCCGGTGAGGCCTTCATCTTGGCCATGTTCTCGGCATAGTCCTCGGGACTGGAGCCTTGCATTGGGAAGCGCACGGCTCCGTTGTAGACGCGCACGCGATCCCTGACCTTACCACCCAGCAGCTTGTAGACGGGGACACCGGCAGCTTTTCCGGCAATGTCCCACAGCGCCATCTCGATGGCGCTAACTGCGCTGCCCCAGGGCTTGAAGCTTCCCAGCCGGCGAATCTTGATCAGTACCCGCTCCACATCGGTGGGATCCTCGCCCAGTATCATTGGCTTGTAGAAGAGGATGTGGGGTTTGAGGTAGGGTTTGTAGGCTTCCACCTCGCCATAGCCACTAATACCTTCGTCAGTGGTAATCCGCACCACGGGGTTTTGCCCCAGGACGGTGCATTTTAGATCGGTGATCTTCATTGTTTTAGCCTCCGGGTGTGATGGGTGAGTAGGTTTCGTTGTGTGAGATTCACCATAGAGCCTTTCGGCAGATCCGTCAAGATCCGGAAGCAAGACGACCACGGGGGGAGCTCAGCTCCCCGCGTGGCCTGCCGCCTCTGAAGCTTATAGTGCCTGAGATGGACGTGTCTACTCGGTGTTCTCCAGGTCGGCGATGTGCTCCCTGACCGCCTTGGCCTCGGCCTCCAGTTCTTTGAGATAGTCGTTCATCCAATCAAGCTGTTCCTCGCGGGTGGCAAATCGCCGCAGGAAGCTGACCTTCTCTGCGCCACAGCAGCACTCGGCATACGCTGGCGGCTGTCGATCCATCTCGCAGGCAGTCTCCGATTCTTCCTGACAGCACGGTTCGTGATGCTCGTCGTGATGGCCCCCGCATTCGCAGCGGTGATGTTGACGATGCCGTTGGCAGCAGCAGCTTGAGTGGGTGTGACGACAGCAGCCACAGCTCTGACGACTGCACGCTTGTCCGCAACCATAGTGCCCACAGCCGCAGCTATGATGCCCACAGCCACAGGTATGACATTGATGGTCACAAGCGGATCTATGATGCCCGCAGCCACAACTATGATGAAAACTCTCGCAACGGCAGCCAGAATGTCTACTCATCGTGTTCTCCTCTCATAACTCGGCACCAAACTGTGCCTCAACTTCACTCAGGAACCTACCCAGCCGCTCTCGGGTGCTGCGAATGCTCGCCGTCCAAGCGTGAAGATAATCCAAGCCATCTTCGGTCAACTCATAGATGCGTCGGGCCGGTCCACTGCCGCTCGTGTCCCATCTTGACTGTACGAGCCCCTGTTCTTCGAAGTGGCGCAGCGTACGATAGAGAAAACCGGGATCGGTGTCAGGGGACCACGGCTTCTGCGACAGACGTTCCATCAGCTCGTAGCCGTGAGCTGGGTGTTCGGACAGTAGGAGCAACAGCCAAGGCTGTAAAAAGCCCCGAATGAGTCGGTCAGGCAGACAACAGGGACCTCCTTGCCCGCCATCGTGGTGTCCACTACACATCTAGATCCGCCTCTCTAGACAGATATCATCATCTATATGACTTATACATATAGATGATAAACTGAAACCCAAAGATTGTCAAGCGTATTCGGGCAGATGGGCAGATGGGTATAGAACAGATTATTGGAAAAAAGGGAAAAGGGCAGCTCGCAAAAGGGGGAGAGCAACGTATAGTAGTAGCCTGGGGAACAGGCTAGATAAGGGAGCAGCAGGGATGCGACGGCTGAGCAGAAGACAGCGCAAGGAATC
>PWVB01000116.1 GCA_003562365.1 Anaerolineae bacterium
CTGCCATCCCGCAATCGTTGCGCTCCTGGAGCCCCGGATCGCTCCCCAAAACTCGTCCAACCCATCTGTTTGTCACCCCGACCCCAATTCGTACCGCTCCTCAACGCCCCACCCCTCACATCCACTTATCCTGTCTGGTGAATCGCTGCGCTATCCCATCAAACGACAACATTGCGCAACTTCAACAATACACTATAATTGCTCCTAGAGTTTGTCGCTTGAACATATTCAATCACAACCCCCACTAGGAGACGATAGCATGGCAAAAAAAACTAGGGTTGCGGCGGTCACGGTCAAGAAACTGCGCGGCCTCCGGCGCTTCAACCTGATTATGGGCGCACTACACCTTATCCAGGGCATCTTTATGATCATAGTCAGCAACGACACAACCTATCCAGTCTTCACCAACTACCTCACCTTTGACGTCGCCACCCGCTCTCTAACTCCCAATCCCGAGCGCCTCTTTAACCTACGCTTTGGGCCTGCGGTGGCAACCTTTCTGCTGATATCGGCTGTGGCGCATTTTTACCTGGGCACCCTGGGCTACAACCGCTACACCGAAAACCTCAGGAAAGGTATGAACCCGATCCGTTTTTACGAGTACGCCTTCAGCTCATCGCTGATGATCGTGCTCATCGGGATGCTTGTCGGCCTTTGGGACCTGGGCGCTCTCATCCTCATCTTCTTTCTCAATGCCACTATGAACCTCTTTGGCGTCCTGATGGAGCTGCACAACCAGACCACGCGCAAGACCGACTGGACTGCTTTTATCTATGGCTGCGTCGCGGGGTTCGTCCCTTGGGTGGTGATTATGCTCTACTTCGTGGGCGCTGTAAGCTCTGGTGACGCCCGCCCTCCGGATTTCGTCTATGCCATCGTTCCTACCCTTTTCGTTTTCTTTAACATCTTCGCAATTAACATGATTCTACAGTACAAAAAGGTGGGGCGCTGGAAGGACTACTTGTTCGGAGAGCGCGTATACATCATCCTCAGCCTATCGGCCAAGACGGTGCTCGCCTGGCTGATCTGGGCGGGGACTCTCGCACCAGTATGAGACCGCCCTATGCTTCCAGGTCAAGGCGCACCTGAGACCCATCCCAGCGAATCCTTGGGATGTTCAGGGCGTAGGTGGCACGGATGTGTCGGTGGAGTGAGATCTGCTCCAGGAAGGTGCGGCGGTAATGGCTCCCTTCCGGGATTAGATCGTGCTTGCGCATCAGCTCCTCGTGCGCCAGCCTTAGCGCATCGTTGGCCTCCGACTCGCGACCCACCAGGCGCAGGTTCTGACTGTGGACGAAGAGAATCTCTTGACTGGTGAGCTCAATAGGCCGCACAACGCCGATGGATTCGTAGACGTCGAGGGCATGTTGCGAGAGACCCAACGCCTGGCACCGATGATCTTCCCGCGCATCTTCAGGCTCCACCAGCTGCGCTAATCGGCTGTGCGTCTCCGCCAGTTTGGACGCCAGTACCATCTCATAGTGACGAAGGACCTCGGGATTTTCTTGGAAGTCGGCCTTATGTGCCACCGCTGTCCTTAGCCCTAGGTCGAGGTGGTCCACATCGCCGTAAGCGTTGCACAGCATTATGGTAAGCAGACTAAGGCCCGCACGGCCTATCTGCACGATACCCTGGATGTTGAGCTGGCGAGCCGCACCAATCTGCCCTGCGTCCACCTGTTGCGTGACCTGGCCGGACTGCACCTGCGCCAGCGCTCTCTCGGCCGCGGCGAGATGTCCCTGCTCTAGACGAATCTGTGCGATGCGCAGCAGCGCAAAGGGAGCCATCCCAGTACCTCCCATCATGGCCAGAGCCTCCTCCAACTCGGCCAGACCCGCTTCGTGATCGCCCAGATAGAGGGCACGAAGCTGTCCAAGGAACATCAACGTCTGGGCCTCAGCGAGGCGATTGCCCGTCGTCCGGGCCAGCCGTAGCGCCTTCTCGTGACAATCCTTGATCCGCCGGTAGTAGTCAATGCTGTCCTCCATCTGCACCCCGAGCAGGAAGAGCAACTGAAGCTCGGCGTCTTCATCATCCAGGGCATCCGCGATGGGCAAAGCCAGCTCGAGGTATTCAAGGCTGCGGCGGGGGTCCCGCATCGCAAAGGCGTTCCCGAAACCAGTGAGAAGCACGAGCTCATAGCGTTGATCTCCGAGTTCGCGGGCCAATCCGAGGGCATGCTCCGCCAGCGCGAACCAGCCTGGTTCATTGAGGACGTGGTGCTGGCTGGCGCTGGTGCCGAGACAAAGCATCTCCCGACGCCGGTCGCCAAGTTGACGTGCCAGCGCCAGCCCCTCCTCAACCAGCACCTTTCCACTACGCACCTCGTCCACCGAACTCCAGTGCGCCACGCCCGGCTGAGTAAGTAGTGCGTCCACCAACAGCTCCTCAGAGCCCTTCAGGCGACGTGCTAGCTCGAGCAACTTGGGCGCCTCACCCCGCCAAGTGGCTAGATTGCCATTCCGGAGCAATAGCTCGCTGCGCCTCACCAAGGCGTGGACCCGCTGTCGGCTTAGCAGCGCCCGGGCGGACTCGTCCGACGTTACCTCCAGCCCGTCAATAATGCTCAGCGCGCGAGCATAGTGATCCAGCGCTTCGACATTAGCATACACCAACTGCGCCTGTTCGGCGGCCTTGAGCGTGTAGCGCAGCTCTTGCCGCGGTTCCCCAGCGTGACGATAGTGGTGAGCCAACAGCCCATACGATTGCGATCCACCAGGACTCTCCTCCGCCGATTGGCGCTCAAAGTAGCCTGCAATGCGGCGATGGTAAGCGCGCCGCTGTGCCGAGAGCAGGCTATCGTATACGACATCGCAGACCAGCGTGGACTTGAAAACATAGGCCACCCCTAGCTGCGGAACCTGCTCGCGCTCGTAGATGAACTGAGCCCGTTGCAACGTAGTGATCACCCGCTCCAGCTTCGTTGTATCCATCGAATCCGCCAGGGCAGTCAGAACGTCGGACCAGAAGACGGGACCGATGGCAGCAGCAATCTGTAGGACGTGACGCGCCTCTGGATCAAGGCTATCGATCCGTGCCCGCAGCACACTCTGCAAACTATCAGGCAGCTCTAGCGAATCGATGACGTGCGTGACCTGCCACATACCGCTATCAGCGTCCTGCACCAGTGCCCCCGATGTCACCAGCGAGAGCACCAACTCGCGAAGGTAATAGGGATTGCCTTCGGCCTTCTCCAGCAGGAGTGTGCGCGTTACCGGCGGCAGTGCCTTTGGACCGACAAGGCTATCGAGCAGCGCCGCGCTCTGCTGTGGGTCTAGCGGTGAGAGCGTAAGCGAGAGAAGGCGGTGAGGATACTCCGTCTCAGCAAAATGGCGAAAATCCCAAACCGGCGCAGTACGCTCCGGGCGAAAGATTACAATCCACAGCACGGCGGAGCTGTCGCAGAGAGGCAGTGCCCGCTGGAGCAGTTCGATCGAGGAGGTGTCGGCCCACTGCGCGTTGGTCAGGGAGATGACCAACGGGGCGCGGCGGGCCAGAGCTCGCACCCAATGGATAAGCGTCTGTGAGACGCGCTCGCGGAGCTGCTCGCCGTCCAGAGCGCGCACTCGAGCCTCTATCAGTGGGTCGAGCGGCAACGAGAGAGCCCTCGCCAGCACGGAAAAAGGCTCACCGGCGTCGGCGCCCCACAGAGCCTGTACCTTGTCCCACAATCCCGCTTGGACTGTCTCTGCCGGGGCGTCAGGGGCCACGTCCAGCCAGTTGCGTAACAGCTCCAGCCACAATGCAAACGGTGTCGAATGATCGTACGAGCGCCCCCGTCCCCGCAGCCAGGTAATCGTGCGAGCGCTATCCGCGCGCACCTCTCCGCTGAGGCGGGCCAGCAGCGCTTCCTGACGTTGTACGTGCTGGCGCACCATAGCCATCAAGAATGACTTCCCAAGCCCCCGCTCACCACTGAGCAGCACCACGCGCCCGCGCCCACCCCGCAGCGCGGCAACAGCCTCGGTCAACGCAGCGAACTCGGCATCACGCCCCACTAACTGAGAACCCAAGCGATAGATCCCTACTTCAGCACTCTCGTCCACCCGCTCCAGATGACGCAAAGGTCGGTAGACAGGGATGGGAGCACGGATCCCTTTAGCGGAGATGACCCCCAAAGCCTCCCATTCAAAGGCTGTAGCGGTCAAAGCTTGCGTAGCAGCGCTGACCAGGACGGTGCCCGGTTGGGCGGCCGACTCCATACGGGCAGCGACGGCGATAGCTTCGCCCATCGCCGTATCCTCGCTGTAACGCGCGCGATCCCCAACGTGAGTGACGATCACCTCACCCGTGTTAACCCCCACCCGCAAGCTCAAGCTGAGTCCCTCTCGCGCGGCCAGGACCCTGCCATGGCGCTGCATAGCGCGCTGCATCGCCAGCCCAGCCAAAACGGCCCGTTCGGGATCGTCTTCGTGAGCTGCGGCAGCACCAAAAAAGGCCACCAATCCATCCCCGCGAAACTGATCCACTTGACCACCAAAACGGTAGATCTCGGCTTCTATCAGTTGGAACATCTCGTTCATCAGAATGACCCAGCGCTCGGTGCCCACCTGGTCGAGTAGATCGGTGGAGCCGCAGACATCGGCAAGCAGGATGGTAGCGATACGGCGCTCACCCTCTAGGGGAGATGTAGGCGCGGGTGCCGGAGCATCAGCCCCTGAGGACAGCGGATCGGCCGGCTCAGGCCGGCGTATACCGCTAAGACGAGCACCGCAGTACCCGCAGAAG
>PWVB01000009.1 GCA_003562365.1 Anaerolineae bacterium
AAGGGCGTTCACGTCGCGAACCCCCTCGCGGATGCGGGCGCGTACCTCGGCGGCGGTGACCCGCTCGCAGCGGCAGACGATGGCGTCGTCGGCGAGTGGGTAGATCGCTTCCGGCAGTGGCTCTGTCTGGCTTGACGGTGCTCGCAGGCCGGCGATTGCCTTGGCTAGCGACTTAGGGGCCAGGAGGCTGACGATCCAGGTACGATCCTTGCGTGAGGGTTTTCGGATCCGCGTGACGGCGGTCCGCCCCAGTGGCTTTCCACCGGCGTCCAGGGCAAAGACCTCGTCACCGACATCAAAGGCCCCGGGCAGGAACTCATAGGGAACAGAGACCGTCGGTAGTTCGGGGTTCTGCCGATAGTCGACGAGGGTGATTGCCAGACCCGGGCAGACGGTGATGCAGCGTCCGCATCCGCTGCAGCCCGATGCGTTCGAGGTGCCTCGGAAGACCGGCAGATCGCGGAGATCTCCGCTTGGTATCTCGATTAAGCTTTGGGGACAGGCCGTCGTGCAGGGATCACAGGGGATCTCCTGCACGCAATGGAAGATGGGGAAGACGCCGATCTCCCGGTCGAATGGCGGACGCTCCCGGGAGGCTCCTGGTGGCGAGCGCAGTACGGCGGCCATAGCGCCCCACGCATTGGGAACCGCTGTAGCTCTACCCAATGCCTGCGCCGCCTCACGCCCGGCGATCCTGCCGGTGAACATCGCTGCCGAGGCTTCAGCGATTGCTTGAGCGTCGCCAGCTTCGAAGACGACGAGGTCGTGAGCACGGGCCTTGGCAGTAAACTCATTGACCGGGTCAAGGCCAACGGCAATCAGCACGGTATCGCAGGCAAAGGTCTTGGCGGTCTTGGGGAGCGGCCTGAAGCTCCCATCGACCGAGGCAATGGTGATCGATGTGACGTGGTCCATACCATTGGCGCTGAGGACCGTGTGAGAGGTATAGATAGGAACGCCCAGGCGGGCGAGTTTCTCGGCGTGGACCCGGTAGCCACTGCATTGCGGAAGGGCCTCAACGAGACCGACGACATCAATCCCAGCCTGCAAAGCATGGTAGCCTGCGATGAGGCCCACGTTGCCACCGCCGACGATGAAAAGACGTTCAGCAGCGCGAACGAGATCGCGGTTAACGAGGGTTTGGAAGGCCCCAGCACCGTAAACGCCCGGCAGCGTGTTACCCGGGAAGACGAGGAAGCGCTCCCGTGCCCCGGTGGCCACGACGAGCACATCTGGTGTCACCAAGGTGTAACGTGCACCACGAAGAACACCCACTCGCCGATCGCTGAAGACGGCGAGCGCCGTGCTGTTCAGCCAGACCTCGACATCTGGCTCGAGGTCTACGCGTTGGGCCAGCTTGGCGGCGATATCGATGCCTCGCATTCCGGCGTATACGGCGTCAGCGGAACCGAAAAAGCGATGCGTCTGGAGCACCAGCTTGCCGCCCAAGCGATCTTTGTCATCGACCAGCAGCGTGGCGATACCTTGCTGTCCCAGCTCTAGGGCCGCTGACATCCCGGCCGGTCCTCCGCCCAGTATCAGCGCGCCGACCTCGCCGACTTCGATCTCGGTAGTCGTGGACGGTGTTGCCACGGCGGGTAGAATCGGCAGGCCCTCGATCGGCGCCACCTGCATCCGGGCCTGGACGGTCGTCATGCAGGCTTTCACCGGCCGACCATTGGCGAGGACCAGACATTGTGCACATTGTCCGTTGGCGCAGTAGATGCCCTGCGGTGCGTTGTCTTTCGGATGGTGGCCCAAGATGTGGACGCCGTGAGCGAAAAGCGCTGACGCGATCGTCTCCCCGGCGCGGGCCGTCAGAGACGCGTCCTGCCAACTGAAGAGAATTGTCTCTCGGGGATCGATGGGCAGGACAGGATGCTTCACAATGCGGTGCTTGGCCACGGTGCAATCCTTTCCTTGTCCTCCTCGCATCTACCAGTCTAGCACCTCCAGCCTTCAGTCACTACAGAGTGTTGGCCCGTTTCTGTCGGACATTTTTCAGGTTCTGCGGCAGGCTTCCCTGATCGGGAAGCTCACCCTCGGTTGCGATGCCGGCCGGGGTGCCTTCTAGGCTTTCCAGTGAGCATTGGCGATCGCCCGCGATCCTCGTCAGGCATTAAAAGGTCTTTATGCTACAATGTCGTCGACAAGAACACCCACGGCAAAGGAGGATCGGTGCCCACCTATGTAACCCGGCCTGTGCCAGAACGCATTCGGCATCTGAAGGATGAACTCTTCGCCACCGAAACGGTATGGTGTTTCGAGCGGGCGCGCCTGGTCACCGAATCCTACAAGCAGACTGTAGGTCAACATCCGGCGCTGCGTCGGGCCCGGGCACTGGATCGGGTCTTCGACGAACTGCCGATCTTCATCCGTCCAGCAGAACTAATCGTAGGGCAGCGGGCAGGCGTGCTGGGAGGGCGCGCCGTCTATCCTGAGTATAATCTCAGTGGCTTAACCCAGGATACGACGCCGCCGGAAATCTGGGATCAGTGGTCTAGTCACACCTTGGAGCATATAGCGAAACAGGCCCATCCTGTCCGGTTGCGCCGCGCCGAGCGGGAGATGGCTGCAGGTTTCGTGACAGGTATGAGTAGCGGCTTTGGGCATGTCATTGTCGACTACAAAAAGGTCTTGCGTCGGGGATTTCGCGGTATCCTGGCAGAAATCGAGGATCTTTTAGCTGGTGCACCCGCTGACGATGTTGAGGGGCGGGCCTTTCTAGAGGCGGCGATTATTGCGGCTCGGGGTATCATCCGTTGGGCGGAACGCTACGCAGCGCTGGCAGAGGATGAGGCGGCACGCGAGCCTGCGCCACTAAGACGGGCCGAGTTGCTGCGCATTGCTGAAAATTGCCACCGGGTGCCGGCAGAGCCCGCACGCGACTTTGCGGAGGCAGTTCAGAGCTTCTGGTTCACGCATCTAGCGATGCATATCGAGCAGTATGGCTGGTCTATCTCGGCGGGGCGTTTCGATCAGTATATGTTCTCTTACTACGACCAGGATCTGGCCTCCGGTGCGCTAACTGAGTCCTCAGCATGGGAGCTCCTGCTCAATCTTTGGATCAAGTTTATGGAGAATGTGGGGACCCGAGTCAAAGAGACGGTCTTCCAAAACCTGACGCTCGGCGGGCAGGACGCCCAGGGTCGGGACCAATCCAATCCTCTTTCCTGGCTCTGCTTGGATGCTACCGTAGCGTTGCGGGTGAACCAACCAGCGCTGTCGGTGCGCTGGCATCCGAATATCGATCCTCGCTTTTGGCACCGCGTTCACAGCGCTCTGGCGGAGGGGCTGGGGCTGCCGGCGCTTTTCAACGACACAGTCGTCATTCCAGCCCTTGAGGTTCACGGCGTGAATTCTGAGGATGCTGTAGGGTACGGTCTGGTGGGATGCGTTGAGGCTAGCATTCCGGGTAAGCAGCAGGGTGTGACTGCTGGTGGTCACATCAACCTTGCTAAGGCATTGGAGCTGGCCTTGAACGACGGGGTCTCTACAGTGACGGGTGAACAGGTTGGTCTGTCTACTGGTCCTCCCGAACGGTTTGATGGCTTTGAGGATCTCTGGGAGGCTTACGTGGCCCAGGTCCGCTATTTGACGGGGCTTAACATTCTGGCGACTCATATCGCCGGTGAGATTCAGAAGCAGCACGGACACTGTCCCCTGATGTCATCGTTGCTAGATGACTGTTTGGCACAACGGCGAGATCTGGTCCACGGAGGCACTCGGTATAATCTACCTGGCGTCGCCGTCTACGGTGCCACTAATGCCTGCGATGGACTTATGGCTATACAGCGTTGGGTGTGCGAGGAACGAAGGTTGAGTTGGAAGGAACTCCAGCAGGCCTTGCTGGATGACTTCCAGGGTCACGCGACTGTGCGCGAGCTGCTGGATCGCCGTACGCCACGATTTGGGAACGGTATCTTAGAGGTTGATGAGCTTGCGAACCGGGTAAATGCCGTGCACGCAGACTACTGCTGGCATCATGTGGACTCTCGGAACGGACGTTATGTCTGCGGCGTCTGGCCTGTGAACGGCCACGTTCATGCTGGACACTGGACGGGTGCAACGCCGGATGGAAGGCGCGCTGGTGCCCCACTAGTTGACGGCGTAGGAGCCTGCCAAGGTGCGGATCGAAATGGGCCAACGGCGCTCCTCCATTCGGTGGCGCGACTGGACAACGTCTTTCACTGGCCGGCGGGGAACACGTGTAACGTAAAGTTCGCTCGCCGCCTGTTCCAGAGTGATCTGGAGATTGCCAGGCTGCGTGAGCTGGTGACGACTTTTATGCAGTTGGGGGGACAAGAACTTCAGATCAACATCGTGGATGGTGCGACCCTCCGTGCAGCACAAGCGGATCCGAGCTGCTACCAGGAGCTTATCGTTAGGGTGGCGGGATACAGCGCCTATTTCATCGAGCTGAGCCGGGAGGTTCAGGACGAGATCATCTCACGTACGGAGCAGGCTGTGTAAGCCGGTCTAGGATCGATGGCTATCTGGTAGGAGGTAGATCGATGGATTGTCAAGCAGAGATGAAATCCGATAGCTTCTGCGTCGTACCAGTGGGGTATGTTGTGCGTAAGGACGCTGGTGGCCCAGAGTCAGTGGAACAGCTGTCTATTGAGGCCCTACGTGTAGAAGCGGTACGTATCGTGGTCAAGGGCGCCTTCGCTGAGGCGCTTCTGGGACTGGCGGCTGGCGAC
>PWVB01000534.1 GCA_003562365.1 Anaerolineae bacterium
ACCTAGCTACCTATCACTTTCAAGGATAAGGCTTGAAATGCAATCTCAGGGGATGACCAAAGCGATTATGCTGTTTGAACCAATCCAGGCCCAAACGGAAATAGCTTTTGTCCCGCCGACTCTTTTTGTCGATCAAATGCCGCAAGCCCCGTTTCACCACCCAACTACCCAGAGTGATGAAATAGACGAAGGCGATACATACGCCCAGCATAAAGCGCTCCAGCCGGGCGGCATCCCGTATATGGGTTGTTTCCAATTCAAAGCCTTTACCTTTTTTGTCCCCAAACATCTCTTCGATCCACATCCGTTTTCCGTAGGTGCGCAAGATGCGGCGCAGTCCCGGCTGATCGGAAATCAGATACCAAGGCTCATCTTCATCCGCATCCCAATGCAAGACCAACCAGAACCAGCCCATCGCATACTTCTCGGTCAGGCGCACCCAACCAATTTCGCGGGTTTCACCGGGCACCAGATCAAAGCTATTCAGCTTCCGCCACCCCTGACCGTCAAGGTAAACCTTGATGCGTCCTTGTTGGCGCACAATGAAGTGCCAGTTGCGCTGGCAGAACCAGCGCAGCAGCGGCACATGCTGAAATTCGGTGTCGCCCAGCACTACCACGTCCGCGCCAGACGGCAACAGCGCCGCGACTTGCTTAAACAAAGCCAATTGCTCAGCTGTGGTCGTGTGACCGCGTGGGCCCTCATGCACACTCCACGCCAAAGGCAAAGCGCGCTGGCGATATGCCAGGCCAATCACCAACAACCGATGGCTAAAGCCCACCTTAGTCGTGTCAATGATCAAGCGGATTTGTTGACCCGCAAACACCGACAGGATCTGGCGCGCCATCGGCCGATACCAAGCGGCTACGTCCACCGCCTCGTTGGACAGAAACCGTCGCAAGCGGTTCACCAAACTGACTTCACGTCCCGGTATCGGCCACTTACCCACGATCTCACTCAGATGAATGCCCTGTTCCACACACAAGCCGGTGACCAGCAAAGCCAAGTTACGCACGCGAGTGATGCGGGCCTGGGGCAACCATTGAAGAATACGCCGTTTTATCTTAGAATACAGTCGAAGGTTGTGGAACATAATCGCCTCCTGGATATAGAGTGTTTGTCACATTCATTATATCAGGAGCGTTCCACAACCTTTTTCGCTTTTAATGTCCAGAAATGAAAAGTGATAGGTAGCTAGAGGTGCATATACAGACCCGCGGTTCGCGAGCCTTAGTTCACGTTGTCAAAAGTCCAATCAGCTTGATGATACTTACAAAGTCTACTGTGTGAGGGGGCCGTTGAGTGCGCGTGCAATTGGCCTCCCGGCCGAGATGGGCGTGACTGATAGTGCAATGTTAGTTAGTAAGCGAATGATCGGCGATAAATGGCGGACAATAGCTCCGGAGGTTGAGTTTGGAATAGTTCCCCATGGTGCTAATCGGATCAAAAAGAGGCTTGAAGGAGTGTGTCAGGAACTCGGCTACACTTATATTGATCCAACTGTTAGCCAAGACCAATCGATAGGTGACATAATAGGCAAGATCCGTTCATGCCGGACTATTGTCACAGAGTCTCTTCATGGAGCGATAGTTGCTGATGCATTTGGGATTCCGTGGATTCCAGCCGTATTCTATCACCCCGTACTGGTGTTCAAATGGAATGATTGGTGTAGGTCACTTGGGCTCCACGATCCTTTCGATGTTGTTACAAGAGCGAGGATCTTCCTGATAGATCAGATTCGTAGAGTTGGCAAAGTCCTGGGAAGACAATGGTTTTTAGCCTCAATGATCACACACAGTATGCTAAGATCTACCGTAGTTAAGTGCACACAAGATCGCCTGATGCTGTCTGATAGGGTGGTGATGAAGGCAAAGACGGATGAGCTTGTCCATTTATTGTCAAAAATCAGGGAAGACTATCGCAGAGGCTTGATATAGATCGCGAGAATTCGGCATAGTTCACAACACGGGAAGTTAGATTGACACTTTGGTTCCAGACCGAGGAGGATGCGGGGATCGTCTGGGACCGTCAACTCGGGCGGGGCTTCAGTGCCTCCCGTTGCCACCCTGTTTCCCTCCGATCACCCTGACCGCGGTTCTCGCCATTCTCCGGCTCTCCATCCAATCTGGCCGACACTGCCGCTATTCTGAGCAAACAAGGTGGCCGATAACAGGATGTCAGAACCAGCGTTGTGCTCGGATCCGCCCAGGAGCAGTGCAACGGGACAGATGCTGTTGGTCTTGCAGGTGACGCCATTGGTGTGGCGGATGGGGCCGTTGATGAGTGCCTGGCAGGCGGAGAGGAGGACTCTGCGGTCAGATCGGCTCGACTAGGGCGATGAGGCGGGTGTAGCTTCCTTGATACCATCGTTGATCTGCGAAGTCAGGGCAACGCCGAAGCCCATATGTGCGCACCGATCCACAGAAAGCCGGCTGACGCTGGGTGCTGGACAGTGCGGTCTGCGAAGATGAGAGCCGGATGTCAAAAGCTATGGCGCTGAGAACCTCGTGGTCTCGCGGTATTTCCTGCCTAATTCATCAAAGCTTGCGTGGCCGCCACACTTGATGGTGGCGCCAAGTGCCTTAAGGCCGGCTCGGTACTGACTGCTGGCTTGGGGCTCTGGGACGCTAGCCGCGATTGCTCTACTCCTTGTTGTTACGTCCCAATCTCCACCGGGCGCGCCTCGGCGGCCGATTGCAGGGTCGCGTGGGCGACCTTCAGTGCCTGCAACGCCTCTTCGCCCCCCACCTTGGGCGGCGCCTCTCCGGCGACATAGTCCAGGAAATGCTCGTGCTCGTCCCGCAAGTAATAGGCCTCCGGCAGTCCCAGAATGGCGTCTGGCTGTGTGTACTGACCGTCGGTGATCAAGGCAAAGGAAGGGGCCCGAAAGTCAATGTAGGCTGCACCTTTTGACCCCACCACTTCGAGCTGAGCGTCCAGCAGCGTCGGCGCTTCCGCCGGCAGAGCCCAGCTCTGCTCCAGCAGCGCAACGGCGCCGTTGGCGAAGCGCAGGGTTGCGACCGTCACGTCGGCAACACCTAGGTCCCGCAAGACCTTAGAAGCCGACTCTGCGTAGACGCGTGTGATTGGCGCCCCCAGAATCCAGGTCAAGGCATCGATGTCGTGGACGCCCTGGAAGACCATCGCTTCGGCACGGCCCTCCAGCCGCCGGCCGCTGCGTACAGTGGCATTCCGCCGGGCGTAGGCGTGGATGATGTCGCCCAGTTGACCTGCTCTGGCGGCTTGCCGGATCGCCTTGTAGCGCGGATCATAGCGGAGCGTGTGGCCAACCATCAGCTTCACGCCGCCTCGCTCCGCGGCATCCAGAATAGCGCGGGCATCCTCCATCGTGGTTGCAATTGGCTTCTCAAGAAAGATGTGCAGCCCGCGCTCTGCGGACACCTCGCACGGCTCGCGGTGAAACTGGTCCGTCACGGCGATGGTCACCGCATCGACGTCCACGTCATCGAGCATCTCTCGATAGTCGGTATAAGCGGTAACATCCAGCTCCTGACCAATCCGCTGAGATAGGCCGGGTTTGATGTCAGCTACCGCGACAAGGTCAACTCGGGTTAGATTATGACATATCTGTGCGTGGCGCGCCCCCATCACCCCTAGGCCGATGACCGCCATTCGCAATCCAGCGTCTTTCACCATGCTGCCCTCCCTTTGATCGCATTGAAGCCTGTGCTGGGGTCCTGCCGTCGGGATTGTACCGGCTGGGCCGGATCGGAACCTTGCTCAGACGCCCCGTCCGCTACTGCGGAAGGTCCAGATGCACGTCTTGCCGGAGAAGTGCCTCCTGAAGCGCTGTCACATCCAGTTCCCCCGGGGCACAACCTCTGGCGGACGCCATGGCCGCCGCCGCCCCGGCAGCCTGTCCAATGGCCATGCAGGAGGGCGTGGTTCTGAGCGACGCGAAAGCCTCCACGCTGCACGAGATGGCCCGTCCTGCAACCAGGACGTTCCTCAGATCGCTGGACACCAGCGCGCCGTAGGGAATGTCGTAGCCGCTCTCAAGGAGCTCCTGACTCACCAACGCCTTCCCTTCAGGGTCGTGAATGTCGATCTGGTAGCCGTTGCGGGCAATGACATCCTCAAACCGCCGACCTGTGGTGATATCCTCAGTGGTGAGCATCCTGCGGCCCTGCAGGCGGCGACTCTCCCGGATGCCGATTTGAGGGCCGGTTTCCACCAGATAGCTGTTGGCGAATCCCGGCACGTGTTGTTGGAGAAAGCTGAGAACCGGCCAGACCTGCGCCCGCCCCTCGATCTCGGCCTCGGTCACCGCCTCGATAGCGGTGGGATCTCGATCGATGACGCGGGTCGTGTTGACATGGACCTCCCCGGGCCTGACGCCGGCGAAGAACAGAACCAGATCTCTCGGAACCTCGGGAGGGCCGTACGTCTCCCACAGGCTAAAGAAACCAGAGACGCCGGTTAGAGGCCACTCTGACAGCCTATCGATACGACTGTCCTTCCAGAACTCGTCGGGGTGGGCGACCATGTAGGCCTTGACCGCATCCAGGTCAACGCCTCCGACACGCATCATCATCGTCATCGCTTGCACCTTGCCGTCCGCCGGCCGCCCCAGCAGGGTGCTGCCGCCGGCCATCGCCACCAGCCCGCAGTCTCCGGTGCCGTCCACAAAGACATCGCCGCGCACCTGCAGGCGTCCATACGGCCCAACAACCGTCACCGCGTCGATCTTGCCTGCGGCGACACGGGTCTCCGCAGCAAGTGCGTGCAACAGGAGATCCGCACCAGCCTCACGCACCATCTCGACGGCGATCTGCTTGAAAACCTCTTTGTCAAAAGGTGTCACCGAGTGGCAGAAGCCGACGGTGTCTCTTAGATGTCCGGGTGATGCGCCGCGCGCTGTCAGGCGATCAACGATCTCCTGCGGTATCCCGCGCACGATCTGCTGCCCCTGCATGTCGTGGAACGTCATCCAGGGATAGACCAATGCCGCAGTTGACATCCCGCCCAAAAAAGCATAGCGTTCGACCAGCAGTGTTCGAGCCCCCAGTCGGCCGGCCGCAATCGCTGCGTTCAGCCCGCCGGGCCCGCCACCGACAATCACAACGTCGTATTCGTGCATTCTACTCCTCTACTAGAGCCTATGAAGCTCGACAAGACGTTCCGCCCGGCGCACACAGGCCTCAAAACGCTCGGGGTCCCGATAGACGGTCAGCCAATCCAGAACTGTTGGTGGCAGTGACGCCCCCACGAAGGCCTGCGCAAAGGCCTGTGCGGCCACCTCATCCAGTGCCGGAATACGACGGCGGAGTTTGAGTGGCCCCAGCTCAATCCACGCTATACGACAGTGGTTGCTCACCCTGCCGGAGGTCGTGAGGGCTATGTGGTGATAGAGTTCGTGAGCCAGGGCCAGCTCGCCCACGACCTTCTCGGGGAACACGGCGCCAAGGCCGGCTTCGGCGGCGAGTCCGGCTATCTCGGGCAGCGCCTTACGGTAGATGGTGACGCGTGGCGGACGTCTGGAATACTCACTGCGCCGGTAACGCCAGGCGATCTTCGGGTCTTCGTCACTTTCGACGATCTCCACATCCAGGATGCTCAGAACAGCCCGAGCCCCCTGGTCGGGGTGCGACCGGCGGATGCTGGCTGCCTCCTGCCGTCCGTGGGCCAGGGCTCGGCTTACGTGACCCTTTTGGCGGAGAGCGTCGATGACGGTCTCGTCGCCGATGACCAGGTAGGGCCAGACCCTCTCACTGGCGATCAGCCCGCACGGCGCCGGCTGGTGGGTAAGTGTGTCCTTGCTGTTCATCCGCTCAGATCGCATTCTGGCCGAGGTTGGCCCCTTGATGCTTTAGGACCCGCTGAAGCTTGTCAGTGTCCAGGTCCCGCGGCGGTACCCCATCCTGTACCGATAGTGCTGCGGCTGTACCTGCCGCCTGGCCGAAGGCCATGCACGACGGTGAGACCCGAGTCGCTCCGTGCGCGTCCACCGTGGCCGAGATGCAGCGGCCGGTGACCAGCAGTCCGTCAACCGCTTTCGGTACCAGACAGCGATACGGGATCTCATACGTTACGCCCTGGCTGACGAAGTCGTCTTTGAACTCCGCCTGATCAAGGTCCTTCTCATCCGGCGTCCGAGCGTGGATGTCGATCGGGTAGGCGCTTCGTGCAATCACATCTGGGAAGCGGCGGCCCGCTCCAACGTCTTCAGCGGTCAGCACGTACTCGCCCACAATGCGCCGTGACTCCCGCACCCCCACGCGCTCGCCCACGGCAACGACATCCGCGTTCTGGAAGCCGGGTATGTGCTTGCGCAGGAAGCGCATGAGGTTGAACACCTGCTCCCGTCCAACGGCCTCTGCCTGTGTGAGCTCTTCAGCGTCAAGCGGGTTCACCTCTGGAATACGGCTCATGTTGACTGTGACCTCATCCGGCCGGTGTGTGTTGAAGAAGAGCACGTGCTCTCGCTGCAGGCCCGGAATCTCTCCTGCCTCCAGGGCGTCCTGAAGGATTTGCTCAAAACCGGCCACCGCCACCAGCGGCTCTCGCTGATAGGCCTGGGCGCCCTCGGCGCTCAGCCGCAGTTGCTCCGGATGGTTGACTGCGTAGTCGGTGAAGGCTGCCTTATCCCATCCCTTCACCTTGAACATCAGCGATAGGGGCTGTACGAGATTGTCCGACGGGCGGCCGAGTTCCCACGGAGCCCCGGACTGGTAGGCGACATCAGCGTCTCCGGTGGCATCGACCACCACCCTGGCTTTGAGCCGGCTCCGCTGGCCGTTGGCGTCCACATAGACCGACTTGATGGCAGCGTCCACCGTTTCCACATCCACTGTCAGTGTGTGCAGCAGCAGATGGGCTCCCGATTCCAGCACCATACGCTGCGCCACCAGCTTCAGGGACTCTGAGTCAAAGGGCGTGATGGTCGCAACGTAGCCCGACGTATCGAGGATATGCCCCGGGGAAGCCTCCATAGCTATGAGACGGTCCACGATCTCTTGGGGCAACCCCTGGATCAACTGCTCGGTACGGGAGTGAAATGTCATCATCGGGCCAACCCGGCACGTTGTCATCGTACCTCCGAGCGACCCATCCTTCTCCACCAGCAGCGTGGCAGCGTTGTTGCGAGCTGCAGCCGTTGCCGCGACAACGCCGGAGACGCCCCCACCAACCACGATGACGTCCCATTCCCGGTCAAACGTTTCAGTATTCACGAAGCTACCTCCCTCTTGTCCTGTCGTTCACGGGCCAGATGCGACAGTTCCTACCTGACAGTGTGTTGCGTCCTTCCGAAACAGCGCGGCCCCTGTGTGAGATCTGGGCGGCACCGGTCGGGTGGTCAGGTGGATCGGTACGTTACCCGCTCCTTCGATCCGCCACAATGACAACCTTTCTGTCGTCCGGAATACCCCGCAGTTCTTCCTCCGCGATGGCCACAATCTGCTTGGATGCTGACAGCCCGCTCAGGTCAGCGATGCGTGCACCATATAACAGAAACACGTCCGGCACCATTCTGCCAGCATCAGTATACTCGGTAGCTTTACTGACGACCTCCTCGAGTTCTCCGGATAGGCTGCCGCACTTGGTCGTGGCAATTTCGACGTCGTCCAGTCTCAAGCGAATGATGCCCTCGATGTCCACCACTCGCACGACCTGCTTTCGTTCGGTGAAGAGACCGAAGAAGCGCTTTATCTCCCTGGTCCCGACGTAGACATCCAGGTGGTCGGTGCCGGCGGCCTTGCTCACCTCTTGGGCATCCAGTCCAAGCGAATCGGCGGCAATCTCAAGACGTTCCTCAGGCGGGATTTCCGTCTCGCCGAACTCCCTCATCCTCATCTCCAGAGCACCGGTGGCGGTTGCCCGCACCAGACTGCGCTGCTTGTCAATCTGCACCGAAACGTCCACCGTTTCCGGTTCAGCGCCCATATCAATGACAGCTTCCTCCGCCTCCCGCCGCACCCGGATCACATCCTTCTCCGTGGGATCGGGTATCGTACGCTCCACGACGTCCCGCACCATAGCCAGCGCCACGCCAACCGTTGCAATTATCTCGGCACTGGAGGCTATCTCGTGGTCATGTCCGAGTTCTTGGGCCAGGTACGGCACAACCGCGGCGGCGCCGCCTCCCCCGCCCACCAAGACTAAGTCCAATTCTTCCATCTCGTACTTATCCGCCAGCTCCCTCACCAGCGGAATCACCTTCTGGATCGCCACGTTGAGGATCTCCGCGGCCATATCATCAAGATCCTGTCCCAGTCGGTCGGCCAGGGGCGCAAAGGCCCTTCGTGCAGCCTCCACATGCCCTGCTGCATAGTCATCGGCATCCACAACCCCGGCGATGTTAGCCGCGCCGGACAAGGTCAACGCATATTTCGTTCCGTCGGCGGTTTGGATGACCACGTACTCCTCAGGATCATCGCGCTGCGGCCGGATGATGAGAAGCTCTGGATCAACGATCTCGTCGGGGTCTGCATATACGGCGTAGGGCAGATCTGCAATATGCGCGCTGCGGGGCCCGACCTCGGCTATCTCCCCGTCCCGCAGCCGGATCATGCTGCCGCCCGCCAGTCCCGCTGTGCGCACGTCAAGGGAGGTCAGATAGAGGCGGTGGCCTCCCACGGCGGCGTAGTCGATCTCCACCTTGCCGTTGCGGACAGCCGAGATATCGGTGCTCGTCCCCCCCACCTCCAGGAAGATCCCGTCGGAGACGCGCTCGTACATCAGGGCACCCGCAACACCAGCGGCTGGTCCAGATAGAAGTGTCTGGATCGGGCGCGATCTCATCTGGTCAATGGTCATCGCGCCCCCGTCGCCGCGCATAATCATCAGCGGTGCGGTGATGCCCGCCTCCTTCACGCTGGACTCCGTCATGTCCGCGGTACGCGTCATCCGCGGCAGAATGCTGGCATTGACCACCGCCGTGCGCGTGCGGGCCTTCAGCCCGTAACGCTTGGAGATCTGATGGCTTCCGCAGGCCGGCAGATCCATCTCGTGCGCCAGCTCCATAACGCGGCGTTCGTTGCGTGGATCGTCGACACTGTACGCTTCGCTGGCTACGATGGCTTCGGCGCCTGCGTCGGCGAGCTCGCGGATCGCGTCTCTGGCCTCCTCCTCATCGAAACCGCGCGAAGTATTGAGGAAGACGGACGCTGTCTCAAGGGTCTGACTCTCAGACAGCTGAATCTCTTCGATAGTGGATTCTGACCGCGCCCGCCACGCCTCCAGTCCCTTGCCCATACCGACAACGCCGACCTTCACGACGTCCCCTTCTAGAAGGGCGTTGGTGGCCTGGGTGGTTCCGTGGGCAATGAACACCACCGATTCTGGGTCGATGTTGCCTTCCTCCAGGACACTGCGCAGAGAATCGATGACGCCTTTGGCGACACCCTGGGGGGCGTCGTGTGTTGTCGGTACCTTGCTTTGAGCCACAATCTCCATGGTGCCACCGTCGATGGCCACCGCGTCTGTGAAGGTGCCGCCAACATCAATCCCAACTCGGATGCTTTTTTCGCTCATAGAGCCTCCTGATATGTGAAGTCCCCTACGATCTGTACTCTCCGACACGAACGATCAAGATGCCTGACGATGGCGTGCCAAGTCGCAGTCGTCGGACTTGAGCCCACCAAGGAGGATCATCGTCGCGAGTCAGCAGCAGCTTCGAGCGGACGATGGGAACTCCAGCGCCTGCATCGTCCGCTCGAGCTAAGATGAAGCTACATATAGAGTATGCCAGCGACGATCGCGGAGACGACGGCCATCACCCATAAGGGTGGAACCGTAACCCAACTCAGCTGGTTCACATCAATCTCCGCAAAGCCCGCCGTCCAAGCGTTCTGTGAGTTGGTCGGGTCACCGGCTGACTGCACGCGCTCGGTGGACATGAAGGCGGCGATCGCTGCCTGCGGCGGCAGTATCTCTGCCCCGATGATCACCGCGAGCAGTCCGCTTCCCAGACCCCACATATTCAGCGGGCCACGGTACAAGGAGAGCGGAGCAAGTAGGGCGAAGAAGAGGATGTAGATGATGGGGCTTGTCGGGACGAGTTCTCCCAGTAGCTCCCGCATCACGCCCTCGACCGTCGGATGGAACACTGCCATCAGGACCATACCGATGCCGATGAGCAGCAGCACCGCGTGGGCTGCATCATCCAGCGCGTCGAATGCAGCGCTGGTCAGGATGCGCAGGCTTTCGCCCAACCGGGCAGTCACTACACCGTAGATGATGCCGACCACAAACGCAGGGATGACCGGCCAGTCGAAGACAAGAACCAGAACGAGTGGGATGAACGGGGTCAGTATTGCATAGAGCGGAACCTGCTCGATCTCCTCAAGCTCCTCTCTGGCTTCCTCCTCATCCACGGCTGCCCATGCCGTCTCGACGCCCCGGGACTCAAGCACCACGAAGATCAGCCCTATCACCGCGCTGATCACCAACTGGATCAGGGCAAACTGCGTGATGATACCCAGCTCGATACCTGCGATGTCGGCATACGTCTGCAGATTCGCCAGGTTGATCACAATCCCCACTGCGAAGGCCACCAGGAAGATGCCGGCCGCTCTGAGCGGCTTGATCCCCGCGGTCATCATAATCGGCATCACGATGGTGCCGACCATAATCACAGCGCCCGTCCCGGCCAGTGTGGTGAAGAGGACGGCCGTAGCAATTGCCAACGCCAGCGAGACGGCCAGCGGTTTGTCACCCCCAAGCTCTGCTGCCCGGCGGATGATGTCGTGGGAGATGCCCGTTTGGGTCATAACCTGTCCTAACCAGGCACCGAAGATGATCGCACCAATGGCTGTGGCCATGCGCATCGCGCCAGCGTTAATGACCTCACTGAGAACGTCCTCTGCGGGAACACCGCCGACGATTGCGATGAGAACGGCCATACAGATCAGGGCCAGAATAGTGTGCATTCGCCGGGTGATCATCAACGCAGCGAACACAAAGAACACAACTAGAATGCCGATGCCTTGCAGCATCATGTCCTTCCTCCTTATAGATTAGCCAACTCCACTTAGCCGCACCAGGAAGCCATCGTCCAATTCAGATCGATATGTTGATCGGAAGGCGCACCCCCTTTCCTTTGTATGATGAAGCACACTGCTAGCCGGCATCCAGCGCCTGGCGGAACTCCCGCGTTACCCGCTCCACATCCTCCGGCTTCTTTCCTGTCACGACGGCACCGATCATCAAATTTTTGGCACCCACACTCAGCAGTGCCGGAATGTCATCGGTGCGAATCCGTCGCTGCGTAGGAATGATGACCGGCTTGTCTAACATCTCAATCAGCGCCCGGTACGCGGCTACGTCGCGGAGGCTCAGGAGACGTCCGTACTCCTCCACCGGCACCACGCTTGGCTCGACGATGTCGACCCACGGGAGGGAGTCAAGCGCACGCATCTCTTCCCAGCTGTAACTGCTGTCAAAGGCAGCCGCCAGTTCCAGTCCCTCTACCTTGTACACAATGGCCGGCCAGAACTGGGCGTAGGCATCCATAGTGGTGAAGCCCATGTCGCGGGCCTTCTCGAAGTAGCCCACGTCCAGATCCAGCGTCTCACCGGGCACGAGCCCGGCCGGGATGTCAATGGCCTCCAGAATGGCCCGAAGTCGAGGCTCTTCCTCGTCAAGGGTGCCAAACGTCACGCCGGTAGCGTGGTGGGTCACGTTGCAGTGGACTTTGACGGCATCAGCCCCGCCGTCTTGCGCGGCCAGCGCCGCCTCTACTGTGTTGGTCGGAATGCTGACGATCAGACAGGGTTCATCGCTCTTTAGTTGATCCAATAACTGTGTCACCTTTAGCCTCCCTATTCATCTAGAGTGAGCACTTACGATCACCACTACTAACGATTGCAGCATCGATAGGCCGCAAGGGCCCGAGTCACGTTGTCTGGGGACGCTCCTCTCGGAAAACAAGCGCCGCGGCGCCGATCAGATAGCCAACATCGCCCAGCCCAGACGGAACGACCGTGACGGTACGGAGAGGGCGCGGCAGCGTGTGCTCCGCCATAGCAGCTCGCATCGGCTTGAGGAGTAGCTCCTTCGCCCCCGTGACGCCGCCGGCTAACAGGATCCGCTCAGGGTTGAGGAGATCCGTGCAGATGGCCAGCCCGATGCCGATGTACCTTCCGGCGTCGCTTAGGATCTCGAGCGCCAGAGGATCTCCCAATTGGGCGGCCTCGCCTACCAGCGCTGCCGTCACGTCTTCTTGCTTCCCCTCGGCCAGTTCCTGAATCTTGGTCGGGCGTCTATCTGCTATTGCCTCCGTTGCCCGCCTGGCAATGGCCCTGCCAGAAGCCAGGGCCTCCAGGCATCCTCGGAGCCCACAGCCGCACTGCGGTCCCCCCGGTTTGAGGGCGAGATGTCCGAACTCGCCCGCTACCCCGCCTGCACCTCGGTAAAGGCGTCCATCCAATACCATGCTGGCGCCGATGCCGGTGCCAATGTTGACATAGAGGAAGTTGTCTGAGTCCCTTCCTGCGCCGAAGGCCTGCTCGCCGAGGGCGGCAACGTTTGTGTCGCTATCCACGAACACAGGGTGCTCCACCTGATCGGCGACGAGCCGGCGCACCGGTACGTTTTTCCATCCCAGGTTGGATGCCAGCAGGGTGATCCCGCGCTCGCTGTCGGTCATGCCCGCAATACCGATGCCCACCCCGAGGATCTCTCGAGTCTCCTCCGCAGCGGCGGACGCGATGGCGTCTACCATCTGGCAGATCTGATGGATAACGGCTTGAGGCTCACTTGAGGCGGATGTCGGCTCACGCCGCTGATGCCGCAGGCAGCCCGAGGAACTGACCAACGCTGCGGCGATTTTGCTCCCTCCCACATCAACGGCTATGGCCCAAGCCGCATCCTGCCCTTCAGGTCCTGCAGGGGCAGTGGGCGTTGTTTTCTTGTCCTGCGCTACTCTGGCAGAATGGCTATCGTTGGGCATATGTACCTGATCTGACACTCCTCACCGTCGCTAATCCTGCTGAAGTTTGGATCGCGCAGGGCCTAGGCATCGTCTGGAAGAACCGGCTCAGAAGGCCCCACCTGCGGCCAATGTAACTCTACCCCCTGGTCTTGCAGGAGCGCTTGGAAGTCTTTGAGCATTGTCTCTTTCTGCCTCACTGCCCGTGGCCTGACGCCGCGGCGGAGGCAGAAGGCAGCCAGCAATCCGGCGGCTTCGCCGATATTCCACTCAACAGGATGCAGGCGATAACAGCCATTGGTGATATGTGTAGTGCCGATGTTCTTGCACGCCGGCAGCAGATTCTCTACACGAATGGGCAGCAGTGAGCCCAGTGGAATCTCAAACGGTAGCGAGGGAATATCGATATAGTTGTCTCCCCCGGTGCTGGGGTGCAGGTCAATTCGATAGGATCCGATGCCCACGCTGTCGTCAAAGACAGCCGTATTCTGATCAGGCCGAATGTCGGGGCTTACGTGCAGTTCGGTGACCGTAAAGACGGCCTGAATCCTTCGCGACTCGCGAATATAGGGGTACTTTGCCAGCCCGTCACCCGTGCCCACCAGGTCCGGAACCAGATAAAGCCCGGGATAGCCCTGTCCGTCGTCTGGTTTTGGCGCCTCGGTCTGCAACCAATAGAGGAGGCTCAGTGATAGCTGACGCGCAGCCTCTTTGTGGTGTAAAACGTCATCGCCGCTTCTGTCGATGATGCTTCCTTCCACATAGTCGATCTGGGGCCAGTTTACCAGCGTCACTTCGTGAATGCTGCGGTCCGGCGGATAGTGCGCCTTGCTCACGATCAGCCGGAAAG
The DNA here is from genome assembly GCA_003562365.1 of Anaerolineae bacterium. GTDB lineage: Bacteria > Chloroflexota > Anaerolineae > B4-G1 > SLSP01 > PWVB01. The sequence goes on from PWVB01000534.1 coordinate 13,743, forward strand.
ACCACAAAGCGTCAAAGACCTTCTCCGACTCCCACGGGAATAGGACCCGTGCCTGAGGTTCAAGGGTAATGGGATGGGAGTGCGCCCAACTCAAGAGCTTTCCCGGCCAAGATGGTGTCAATGCCGGCTCGTAGTCGCGCCAGAAATCATACTGCTCAGGTTTGTCGATAACGTGCTCTCCGGTGGGGTCGTACGCTATGGGGAAGCACCAGCTCAGAGCCTGCACATTGTCGGGCTGTGGTGGGCCCGCGACAGCGTGAGGTTCTCCAGTCTGATCCTGAGACTCGGCGCCCACCACGTATTCGACATCTGCCAGTGGCAGAAGGTCTCCGAGTTCGGTCGCATCCAGTACATAGGGGGCCTCAACCAGCACTTCATCTGCTGTTTCTGTGTGCAGCAGTGTCACCGCCCTTACGCGATCACCCTCCACGTCGACGGCTACGGGCACATGCCGGAGGAGGACCCGCAGGAGATGCTGGCTGCGCGGGAAGCTCATCATGTCTCGCAGCACCGCAAGCGCCACACGAGGCTCGTGACACAGCGCCGATACCCAGCCGCCGCCGGGGTTCAGATGAGGGTCGCTGCGTGAAGCCGGCATCAGCGGGTAGTGCGCGCGGTAGTACTGCCGTATGCTGTCGCGCAGGTGTCGGTACCGGCGCGTGCAGCCGAACTGCTCAATCCACTGGTGCTCGTCCGGCGGGACCGCCTGGGTTGTCAACTGCCCGCCAATCCAGTCGGTCTCTTCTGTCAAGATGACGCGGAAGCCCAGTGAGGTCGCGGCCAATGCTGCCGCACATCCACCAACGCCACCCCCTACAATCAGGATATCCGTCTCGTAGTTGGCCATATCCTCCCTCCCGCACCTGACTTTGGGCGGAATCGCCGCTCAGTCAGGGCCTAGAAAAAGTCGGTTCAAGTCATCTGGACGCCAACCGCCCATCTCCGGGGCCGGCCGGCAGCCCAGAGTTTGCCATCAGCAGACCTCTGTCCCGGCCTCGCCATTCGGGCCGAGTAGTTCAGCTGATCGCCCCATATGGTCCGAAATCCCGGTATTGTGTATTAGATCCGACTCTATTCTTGGAAGGGATCTGAATCGTGTGGTCAGGATGGAACGACATCGATGGCAGACCCGCTCGTGCTGGACAGTGCTCAACTGGCACCATTGCGCTATGATCATAGTAGCATAGGGAACTCCGGGTAGCTTTTGGATATGTTTCGGGATGAGTTTGCCTTTGGTTGGGCGTTATCCGGTTACCGGCGTCTTCTTTGCTCAGATTAGCGGTCCGGCGGGCGGGTGCAGATGAGAGGGGTAGGGGGTGATCTCGGTGAGCTTCACCAGGATCCTTCCGTCAGGTCCGTTGGTAACCTTCGCACGTATACGCGCTCTCTCCGGTACTCTGCAGTCTGTCCACCCAAGCTTCCTACTTGACAAACGCGCCATAAAAACATATTATTTATATAACAATATTCTTTAAATGCGGCCGCGCGAAGTGCCGGCCGTGCCCACAGCCTAGGAGGCTGAAATGACCCAGCTGAGAGAGTTGACAGAAGAAGCCCGCACAGATTGCCCTGCGCCGTTGGAATCGTCCATCAAGGGCGCGGTGATCTACCCGGGTGATCCGGACTATGACACGGCGCGCACGCCCTGGAACCTGGTCTTTGATCAGCATCCCGAGCTCATCGTGATTGCGCACGATGCCGATGATATCGCGGCGGCGGTCTGCTACGCAGCGGAACACGATCTGGGCGTGTCGGTCCAGGCGACAGGCCACGGCATGCGGACACCCGCCGACGATGCGCTGCTGATCCGGACGTCGCAGATGACCGGCGTCGAGGTCGATCCCGTGACACAGACAGCGTGGGTGGAGGCGGGAGCGAAGTGGGCCCATGTCCTGGAGGCGGCCCAGGCACACGGGCTGGCACCGCTGTTGGGCTCCTCGCCCGATGTCGGCGCGGTTGGCTACACCTTGGGCGGCGGCATCGGTTGGTTGGCGCGCAAACACGGTCTTGCGGCGGACAGTGCGCTGGCCTTCGACGTGGTGACCGCTGATGGGCGACAGCTCCACGTCAGCGAGCAGGAACAGTCCGATCTCTTCTGGGGATTGCGCGGTGGGGGAGGCAGCCTTGCCATCGTCACGCGGATGAAGATCCGTCTCTATCCTGTGACCACCGTCTATGCCGGGAACCTGCTCTATCCTGCGGAGATGGCGAGGGACGTGATGGCCCGCTACCGGGACTGGATCCCCACGTTGCCCGATGAGATGACCTCGTCGGTGGTACTGCTCAACGTCCCGCCGCTGCCGATTATGCCCGAACCCCTGCGAGGCAAGAGCTTCGCGGTTGTACGCGGCTGCTACACCGGTGACCTCGAGGCGGGCGCCGCGCTGATCGACGATTGGCGGAGGTGGCAGCCGCCGGCCATCGATATGTTCGGCCCAATGCCCTTCTCGCAGTCCGCCGCCATAAGCCAGGATCCTGAAGACCCTACACCGGCTGTGGTCACCGGCGCCTGGCTGAGCAACCTCGATGAGGCAGCAAGTGAGGCGCTTACCCGTTTCACGCTGCCCCAGGACGGGCCGCCGCTCATCGTCTTCTCTGAGGTGCGCCACATCGGCGGCGCTGTCTCTCGAGGCGACGTGGGGGGCGCTGCCTATGGCAGCCGCGACGCCGAGCTACTGCTTGAGGTGGTTTCGATCGCGCCGACCCCGGAGATCGCCGGCGCTGCCCGCAGCCACATTGCGGCAATGATGGCGGCCCTGGGTCCGGCTCAAAGCGGCAAGGTCTACATGAACTTCATGGAGGGCCAAGAGGCGCACGAGCGCATCGCTGACGGCTTCAGCCCCGAGTCGTTCCAGAGGCTGCGGCAGCTCAAGCGGGCTTGGGATCCCGGTAACCGCCTGCGCTACGGATTTGCCATCACGCCTCTCCCGTGACCGCGCTTGGTGCCGTATAGGCAGAATC
>PWVB01000194.1 GCA_003562365.1 Anaerolineae bacterium
GTGTCTTGTTCATACTCGTATTGTACCACGAAATGAACTACGGTCAACCTTACGGAATGCACAGGGGAACCGCATTCCCCTCCCCGTTAAAACGGGGAGTCCCCTGCGGAGAAATCTATGGCGCAAGGCGTTACCCGAACTGAACCGCCGCTTGCTGCCTTTGTGGACACGCAGCTACTATGTCGGAACCGGCGGGCAAGTCTCGTCGGAAACGATTTCGCGACACATCGAAGCGCAGAAGGGAGTCTAGGCCGTGATCGGCACCTGCAAATACCGCTTGTATCCGTATGCTCGGCAAGCGAGCAAGCTGAACGATCTCCTGGACCTGTCGCGCAATTTCTATAATCGGGCTGGTGGATAACTACACGCTGACGGCTATTGAGGACCTTAACCTCGCGTTCATGACGCGCAATCACCACGTCGCTGTCAGCGCGCACGGTACTGGGTTGGCGGCATTCAGGCACCTGCTCGAGCACAACGCGGCGAAAGCTGGTAATCAAGTCGTTGCTGTGACCCCCGCCTATACCTCGCAACGGTGTTACTGGTGCGGCGAGACGGCGAAGAATACCTTGAGCATTTGCGTACATGAATGTCCTCATTGCGATCTTAAGCTCGACCGCAACACCAATGCCGCGGTCAACCTCCTGCAATCCGCTCGCCCGGAGCGGTCGGGCGCTAACGTAGACGGTTGCGTCATGCGTAGCCCGAGACTCTGCCCTCTTAAGAAGGGAGAGTCGTCACGATCCTACCCTTGCTCTATAGCGTTGTTAACAAAGCACAGCCTGCACCGCACCGCGGCTAGGCTGATGTGTGTCCGAAGCAAGATCCGCATGCAATGCGGTCAGCGATCTAAGAACGTGGGTATGGTAACATAGTCGCGGGCTCAAGTCAAACAGAGTAAGCCGTCAGGTGTGCAGCGATCGGAAGATGGCCCGCCGGAGCCGTGACCACGCCCCAGGCCGTTGAGGCCTAAGCTCAGAAAAGCAAGCACGTTCCCGAACGCAATCTTGACAGATTCAGACTTTGTGTTACGATTGCCTCCGTCGGCCCCCATCGTCTAGTCTGGTCTAGGACACAGGCCTTTCAAGCCTGGTACATGGGTTCAAATCCCGTTGGGGGCACCATCATCCAGGAAGCTGCATCACCTGCGGCTTCGTATGCCTCTTAACACACCTCAAAAAGACCATAGCTGCCGATGGCTTGATTGTGTCTTCACAAGCAGGTTATGAGTCCCGACAATCACTGCAAGGGGAGTCTTATATGTCAATCAGCAGCCGTGACACGTCGATCTTGAGAGACTTGGGGCGCCAGGTCGCCGACATCGCCGCGCTGCCAATCCAGCAGGAGACGATCCAGCTGTGGAAGGCCCTCAATGGCCTGGCGCCGGTTCGTCCGATGGTCCTGATCGACCAGATTCCCTGGCACGAAATGGACGTAGATGCCGAACTCACCCTTCAGACGGAGAATGCCTTCTCTCGCGAACTAGAAACGCGACTGAGAAGGACGCTCTACGCCTGGAATCACATGCGCGTGGATATGGTGGTCGAGCCCTATCTCGACATCCCCAAGAATATCAACGGTGCCCATCTGGGCATTCGGGCCATTGAGGAGCGCGCGGTCTCGGATCCCAGAAACGACGTGGTCGGTCACTACTACATCGATCAGCTACAGACAGAGGACGATCTGGAGAAGATCCGTATGCCGGAGGTCGTGCTAGACACTGTGGCCACCGCACGGACGGAGGAGCAGGCCCAAGAGATCTTTGATGGCATCCTTGAGATCCGCATGCAGGGACTGCATCCAGGCTTTGCCGTGTGGGACCGCATCGTGGAGTGGCACGGTGTGGAGAACGCGCTCCTGGACCTGATCGATCTGCCAGATTTCGTCCACAAGCTGATGGCCCGGGTGACGAAGGGCTATCTGACCATGCTCGACCAACTAGAGGCGCAAGGTCTCCTGGGGCATCCTCAGTCACTGATTCACTGCTCCGGGGCGTACACTGATGAACTCCCCGCTCCCAACTACGATCCTCAAAGGCCGCGAGCTAAGGATCTTTGGACCAGCGGGATGGCCCAGATCTTCGCCTCGGTGTCGCCTCGGATGCACCAGACTTTCGAGCTCGATTATGCGGTGAAATGGTATGCGCGCTTTGGCCTAGTCTACTACGGCTGCTGCGAGCCCTTACACGAGAAGATCACGATCATTCGCGAGATTCCCAACCTGCGCAAGATCTCTATGAGCCCATGGGCGGATCTTGAAAAAGGTGCCGAGCGCATCGGCAGCGATTTCGTGTTCTCACGCAAGCCAAGCCCCGCGCTGCTCGCTGGCGAGACCTTTGATCGAGAAGCGATCCGAGCAGACCTGGAATCGACGCGGAGGATCTGCGCTCACTTCAACACGCCGGTGGAGTTCATCCTTAAGGACATCAGCACCGTCCGGTATGAGCCGCAACGGCTCTGGGAATGGGCGGACATCGCAATGAACGTCGTTGCAAACTGACGGCGCACTTCGCTCAGGAGATTTCCACTCGACTCACCTTGCGTTCAACAACACGTTATCGTGCCCGGGGATCACCAAATCTGCCGCTGCCTTGATGCTGCGAATCGTCGCGGCTGCCAGCTCGAAATCGATTGAGTTGTGATATCCTTCCTCAGCCGCAAAGTACTCGCGGTTCATCACGCCGTCGCCGGTGATGATAAGGCTGCCCCACGGTGTCTCCGTCTTGAGGGCCGCTAGCGTCAGCGTGTGACCCGGCGCAGCGAAGAGTTCAATGCCCTCGGGCAGTGCTTGCTCAGCGGGTTGGAAGCGATCGCTCAGATGCCGATACTCCGGGGCACATTCGCGCCACTCGGCGATGCCGGCCTCAGCCATCAACCAGGTAGCGTGTTCAAAGAGCCGTAGACCAAAGAGATGGTCGCCGTGCCAGTGGGTCACATAGACGGCGTCGATCGCATCTGGACGCAACCCAGCGCGGTTGAATAGCAGCCTCTCCAGCAGCTCGCGACGTGGCGAGGGATCAACCAGCAAACGGCACTCACCCACATCCAGCAATGTGCAGGTAGCGCTGATGTCCTCACGCATACGTGCCTTCTCACCCCAGAACTTGTTCTGACTTAACGTGCCAATGTTGATGATTCTGAACATCGTAGGCTCCTTTGAAAAAGGTACTTAATCGTAATGTAGCGCCATCTCTAAAGTCTGCAAATCACAGTTTGCCAGCCTCACAACGTGCGGTTATCATGAGTCACTGCGCTTGTGGATTGGCACGTTCGGGCTGTCGGCGGAGGGCAGACTCGGTGCGGAGGCCATCACAATCACTTGGAAGCATGCCGTGCGTTTTTGCAGACGATTGGTGTGCGTGGCTGCCTCGATTGCCGGAGATTCTGATACGGTGCCGAGAGGCTGGGGGCTGGCAGTCGGCATTCCGTGCTATGTCAGAAAAGTATGAGGGCCGTTGAACTCAGCACCACTGAGATGAAGGCGGGATGGCCAGATGTCTGTGTCCGGCGCCCCAGACCCTTCATCGAGATAGGAGCGTTAGTGCTTCATAAGGGCAAGGGTGCGATGCATCGCTTCGTCCCGCTTCCTGTGACAGTTTTTAGACCATGCCGGGAACCGGACACCTAACCAATAGAAGAGCCATCTATGCTAACGACACCACCGAAGAATCCGACCTTTGATCGAGGCCCACTGATCGCCGTGCGCGATCCAGCGCTGGTCTTCCACGCCGGTGTTCTGACCTGCCTGCACACGGTAGCTGAACCCTGCGGCGACCACTATAGCCTCTACCTCGGCGTGACCGACAGCACCGATCTGCGTACCTGGTCACCACCCCGCCGGCTTACCGATTCTGAGCTCAACTTCTCAAGCCCAGGCAACGTGATCCGGGTCAAAGGTGAGTGGGTGCTGTGCGTGCAAAGCTATCCCGTGCCGCCGGGACAGGCCTATGGAAGCGAGGATTCCCGGCTATGGCTGATGCGGAGCCACGATCTCCGCACCTGGAGCGAGCCCGAGCCGCTCCACCCAGTTGGTTGCCAGGGCCATTGGACACCCTCGCGCCGCCAGATTGACCCCTATCTAGTAGCTTATAGGGACCGCTACTGGTGTCTCTACAAGACCTCGGGCCAGCTCGGACTACTGGTCTCGCCGGACCTGAAGCACTGGGAGGAAGCGCGTCCCGATGGTCCGGTGCTGGCAGCGAAGGCAACCCCCGATGGTTCAACAGTGGAGAATCCCTGTGTGGTAGCGACCGACGACGGAGGTTTCGCGCTCTTCTTCGCACCGTGCCGGGATGGGCGCGGCGTGGGATTAGCCTATTCCGCGGACCTTCTGACCTGGCGGAATGTGCACTACCTGGACTTCCCCGATCTGCCCTGGGCCGACAACGGACCTACAGCAGCAGCCGTGCTCGACATGCGACCATCTCTCGGCGTTTGGCTGATGATGTTTCACGGAGAGCGTCACGATCCGCAGAATGCCCACAGCGCGGCATTGGGCGTGGCATGGAGCCATGATCTGGAACACTGGCACGTGGAGTGAGACTTCTGGCGCCAGGCTACTGAGGTTCCCTTTTAACCAGGATCAGCAGAAGGGTTGTCAGAGTAACTGAGTCCGAGTTTGAACTCGAGGATGGTCGCATATATCCTCATCTTGTTGTTTGGGATGATGTTTCTACGGTTGAGAAATTCCAGAGTA
>PWVB01000196.1 GCA_003562365.1 Anaerolineae bacterium
CCGCCTCAAATGACTCATCGAAATAGATTTTCTCGCCGTCTACGCTTGCATAGTCTTTGGTCACTTCCAAAACCTCGATTTTTCACCTCCAGGATTAACACGGAATTAGAGTTTTGTCAAATGCGTTGACGCGGTCTGCAACTATTTGACAAGGTTTTCGTTAGCAGTTGTAACCTCCCACGGTCCTTATCACCCAGCCCTCAGCGCGTCACGGAGACGCCGGACTCCTCCAGGGCTCGTATGCCCACCTCGGACACACCGTCGCATTGGGCGAGATCAACGGCCTCCACCGAGCTCTTCTGACGCAGCAGTTCTAGACCCGCATTGGTGATCCCTGTATCACCGAGGTAGACGGAGCGCAAGGCTGGCAACTCTTCTAAATGGACCAGACCGCCGTCACCGATAGCGGTGCCCTCAAGATCCAACACTTCCAGACCCGCGAGTGCGCCCAGCGCCCGTAGATCGGTGTCGCCGATCGGCGTTCTTGAGAGATCCAGTCTGACAAGCCCTGGTAGCGCCGCCAGGCGACCCAGGGCCGCGCCGCCAACCGCCGTACCCGCGAGCCTCAGTTCCGTTAATCCACGTAGCGCCGCCAGCCGGACCAAACCAGCATCGCCGATGTGCGTCCAACTCACGTCCAGTCGCGAGAGCGCTGTCAAGGTGAGCAAGTAGAGTGTCCCAGCATCACTAATCGCCAGATGAGCCAATCCAAGTTCCGTCAGTCCGCAAAGGGGCCGCAGGTGAACCAGTGCAGGATCTGCCAGAAGCCCGCAGGCGCCTAGATCTAGGCTCGCCAGCTGAGGAGCTGCCCGCAGGCTGGCGAGTCCCACAGGTCGCAGCCGGACGCAGCCGTGCAACGTCAAAGTCTTGAGCTCTGGCAGACCGGTGATCGTTTCCAGACAGTCGCCACTCACCGACGTGTCATCCAATGCGAGGCGCTTGAGGACTTTTAACCCAGACAGCCAACTCAAGCCAGGATCGCTCACCTGAGTTCCAGCCAGGCCTAGGTGCGTCAAAAGCACCAGGGACTCCAACGCCAGGAGACCCGCATCCCCCACCCGATCGCACAATCCCAGCTCGAGGCGCCGTAGACGCGTCAGACTCCCAATTGCCACCAGCCCAGCATCAGTGATGCCGTCGCAGCCCCACAGATTCAGCGTAAGCAGTGGCCAATGAGCACTAAGAGAGGCCAGTCCCACATCCGTCAGTCTCGTTCGTGACAGATCCAGACCCAGTAGTCCGTCAATCTGCGCTATGTGCAGCACCCCGGCATCGCTGAGCGGACTGTAACTCAGGTCGAGCCGCTGAAGCGGACCAAAGGGCTCCAGATCCTTAGCAAGTCGCGCAGCACCATCATCATCCACGCGCGCGCTGATCCGCACCTCAAGGTCACCCGGCACTTCGACCTCTCCGGGTGTCGAGCCGAGCACCGTCCACGCCGGTTCGACGGCCTCGTCCAACTCTGCTCCTGACCACTGTCGGCCCAGGACCGTCGCCGGTAAACCTGAGGAAAACACTCGGGAATGCATCTCGGTCCCACCACCATCCAGCGCCGCCGCGCAGGTCTCCACCGCCCACCTCGCAGCTGGTTCAGGAAGATAGTAGGCGTCCGACAGGCGTTGTGCCAATCGCGCGATCTGCAGGGACCGTGGCAATGACTCAGAGACGGCCTCAAGCTCCTCAACGACGTGCTCTCGCAGCGCCATATCCAGGATATTAATCTCACCCCGGTGTTCGCCACAGAGATCCATAAGCAGTGCTCGACAGCGTCGCGGATCGCTCAATACCTCGCGACCATAGCGACAGACAATCTGCTGCAGCGTCTCACGGACAGCTTGATGCATCACATCCTCAGGATGTCAGAAAATCAAGGATATTACCCCAGTAGTCTTCGGCGGCGCCAAAAGCAACGGGCCTGAACGGCGCGGGCCGCTATCCCTTAGCCAACGTTGCTGGCCTCGTCCGTCTTCTTTCCTACGCCACCAGCCGCTTCAGATACGCCGTGCCCCTCGTCAGCAAGGGCCCCATCAACAGCATCGGGCTCATCTGGTTTAGCCGCCACAAGATATGCGAGCCGCGACCGCTTGGCCGGCTCTCGGGGAGCTTCGTGCTTGATCGCCGCCGCCGACCGCAAACGCACCGGCTGATCTGCCTCCCCATCTTCCACAACTGCCACACTGTCCTCAGACGTCGCCGTGGCAGCGTCCGCGGCTTGTCCCTGGACCACATCACAACGGAAAAGCAACCCCAGGGTGATGTCATCGCCGCTACCAGCTTCGGAAGCCTCCCGCAACCACGCAGCTAGATTCGTCTCCACGGCTTCAGCACCATCTGTTCGAAGGATGGTCAGGAGGTCAGAGCCAACCTTCTGGAAGGCGTCGTCGTCGATAAAGGAGTTCGCATAGCCATCGGTAGCCATCAAAATCAGAGCCGGCATCCACCCGGCACAGGCACGGAAATGCAGCCGCACCTCCCTCCACGCTTCAGCCATACACATTGAGGTTGTCTCGTTGGCGATCAGACGCGCATCGCGCGAGAAAGGTCGCGTTACCTCGCCCGTTTCTGACACTAGCAGGATATCCCCATCCCCTAACTGCAAAAAGATAAGAAATTCAGCGGTCAGGAGAGCTCCCAAAAGTGTGGTGCCGTAAGCCAACTGCGAATGCGCACGCAAGTCTCGAACAGCGCTGTCGCCCTTAAGCTCTGCCAGTCGCGTCAATTCTGCTTCGCTAAACGGATGCTCGGCGAGATGGGATTCAACTGCCCCTTGCCAACGGCGCACAACCTCCTGAGGCAGTCGCGCCTCAGCAGCACGCTTGACCACCGAAAGTGTCTCCAGATCAGCCGGCAGAAAGTCGATGAGCGCCTGTAACACCCCCCCCATCTCACGCACCGCCAACGAGGAGCCCAAGTGACTGCGGAAGCTACGGGCACTCCCGTGACCATCTGCCAGCGCGACGATCAACGGAGGCCCATGCCCAGTTTCCGGTGCCCAGTAGAGGGCATCCTGATTAGGTAGGCAGCTTCGCTCATGTGAGGCGCCCCGCACCGAACAACCAATGAACTGCCATCCTAGCGACACCGCAGGGGGCTGCGAAGAGGCGATATCCTGAGGCTTTGCGGTCTCTGGCGACATCGCGGTCTGTGGGGACATCAGCCGAATTCGACTTACTCTACCAGACGTCATCCGCTGCCATCGGCCCACTTTCGCCCACCGCCGCTGCCGTGGGCGCCTGCGGCACCGGCACGTTCGAAGCCGCAACAGCTCCCGTAGCCTGGCTTGCAGGTGAGGAAGCGGACTTCAGCACCGCGGTGGAAACCCACTTAATGTAATTGACCAGTGACTCAGGGTTGTTCGCCTGCAGCGGCTTGATCTCCGGGTGAGCGATAAACTGCTGGAGCACATCGTAGTCAGCGTCAGATCCAATCGCGATAGCTATGCGCACCGCCTTCTTGCCCCAAGGCTCATCCAACAGTGCCCGAAGTCCCTTTTCAAAGCTGTCTGTCGGCTGCCCATCCGAAATCAGCACCAGAACCGGCGGCAGAGCGCGATCGGTCATCGGAGGGATCTTAAGCTGCGCTGTCACCATCTCAAGCGCCTTCCCCATATCGGTAACCCCATCGGCTTGCAGATCCTCCCACCTGAAGACCTCCACGGGCGTGGGTTGCGAGACATGCCACTGTGCACCGGTTGAGAACTTTAACGCTCTCACCAGCACCTGCGCGTTGGGATTCTCCAAAGCAACCTTCTGCATATGGGGAATCGCCTCGCGAATTGCCACGTTCAGTGCCTGAATCTTGCCGTCGGTCTTCATCGACCCTGAGCAATCGGCGATCCAGATGAAATGTAGCGGACGAGTCGCCAACTCACCACCAGGTCTTCTGCTCATCCTCAGTACCTCCCTGCCTAGTATTAAATACTCGCCGAACAGATCGAAGCTTAACCGCACGCAACGCGCCAGAGGCAACTCACAGAACCAGAGTGTGCCTCGGAGCACCTTCGATGAATCTAGTATAATGATGCTCGGCGCGCAAGTCAAAGCCAGAGACACGATCAGGGTTCGTGACGGAATGGGACCCGTTGCGCCGTTTGGGCTAAAGCGAGCCCAATGCTGTTGTAGAGCGCAGCGCCAAGGCTACTGCAGCAGCCCAGGGCAACACTTTGAACTCACCGGCATCCAGAGCTGCTATCATCTCAGCTCGCGTCAGCTGCAACAGCTCCTGAGCCTCTAGATCGTCGGCATCCGGTTCTGCAACCGGGTGGGCCTCGCTGGCTAGATAGAGATGCGCCACACCAGCACCTCGGTTGCCGTCCACCGGAAAGGAACCCAGATGGACCCAGGCTGGCGCCGCATAGCCGGTCTCCTCCTGCAGCTCGCGCCGCGCCGCAGTGTCAGGTGTCTCCCCCTCATCGAGGTACCCCCCTACCGGAGCCAGAGACATTCCCTCAACACTATACTTCGTCTGGCGAAAACAGAGATACCGCCCCTCGTGGGTTACCGCGACCACAATGACAAAATCTGGCGTGATAACCCACGGCCAATCCGAGATTACTGTCCCATCTGGCAATGCTATGGTATGCATCTCAACCGTCAGGTACGGCTCGTGAGCCAGCACCTGTCTTCGCTCCAGCGTCGTCCAATCATTCACGACTCCCTGGTTTACCAAACCGTGCCAAACTGACAC
>PWVB01000271.1 GCA_003562365.1 Anaerolineae bacterium
AGGTGGTAAACTTCTTCACGACCGGCTCCTTTCGTATGTAGCTCTGCGCTACGGTTCACTCCAGATTCGCAGCGTAACCTACGACGCTACGAAACGGAGTCGGTCGTTCCATTCTGACTAGGCGGGTTCGCGCAGCACTAGAATGGACGAGGGACATGAGTCGCACTACAGAAACAATCGAGCAAGCTAGAGGGAGATGGCTCGACGCAAGCGAACGAGCCTCCAAGGTCTCTGATGAACTGTTCGAGCCAGGTTCAGGTTACGGAGACCCGGATGCTCTCGCAGAAGCGCGGCATCGGTTGCACTCAGCACGTTTGGAGGCAGACCGGCTGTTCCGGGAGTACTACGACCTTGACCGCCGCGACCAAGCGGAGAAGATGCTTGAACTCCAGCGATCGCAACGATTGGCCACATGGGCATCCTTCGCCGTTGCTGCAGTAGTTGGCCTAGCAACCGTTATCAACATTGTGGTTGCTTTGTGCACTTGAGATAGTCGATTGCTGCAGGACTGCGTGGAGCGACGATGGAAGTTTACGAACGCACCGAATATGACCTCTTCATCTCGCACGCGACCGAGGACAAGTCGGTGCTGGCGCGCGAACTCTCAACGGTACTCGCGCAATTGGGGGTTCGTGTCTGGTTCGATGAGGAGTGCCTTCAGATTGGCGATAGCTTGTCGCGTACCATTGACCGGGGACTGGCTTGCTCGCGGTTCGGGCTCATTATCATCAGTCGGCACTTTCTTCGGAAACCCTGGCCAGAGTATGAGTTGCGTGGCCTGCTCGCCAAGGAGGCGGGGGGTGAGAAGGTGATTCTTCCGGTATGGCTCGATGTTTCGCGGGACGAAGTCTTGGAGTACTCGCCACCGCTAGCCGACAAAGTCGCGTTGCAGTATCCACGGCTGTCCATTCACCAAATTGGGATACGGATCCTACGCGTCGTGCGACCCGACCTCGCCGACCAGATCATGCGCTACCTGATGTATCGTCGCAGCATTGCGGAAGGCGAGCGGAATGTGGTTTCCACTTCGACCGTGGAGCCAGGCCCAGTTCGACATGACAAGCTAAGTCCAAGTCTTCGGGTGCGGATCCGGCTATTTCACGCGGTGCTGGGTGAAGCGGCGCCTACCTCCGTCGCGACGGCAGTCGATAACTTCAGGCGTGATGTGCAGCCCGGCGATGAGGTCGCCGTCTGGGAGAGGATCGCCATGGCCTTTCACGACCTCACCTCACGAACGGCACTTTCCAGGACCGAGAAGAATGAGGTTTTCAGTGAATTGCTCAGGGTCTCTCTGGGTCTCAAACACGAGCATAGCAGACGGGAGATCGCTGGACTCTCCGCAGAGCGGATCCATCAGGCTTTTCTTGATGCATGTGAACTAGACGGTGAACCAGAAACAGAACTCGCCTAACCAGCCGTTCGACCTGACAGTCGGCTTCGCCTCCTGCAGGTCAACGGCAAGGCGTTAGCTGGACTAAGTCGAGGGAGGAGAGCCGGGTGTTGGGATCAAGAGAGTTGCTGCAGATGACACGTGATTGCCTAGATGCGGTGGAGAATCCAGACGTAGGGCTAGATCGTGCCCTGCACCGAATGAGTAGGCTCGGCCGTCTTCTCCCCGACGCGAAGCTACTCGCATGGGCGGAGTTGCAGATTACGGGACGCGACGGCGACGATGACATCGCGGTGACTCTTCGAGAGCTAATGCCTGTCGGAATGTCGAGGGAAGCTTCACAACAAGCCTTGGAAGCAGCCTTCGGCTTGTTCATACAGTCTCGCAAGTACGGCCCGAAGACGGAGACTGGAACTCCTGGTTACCCAGGTCCGTTTGAGAATATTCTACTCGACATTGAAGTTAGAAACGATACGATCAGGAGGGTTGCCGAAGTGCCAAGGCCTTCCGGAGATGCGTTCCTGATTGAGAAGGTAGTTCTTTCAGCACAGAACGAAATTCGCCAGATCGTGCAAAAGCACTACACAATTGTGCAGCGCGTTCGGAATCAGGCGAGGCGGCTGCTTATCGCGACGGAGGCCCAACTAGTATTCGGGGCCTCGGCGGAGGATGCATTTCATCGGACCCAGAGGAAAGTAGATGCCTGGCTAGAGGCGAAGGCGCCGGAGGCGGGCAAGGGCTTCAGGATGGCTTTTCGGCGGGGTGCAGAGGACGACCCGGAGGCGTGGAGTCAAGCGCTTTTGGCATGTAGGCGTGTGTTGGAGGCGGTGGCCGATGTGTTGTATCCTCCCAAGGACGAGGCGATAATCATGCCGGATGGAAGGCGCCGCTCGCTGGGCCAGGACAAGTACATAAACCGGCTGTGGCAGTTCGCGCAGGAACGTCTCGGCGAGAGCGCTACTGGTCGGACGCTCGAGGGTCAGGTAGAGGCTCTCGGAAACCGCATCGACCAACTCTACAAACTGTCAAATAAAGGTGTGCACTCAACAGTTGAGCAATATGAACTTGATCAGGCCCTGCTCGGAACATACCTCGTGGTCGGGGAGCTCTTTCGATTGAGTGAGGCCAGCTAACCAGCCGTTCGAACTGACGGTCGGCTTCGCCGCCCGCTGGTCAACGGCTAGGCGGACAACAGAAAGGCGGAAATCTTGAGGCTGCCTCTCGAAAAATGGATCGAAGAGAGTTCACTCCCGACAGATGCGCAACAGGCATTCCTAGAGGCAATTACGTGCTACAAGGGTGGCGCTTACCGCGCTGCCGTGTTGTTCAGCTATTTAGGCCTGGCACAGGTAATTCGCTTTCGGGTGCTTCATGCACCACGGCCAGCAAGCATGAGCGAAGGAGAATGGAATGACAGGCTCGGCAAGCTGCGCGGTGAAGATAGCTGGGACAAGCAAGTCTTCGAATTGACGCAGATGACCGATCGCAAACGACCTTTCGATCTCTCCAATGACGTTCGAACCCAGCTGGCTTATTGGAAGGACCGCCGCAACGACAGCGCACACTTCAAGGGAAACTCCATCGACGCATCGCACGTTGAGTCGCTTTGGAGCTTCATTGTCTCAAACTCGGCGAAGCTTGTTGTTGTGGGGAGCCGGGAGCACATCTTGAATAGAATCATAAGGCATTTCGATCGCAATGCGACGCCGCCAGGAACAGACATTGCCCCCCTTGCCCGGGAAGTGCGCACAGCTGTCGCTGCCGACCGGCTAGTCGACTTTTTCGAAAGCATCACTGAGCGGCTTGTGATTAGGCTGGGGGACGTCACGGTGCCGCGACGCGAGGAGCGTGGGCAGCTATTCTCCGCCCTGCTCAGAAGTGGGGGGGCGGAACTCTCCGTACAGTTGTTGGACTTCCTGGTGGTAAGAGAACCGCTCCTGCTTGACGTGCTTCGGGTAGATCCATCCCTCGTGTCGAGTCTGCACGATCGCCCGGAAATTCTCCGCGGACTGTGGCGTGCCAGCCTCTTCGCGGAGTATGACAAGGCAGCCGATCTTGAGATATATGTGGCCATGGCACGTAATGGTCTCATTCCAGGAACACAGCTCGACGAAGCTCATGCATGTGTTGTTGAGAAACTAGTGAATGCGGAAGTGCCAGAGCCATGCATAGGCGCTCTGCGTGCTGCCGGCTTCTTTGAGATTCTGCAGCGCAAGGTACAAGCAAGGCTGTCGACATTTGACTGGGCCAACGATCGCAGCAGGTTGATTGTGCAATGTGTGGATGTTCTCGGCCTTTCGGATGACACCATAAAAGCGCTTTGTTCCGTATTTGGCTCTGAGTTCCATCCTTGGCACGCTCGCTCGGGTCTGGCTAAGTATTTCTCGGAGAATGCAGACAAGCGTTCCGAGTTGGAGCAGCGGGCGGAAGTGCTTGGGCTTGAAGTTCCGGCTCGATTGACCAGCGCCTAACCAGCCGTTCGACCTGACGGTCGGCTGCGCCGCCCGCAGGTCAACGGCATCGACTAGGCGGATTGGAGGATTATACATGGGCATCAAGGAAGACGCGCAGACTCTGCTTGAGGACCTCGGCCATCTCGATCAGGATGTTCGGCAGGGAGTGCTGGAGCCTGACGGTGGTATCCTTCAACGACGAACTGGCCTGGATTCGAACAGGCTGAACGACGCCGTAGATCTGTTGGAGCAATACGGCACCGTAGAGGTCACGAGGTATCCTGGAACTCACCCGTATTCGTTTGGTCACGTCTTCCTCACAACGAGAGGAAGATTGGCCTTGGAGGAACTGCGAAAGTCCGGCCAGGAGCACGCGGCAGAGAAACAGGGTCCTTCACGAGAAGTCCAGAATAGTGGGAGTGGCATCCCAACCGGGCCGATTGGCTCGCCATATGGATTCAAGGAAGAGGATTGGGAGGCGGTGATTCTGGACCAAGACCGAAAGGAGCGATTGATCGTTGTTCTTGGATACCAGTGGCGTTCGAAGTACTACGATAGTGATGTGCTACGCAACAACATCGAGCAGATGTTTGGGGAGGCGCTTGGGCGAGTGTGCGCGAAGCCTCCGAATCCCAAAGCCCGCTTGGATTTCCGTCTTCTCCAGGCTGGTTATGCGAGCCATCTCTTCAACGAGATTGCCGTTTATGCCGCGCGCGGCATAAACGGCATTATGCCGACCGACGGATTATGCCGCGTCGGGTTCGGTGGATTGCAGAAATGGCCGGTTTTCCTCCACTCCCGACGGTGGTGGCACTTTTCGACGCGGCATAATCCGGGAG
>PWVB01000039.1 GCA_003562365.1 Anaerolineae bacterium
CGGCTTGCTGGTGGCCGAGGTTGGCGATGTGGTCAGTATGGGTGGGGGCGAGACGCCAGCTGTGGAGCGTGTTGCAGTGACGGAGATTCCCGATCATTGCGGCGGCCCTTATTGGATAGCGGGCAGCAGGGTGGAGCGGCAGGCGTCCGAGTGAGGACGATCCACCTCATCCGCCGGTGGAAACCTTGGAACTGAAGAGCTGGTTGGTCAACAGAGGTCGTACGCTCTGCACATGGAGCGGAGTTGGTTGTAAGGAGGAGAGCGATGGAAGAGACACGGCATTCTGGAGTTGAGTATTCAGAGAGGCGGTCGCACACCGTACTCTATGCGCTGATCGCCGGCGGCGTGGTAGTCGCGGTGTTGGTCACCTTTCTGGTCGGCTTTGCCGCCTATAGTCGCTGGATTCGTCAGGGCCGGCGCGGCTCCCTTTCGCCGGTAGCTGAGGTCTTCGGACTGTCGCGGGTGGCGATGGATGTCGTTATGGAGGCTGAGGCACCCGCGCCCGAGATGATGCCGTCTGAGGCGTACGACGCCGAGCGTGGTGTCAGCATCCCAATGGATGAGCGGTTGATCATCCGAGACGGCACCCTAACCTTGGTGGTAACGGATCCTCGTGCTGCGCAGGGTGAGATCCAGGCGCTGGTGGCCGAGATGGCGGGTGAGGGGGCTTACGTCGTCTCCAGCCAGGAGCGTGGCGGGATCGCCGGCGTCGGTCCCTACATTGCTGTACGCATCCGCGTTCCGGCTGCACGCTTTGATGAAACGATGGATCGCGTGGCGAAGCTGGCGGTCGATGTGACGCATCGCAACGAGTCGGCTCAGGATATCACAGAAGAATATGTGGACCTCGAGGCCCGTCTGGAAAGCTTGGAGGCGGCACGCCAGAGGCTGCTGGGATTGATGGAAGACGCCCGCACCACCGAGGATCTTCTTCGAGCGGAGCAGCAACTGACTGAGCGTGAGGCCACCATCGAGGCGCTCAAGGGGCGTATGCAGTATCTGAGCCAGGCGGCGCATTTGGCCAGTATCCAGATTGAGTTGCAGCCCTACCCGCCAAGCCAGCCGGTGAGTGCTCAGTGGCGTCCTGCCGAGGCCATCCGCCGCTCCCTTGATGCGTTGCTGGGCAGCCTGCAGGGCGCTGGCGATTTCCTGATCTTCTTCACCATCGCCGTCCTGCCTTGGATCTTCGTGGTCGGGCTGGCGGGCTACTGGATCGTGCGGTTGGTGCTGTGGAAGCTGCAGGGGCGCCGAGAAAGAAAACCGGCGACCTAGCGTTGCTCACCACGTTATGATGCCTGAACGCAGGCACAGACGCTAGGTGACGTTGAGAAGGCGCAGGCAGACTGCTAGCCCTGGGCCTTCTCCTGCTTACTCACTTTGCCCGTGCTTTGTGTCGTCAGTTAGGTTCACTTCTGTTCGTGCTCTCGCTACGCCGCCAGTGTTGAGAAGGTTAGCGTGTAGGCATAGCTTGAATGCAGGTGAGTGCCGGTCTTGGCCCAGCTGTTCTGTGTCCGCGCACCTGCTACAATAAGCTTGAACGAGGGCAGGCAAAGGGAGGGGCTATGAGCAACCACTTGGCGGGAGAGAGCAGCCGGTATCTGCAGCAGCATGCGGACAATCCGGTGGACTGGCATCCGTGGGGTGAGGAAGCGCTGGAGAAGGCCCGGCAGGAAGATAAGCCGATCTTCCTGAGCATCGGCTACTCTGCCTGTCACTGGTGCCACGTCATGGCGCACGAGTCCTTCGAGGACGAAGCAACGGCGGAGCTGCTCAACGAGCACTTTGTCAGCATCAAGGTCGATCGCGAGGAACGCCCCGATCTGGACAAGATCTATATGGGTGCTACCCAGGCGATGACCGGTGGCGGAGGCTGGCCTATGTCGGTGTTCATCACGTCCGACGGCAAGCCCTTCTATGCGGGGACCTACTTCCCCAAGGAACCGCGCCACAATTTGCCGTCGTTTCAGCAGGTGCTGGCGGCGCTTGCCGAGGTGTGGGATGAGCGTCGCTCAGACCTGATCTCGCGCGGCGAGCAGGTGGTCGAGGCTTTGCAGCGCCAGCAGGCGGCGGAGAGCGATGACGGAGGACTCGATCCTGCCGTCATTGAGTCCGCATACCAGGCGCTGCGCCAACGCTTTGACGACCGCCACGGAGGGTGGGGCGGGGCGCCCAAGTTCCCGCAGCCGATGACGTTGGAGTTCCTGCTGCACTATCATCACACCACCGGCCAACCGCGGGCCATGCTGATGGTGACCCAGACCTTGGATGCGATGGCGCGCGGCGGGATTTACGATCAGCTGGGCGGCGGCTTTCACCGTTACTCGGTCGATGCTCATTGGACGACCCCGCATTTTGAACGTATGCTGTACGACTCCGCACAACTGGCCCGTGTCTATCTGCACGCCTGGCAAGTGAATGGCGATCCGTTCCTGCGTACGATTGCCGAGGAGACGTTGGACTATATCATCCGCGAGATGACATCTCCAGAGGGCGGTTTCTACGCAACCCAAGACGCTGACACCGATGGAGAGGAAGGTAAGTACTACGTCTGGACGCCCGAGGAAGTTCGACAAGTATTGGGTGACGAGGCGGAACGCTTCATAATGCTCTATGGCATCACGCCGGAGGGTAATTTCGAGGGCCAGACTATCCTCACGTTTGAGGGTACGTTCGAAGAGCGCCAGGAACTGGCGCAGGCACGAGAACGGCTCTTTGAGGCGCGTAACCGGCGCACGTTGCCAGGTCGCGATGAGAAGGTAGTTGTGTCGTGGAATGGGTTGATGCTGGCTGCGTTTGCGGAAGCGGCCAGGGCGCTGCGAAGTGACCGGTACTTGCGGGTTGCTCAGCGCAGTGCCGACTTCCTACTGAGCCGGTTGCGCACTGAGGACAGACGCCTCTGGCATGTGTGGAAGGCTGGCGAGACCAAGGTAATGGGGTTCCTCGAGGACTATACTCATCTCATCGAGGGGCTGTTGGCACTCTATCAGACAGACTTCGATCCCCGATGGTATCGGGCTGCTCGGGGTCTGGCAAATGAGGTGTTGGCCCATTTTGTTGCTGAGCCAGGTGGGGGGAGCGCTGTAGCATTCTACGACACAGCCGATGATGGACCAGATCTGGTTTTACGCCCACAGGAGACGCAAGACAATGCTGTGCCGTCTGGCAACTCGATGGCGGCAACCGTGTTGTTGAAGCTGGCGCGGCTCAACGGGGAGCGGGAGTATGAAGAGGTTGCGCAGGAGAGCCTCGCAGCGATGGCGCCACTGATGGGCCAATACCCTCTGGGCTTTGGGCAGTGGTTGGTGGCGCTCGATGCTGCACTAGCTGTGCCGGAGGAAGTGGCGGTGATTGGGGAGCCCGGTGCAGCCGCCACGCGAGATTTGGTGGAAGTCGCACAGAAGGGATTCACTCCTCACCGCTTACTCGCCGCCGGTACAGGCGAGGTGCCCAAACTCCTTGCCCAACGTGAGCAGGTGGATGGCAAGGTGACGGCATTTGTGTGCCGTGCCTCAACTTGCCATCCACCTGTGACGGATGTTGAGGCCCTCCGCCTCCAGTTGGACTGAGCCGGGCCCTAAGGCCCACACGGACTGTGAGGGAGATTTGGTTTTATCCAAGCCTCCCTCAACTCCAGCGTAATGACGGTGTGGAGTGTTAAGACTTTTGTTGTTTCCGACGCCCACGTCGAGCGTATGCTTTACGATAACGCCCAGCTGGCGTTCGTCTATCTGCACGCTTGGCAGGCCACCGGGACACCTTTGTTTCGCGGCATTGTGGGGGAAGTGCTCGATTACGTGATGTGCGAGATGGCCGCGCCGGCGGGTGACTTCTATGCCGCCCAGGATGCTCTTAGTGAAGGCGGAGGGGGCCGGTTTTGCACCTGGACGCCAGCGGAGATTCGCGAGGTATTGGGTCACTCAACGATCCGTTTTCTGGAACTGTACGGCGTCACGGGGAGCGGTAACTCCGAGGGTAGGACGATCCTGATCTTCAAAGGGACCTTGGAGGAGCGTCGGGCCCTGGCCAGCGCCCGCCACAAGCGCACGGCGTCGGGGCGTGATGAGAAGGTAGTCAGTCTTTCGGATTGGGCTAATGCTGGTGACCTTCGCCGAGGCGGAACGCGGGTTGGACAATGCGGCCTACCTAAGGATTGCCGAGCGCAGTGCGGGCTTCTTGCTGCGAAACCTACGGAAATCCGAAGGACGCCTGCGGCACGTTTGGTATGATGGCTAGGCCAGTGTGACAGGTCTGCTAGAGGACTACACATACTTGATGGCGGGGCTTCTCGCCCTCTATCAAACAACCTTCGAACCCTGGTGGAACATGGCGGCCAAGGCGCTGGTTGAGGGAATGATCATCGATTTCCGCAGCGCGTCTGATGACGATGGGTGTGTGGGGGCTTCTATGATACGGCTGCACAGATCCAGGATCTTATCCTCCGTCCGTGCAAAACCCAAGATAGCACAGTGGCTTCTGTGAATGCGATGCACGTAACGGTACTGCAGGATCTGGCGCGGTTGGGCGGAGAGACCGGCTATATGGAACGGATAATCGGCGGTCTGGCGGCGCTGCAGCTGCGGGTGGCGCAGCATCCCTTGGGCTTCGGTCAGTGGCTGGTGGCTTTGGACGGGGCGCTGGCGATGCCGGTTGCTTGTCGACATCGCGCAGTCTGGATATAAGCCGTACCGTCTGTTGGCTGTCGGGAGCGGCGGCGTGCCGGAAATCCTCCTGCATCGTGAGCAGATCAACAGTCAGACTACGGCCTATGTCTACCGGGGACAGGTCTGTCAGCCTCCATTGACGATGTCTGACCGCTTGCAGTATGCATTCGCATAGAGTTCTGCTGCTGACCGATGGAGCTCAGAGCTGGAAATCCCCGACCGCGACGCGACCTGACAGATTTCGCTCATTGGACTAGACTAGGCTGACGCGACTTGACCAAGGAGGCTAGCGATGGATCTTTTTCAGGGATGTCGGGACACCCAACTTGCAGATGAACTGAACTGGTTGCACGAACCGCCGATATGGCAGTTTTCGGATACGGGTCTATTGGTTGCGCCTGAAGCGGAAACTGACTTTTTCCGCGCCTACAAAGGAGCAGTAAAGGACAACGCAAGCTTGCTCTATACGTGGGTCACGGGCGATTTCACCGCATTTACCAAAGTGGGAGCCGAGCTTGTAGGTTTTGGCGACGCCGCGGCAGTGACCGTACGGGCAAGCGAGGCGCAGTGGGCCAAGCTGTGCTTGGAGCGCAGCCCGATCGGTGACGTCAGTGTGGTATCGGTGGTTACCAATCCATGGTCCGATGACGCCAACAACGAGTTGCTGGACGATCCAGCGTGCTATCTGCGGCTCACGCGCAAGGGCGATGTTTTCGGTATGCACTACAGTCTAGACGGTGAGACCTGGCGCTTTGTGCGCACCTTTGGAATGGCGTTGCCGGAGACGGTAATGGTTGGGGTTCACGCTCAGGCCCCCTTTGGCGGTGGCTGCCGGGTGATCTTTGCGAGCTTCGAGCTGATCTCCGAAGCAGTTAGCGACTTTCGTTCCGGCGAGTGAGCGCCGCGGCGTTTGACAACGAGGCTGTTTGAATGCAAAGTAGGCGCTATCGATCCTATCTACAGGAGGCTAGAGTATGCCTGACACAACAAAGGCGGTTCCGGTTGGTCTGCAGCTGTTTTCAGTACGCGGCGAGGTGCAGAAAGACCTGCCTGCTACGCTAAAGGCCGTCGCTGATATCGGCTACCAGGGTGCCGAGCCCTGGGGCTATGGCGGGGACCAGCTCGCGTGGATGGGTTGGAAGCCAGACGAGATCCGGCAGATGTATGATGACAACGGGCTCTTCTGCTGCGGCATCCATCTCAGCACGGATGCGCTGTTGGGAGACAACCTGCAGCGCACCATCGAACTCAACCAGATTCTGGGCAACAATTTCCTGATCATCGCTGCCGATAAGGCACGGATGAGCGCGTTGGACACGATTATGGAGCTGGCCGACATTCTGAATTCCACTGCAGAGACGCTGAGGCCGCTGGGGATGGCAACCGGCTACCATGCCCACCCCTTTGACTTCGTCCGTTTCGGTGGAGAGACTGCTTGGGAGATCCTCTTCAGCAATACCAGCGAGGATGTGATCATGCAGATGGACATCGGTAACTGCGCCAACGGTGATGGGGATCCGATCGCTATGCTGCGGAAGTTCCCTGGTCGTGCCCGCTCACTGCACCTGAAAGACTACGGTGGCGGCCCCGATGCGGTCATCGGGGAAGGCAAGGCCGATTGGGAGACCGTTTTCCAGGTTGTGGAGAAGCTGCACAGCCCCGAATGGTATGTGATCGAGGAAGGTGGCCAGGATGGCTTCGGATTCGAGGTCTCGAAGCGGAGTCTAGAGGCGCTGCGGGCGATGGGTAAGTAGGGACCGACCCTCTGGTTCGGCTTTCGCCAGTCGAACGGTAAGGCCGGGACATAGCACGAAGAGCGTGCTATGTCCCGGCCTCTTGTAATAATTCGGGCGGGGCTAGGGTACGCTATCGGCGAGATCCACCAGCCAGTCCTCAGAGTTGTGGTGCGTACCCCACGTCCCCGTGGCTGCGCGGAAACCCAGGGTGAAGCGCAGGCCATCACGGCGTTTCAACAGCTTGAGCAGTAAGGTGTTCTCGCCTGCCTCTAGTTGGACGCGATAGACGTTGTTGAAGGGGGACCACATAGTGACTTCGTTCTCTTCACCGACCTTCTCACCGTTGAGATAGAGCCGGAAACCGTCGTTGTTTCCCACCACGATATGAGCCTCCCGCGCATCCGGCGCGATTACGGTCCGCGTGAGATAGCAGCAATAGGCGCCGGTTAACCCGATCAGTCGGGTGGGATCGACCTCGTGTTCATAGGATGCCACCACCGCCGGACGCCCTAACTTGAGCGACCACGCCGTGAATGCCTTGTCAACGTCCACATCGGGCTCGGGGAGGTAGGAGCGGTCGAGGGCGACGAAGTGGTGGTTGAAGCTGCGTTGCTGCTGTTTTGGGTTGTCCTCCTCGGGAAGTGGATCGTAGTAGACGCCCAGGAACTGCCATAGGCCTGCACCGCCTACCCCGAAGGTAACTTCGGTGGGCGGGGCCGTCTCCAGTCGGGCGGTGAACAGGTTCCGTTGCGGCCACGTCACCGGCTGCTCAGGGGCGTGCAGTGTCACACTGACCATGCGCCGCCGCCGCCCGACTACCGTCCTGTCCGGTACCGCAGTCCAGCCCGGTGGTGATTCGATGACCAGGGGGGTTTGCTCGGACAACGGGCCCTCGATGCCGATGATTGCTTGCACTGCTTCGCCGGGCGCCGCAGCAGGCAGCCCCCCGTAATCAACCGTCAGGTGAATCCGAGGCGCCTGGGCTGCAGCGGGGAGGGGCGCGAGGGTCGGCGCGTCGTGGAGGACGACACCGGTCTGGAGGTTCTGGCTCAGGAGGACGCCCATTCGCGCGGTGTCCCGTGCCAGTGCCGAGAGCGTCATCTCCTCGCGATGATACTCGATGCCCATCACCAACTCGTCTCCGATAGGAGACTTCAGCACCTTCGGGATTCCGCTGGCGCCGAGAATCTGCCCGATGAAGGCTGCGGCGGTAGCCAGCGTGCAGTCGGTGTCGTAACCGCACGCCAGCGCCGAGCGGAGCGTCTTCTCCAGATCGTTGCCGCCGTACAGTAATCCCAGGAAGGTGAAGGGAACGTTGGTTCGTGCGTCGCATGCTTCGGGGTTGCCGGCGATGGCGAGAACGCGGTCACGGGCATCGCGTAGACTGGCACCAGCGTCAAAAGCTTCAAAGGCAACACGGGTTAAACGCTCAATCGGAGTTCCTTCCGGCAGGTAGTGGATGAACATTGACGCTAAGCGGCGCACGTCGGGCACGAAGAACGCCATCGATGCCATCGCAGCGAACATCCTCTCACCGCCGACGGACTCTGCGGTGTGATCGAGGATGCCGTCGCGCCGTGCGTACTGTGCGGCCAGATCCGGCGCACCGGGAAAGACATATCCCCAGATCTCAGAGCGGATTGGGCAGCCCATACCGGTTTCCCAGAACTGGTTGGTAAAGCGCCCTGACCAAGGTGGATGGATGCCTAGTCGATAGTTGCGCCGGAAGATGCCGTATTCGTTGAAAGGATACCAGCAGCCTTCCAACCAGGCTTCGGCCAGATCGTGGGAGGTGAGGGTAGCTCCCCTCTTTTCCAGAACCTTGAGCCAGAGGACCTGGAGATCGAGATCGTCGTTGGGCGGGATCCTATCTGGAAACATAGCATCGGTCGCCAGTTCGATCCAGCCCTTGTAGCCCTCAAAACGGGCGCCGACGGTCCCGCCGATCGATTTTCCGATCCAGCCACCGAGGACTTGATCCAGATAGCGTGCATAGGACAGTTTCATCGTACGCTCCTGTTGTGACTGACTTGATTCTGTGAACTGCCTGTGAAAAATTGATGAGGCGAGTTGGGGTATCTGTAGGTTGTCGCATCGATGACTCGAAGTCAGAGCTCGCCGCGCAGCAGCCTGGTTTTCTGCTCTAGATAGTATCGGAAGTTGGGCCAACTCACGTCTGGCGGGACGGTGTGGTCGACGGTCGGAATGAAGCCCCCCTCCTCGATTAGCGGGGTCATCGCCATCAGGTGAGCGTCGATGGCGGTGGGCCCTTGGGCCAATACGCGTTTATCCACTCCGCCCCACAGCCTCAGCGACTTGCCAAAGGTCCGGCGCAGCCGCACCGGATCCTGATCTGCCGCTCGCTCTAGAGGCCAGATGATGTCCACGCCAGCGTCCATGAGCAGGGGGATCAAGGCCTCTGGGTTTCCGTCGGTATCGACGGCAACGTAACGCACGCCGTGGGATTTGTAGAAGTCGACAACGCGCCGCATCCTGGGAAAGATGAAGGTCTTGTAGGTACTGGGGCTGAGCAGGGGGCCGGTCTTCATCGCCATATCCTCATTCAGACAGATATATTCTACGGTGGTTCTTTCAAGCACCGGACGCGCGGCCTCGATCAGGAAGTCGGCGTGGTGTTCCAGCATAGCGTGAAGCAGGTTGGGCTGATCGTACCAGGCATAGGAGAGCCCTTCGGTGCCCATAAGTTCGCGGGCCCACCAGTAGAAGCCCAGCGTTGTGCAATTGGGCCCGAAGATCAGTGGGTGCGTCCGATTTCTCCAGCCGGCGACGCGATAGACCTCCCAGTTGGGCTCGTAGCGCTGGGGACTTGTCGGATTGAAGCGTCCCTTGATCGCTTGCCAGTCGTCAATGTCGTGGACGGGGAAGTCGATGAAGTGATCCATCGAGGCGCGGGTGCCGTGGGCGCTGCCCTCTTTGAGGCCTTTACGAATCCTGCCTTTGTGGTCGCGAAAGGTGATCGTCCGCTCATTCTCCTCGTATACCTCATACTCGAAACGTGGTAAGGGGTCGCCACTGAAGGTGATGAACTCCTTGGGAGCCATCCCCAGGGTCGCTTCGCCGGGGAACCAAGCCCAGTGGAGGGTCGTTGGGTCCACCCCCTCTGCCTCCCAGCGATCCTGCGTCTGACCCCAGGTACCAAGCTCCCAATTAGGCACGTGATCAACTGGCTTGTAGTCCATCACAGCGATGAACCGTTCCTGATGATTCATGGTGTGACTGCCTCGCTTTCAGTTCGTGTACTGTCTAGGATCAGGGCTCGCCCTCTGGTGAGAGTCTGACCACAATGTAGGGTTGCTGTATTTCCAGGTCGGGGAAGAGGGCGCTGTTGCCGCTGTTATCTAGTGCCTCGATCAGGTACATAAAGTCCCAGCGGGGATTGAGGGCCACGGCGGGCACCACGGCGCGGTAGGTATCCGGCTCGTCGGTGGGCAACATCGGCAGCATCTGGTAGTCTTGGAGCTGTGTGACGCTACGGTAGCGGAGTCGTACCCACTTGACGCCCGTTGCATTCCTTACAGTGGCACTGATGCTGAGCGGCTCTCCTGGCAGAGCGGTGGTAATAGGGGTGTGTGCAATCTGGGGGGGGGCGTTGTCGTCGGTGACAATGACCGGGATCCACCCACACTCTTCTCTGGGTGTCTGTGTGCGGCGGTTGGCACCGTCGACGACCTCCAAGCGGTAGCGCAGGCCGGGCTTTACGGCGGAAGCAGGAATCGACCCCGCGTAGCGCAACCCGTCGGTCGAGGTTAGTGCTGTGCACGTCACGTCGGATTCGTCTGGCGTATAGCAGACCCTCACGGAGGGTGCTCCTTCAGTCTCTATGTCACTTGCCGCGGTTGCGTGAACGATGATCTCGCTGCCCGGTGCAGTCCTGCGGATCGGCACGTGAGCCAGCCAGACTCCGTGGCCTTTTGGTGGATGATAAGCATCTCGAAGCGCTTTGAGCTGGGCTAGACCCTGGCCGAGCGCCGTCAGTTCGTCGGACCAGTGGCCTGTCAGCCCAGCACTCTCCAAACCCATCCTAATACTGTCAGTGTAAACGCTGCCCGCAGCTGCCACCAGCGCCTCCCAGGCCGCGACGGCCCTCGCCTCCCACGCAATGGCGTCGTCGAGCGCGTGCAGCTCCTGCGACTGCTCGAAAAGGGCGTAGTGGACGCCCGCCTGGGCGCGCAGGGCGTGAAAGCGGGCCAGGTGAGCTAGGATCCTCATATCGGTGAGGGTGGCGATGAGCTCTCGATCCGTGGTGTCCTCAGCAGACGCTTCGGCCTGCGCGACTTGTTGAAGCACCTCGTCGGCGATTCGCTCAAACCAAATGCTCGACGTCTGCGGCCTAATCTTGGCTGACTCGCCGCCCTCAAGCTGATTCTGGGCTTCTTGAGCGATGCTGAGGAACTGCTGAGTGTCGCTGGGCAGCGCTGCGGCATAGGTCGGCAGATCACCCATCCGCTGCTTTTCTACCCACCCCCGGGTGGTGGGGAAAAGATGATAGGGATAACTGTAGGCGACGACCCTGGGGAGGATGCGGCTTGCCAGATGCAGGCCGCGCGCGACGTACGGTGCGGCGCGCTGACCGTAGCGCGCCGCAAAGGTGCGCTCCCAGATCTCGGCGCTGCTCTCAGGATTGTAGCCTAGCCGTCCGAAGAGCTGGTAGAAGTGCCAGTAGCGCTCGAACTCCCACTCGTAGTAGCGATGGTCCGCGGTTAGCAGCTCAAACGGCTCCGCATCATGATCCTGCGCTGCCATCTTGGTCGCCAGCGGCTCGTTGACATCGAAGCCGTCCCCGTTGTAAAGTTGGGTGCTATCAACGAAGCGCCGTACGTAGTCAGGGTCTCCCCAGAGTAAAATCCGGCTGGTGCCGCCATTCCAGAGGCGCCAGAGAATCCTGTAGCGCTGCGGATACTGGAGTAAGTCAGCGTAACTGTGGCGGCGATCGTGCTGGTTCTGTGGATGTATGTGCGTGGGGTGAAAGGGAGGGCCCATTTGCTCCATCCAGTACTTGGTACACACTCGCAGGTTGATGCCCTTTTGGATTGCCAGGTCGATGAGGTGATCGGGGAAGCCTTTGGCTCGGGCATCTAAACGCAGCTGCGGGGCCTCGGTCACGATGATGTCGTAGATCTGCGCCCAAAAACGGTCCATCTCCGCCTCGGTGAGACCAGATTCACCATGCATGCGGAACTGGAGCGTATCAAGATTCGGGACCTGATGCAGGAATTCTTTCAGGGCCGCGGCAGAGTAATCCACAAGGTTATCCGCGGTCAGCCCGGTCACGCGCCAAGGGAGTGTTGCCTCGTGGTCGGCTTCGACGCCTCCGGTCTGTACCCCGCCACGGTAAATGTGATCCCAGATGCCCAGGGTAAAGGCGAGTCCTCTCTTGTGGGCCATCGCGATGAGATGGTTGAGCCCATCCCGATAGCGCTGCTGCAGAGAAGGCGTCCAACCGACTACTTCCACCTCAGGAAAGTCGTCGACTGTCAAGAAGTAGGGATAAGGGGGGGCAAGATAGCCTGCATTCTCGTAGGCAAATAGTAGAGCAAAGGTGTTGAAGCGGTTCTCCGCCAGCATGTCTAGGTACTGTGTCCAATAGGCTGCATTGAAGAAGCGGCGCTCGAAGTCCGATTTGTGCATTGTGTAGATCGACAGCGACCGCTCCGCCACAGCAGGGGCCTCCAGGATGGCGTGAACCTCACTGAGGGGGAAGTCGGGGTCGTCCGCCCAGGTGATGCGTGAGGCGATGTCTAGTAGAGCGTACATTAGTCCGCGATCATCAGCTCCGATGACGAGATAGGTGGGCCGACCCTTCCAGTTTGACACCTCAATGCGCAGCGCCTCAGCTGGTTGCGGTAGCGCAATCCCCAGGGGATTTGTGAGGGTCTGCACGACCGTTGACTCAGCAGTTCCCAGAACCAGAAGCGTCTGCCCCTGGCTTGCCTGCAGGCCGTTCACCTCCTCAAAGATCACCTTCCCACTCTGAAGAGCTTTTCTGAGCTTGCCTAGGCCGTGGCGCGTCCCAGGGCCGAGAGGTTGATCGACAACTAGACTGAGCGTGGGTGTTCTATGCCTCGCTATCATCTCTGGTCCTTTCACGGTATCGTCCCGCCACCATTATACTGAGGCCTTGCGGACTGTCAGATCCCGAAGATGTGATCGCGCCTCCTTTACGATAAACGACGCAGAAAGCCAACGCCCGGAGGCGCTGGGCGAATCCGCCAGATAGTATGAGATCTGTGGTGCACTTGGGGTATGATCGAGGGCAGATGGACGTTCGGAGACATGGTGGTCTAGAACTGTGGCTACCACTTGATAGGGTGCCCCAAGTGCCGGCGTGAGGTCCCCCTTGCAGACGTAGAGAAGCGTCTTTGAGGCCTGCGGCAAGAAAAGGCGGTAAGCTTGGAGTTGCGCGTCGAGCAGATGCAGATCACGCCGGACCACGTGCATCTGTGGGTCAAAGCGCCGCCCACGCTTCCGCCGCACTACAGCGGGGCGACTGAAGGGTTGCTCGTCTTGCATCTGACGTCCGGAACGGGCTCATCTTGTATGGACACGCAGCGACTACGTAGAAACGGTCGGGCACATCTCCGAACGTCCGATCTGGTCGTACCTCGCCGACCAGAAGGACCGATGAACGTTCGCCGCATCCTCAAGTGCCGACGCTACCCTCAGCCAGCGCAACCAGGGACTTCATCGGCACGTCAATGTGGCCGACCTCATCGGGAAGCACATCGTGGCCCTTCGGCGCCGCTACGACCGGCTGACCGGCTAGCATATCCGTCGCTACCACACGCAGCGCCACCTGGTAAGGTTTAGGAAGAGATCTCCGCGCTTTGCTCATAGGCAGATGGTGGGCAGCCAGGCGGTTCAGGCGTTGGCCGAGCGGCACGATAAAGCCTACCAACGCTTCTTTGCCTACAAGCCGGGAGGAGGGGTCGCGACATGGTCCCCTCGTTTCAAGAAGGTCAAGCTGTACAGCAGCTTCACACGCAAGCAGGCGGGCTGGACATATGCAGGCGACCACCGGAGCCTTATCCACGGTGTGGTGTATACGTTTAGTCTTTCCCGGCCTCTTGAGGGCAACACCAAGACCGTCACGGTCAAGCGGGACGCCCCGGGCCATCTGTGGATCTGTCTCCCGGTGGTGCAGGACGCGCTGGAACCCAGCGAAGCCAACACGGGTAACATCGGCGGCTTCGACGTCGGATCGAAAGCATGCCTGACCGATCACGAAGGCAACGAGTACCCCAGCCTCCAATTTCTCAAGGCCGAACTGAAGGAAGCGGCTGGCTTGAATCGAGCGTTGAGCGGCAAGGAGAAGGGGTCCAACCATGGACAAAAGGCGCAGCGGCGACGGGCAAAAGCGCAGGCACGAATGACCAACAAGCGTCGGGCTGCGCATAGGAAGCTGGCGCACGAGTTGTGTACCCGGTTCGACCTCGCCTGTCTTGAGACCCTGAACCTGGGTGGGGTGAAGCGACTGTGGGGCGCAAGGTCTCCGACCTGGGCTTTGCTGAGTTGGTCAGCATCGTGCATCAGGTAGGAGCCAAGACTGGTACGGTGGTTGTGCCGGTAGACCGCTGGCTGCCGACGAGCAAAGCCTGTGCTGGTGGTGGCGTCTCGCACGCTGTACCGCTCTCGATGCGTCACGTTGATTGTCCCGATGGCGGCTGGTCGTGTTCGTGCGACCAGAATGCTGCATTGAACACTCTTGTAGCCGAGGCGTCGGCTGTTGGGCTAGGCGACGTAAGACGCGCGCCTTTGCATGCTGTCTGTGCTTTAATCCGAGACGCCCACGGCGGAATCTGTGGGCGTACGTCGACTGTTCTTGATCCGGGTGTATACTGTCTATAGTTCGGGGTCCACCAACCCTGGTTTGTGAGATCTGTAGGTGGTCTTCGTGTCCTTGAGGTATTGGGCAGTCACGCACCGCTGGAAGTTTGGCGCCACCGTGGGCCAAAGGAGATGAGATGGGAACCCGCAGAATCCTCTTCCTGCCACGCCGTAGTCTTGCCCGTGACATTCTCTCCGACCGCGCGCGTTCGATCTTGGAAGGGCTGGGCAATGTTGTCTGGAACCACACTGATCGCGACTTCACAGCCCAAGAGTTGGCCAGCTTGTTGCCCGGTACAGAGGCTGTTGTCACTTCCTGGGGAGCACCGGCTTTCTCGCCCGAGCTCTTGGCTTTTGCCGATCGACTCCGCATCGTAGGTCATGCTGCCGGGAGCGTCAAGCATCTTATGCCCAAGGAGGGCTACGATCGCGGTATTGTGGTGTTGAGTGCCGCTAGGGTCATTGCTGATGCCGTGGCTGAGTACACGCTCTGGGCGATGCTGACTATGCAGCGGGAGCTTTGCCTTTATGAGCCCCTAATGAGGGAGAAACGAGGTTGGAAGACCGCCGCTGAGGGATTTGGTCATGAGCTCTATTACAAGCGTATAGGCGTTGTCGGTGTAAGCTTGGTCGGTCGTAAGGTTATCGAGTTGCTCCGACCCTTTGCTTGCGAAGTCGTGGTCTACGACCCCTATCTCAATGAGACGGAGTGCCGGGAGCTCGGCGTCCGCTGCATCGCCCTTGAGGAGCTTTTTGCGACCAGTGATATCGTGTCGCTTCACGCCCCCACTACGGCGGAGACCGAGAGGATGATTGATGCCCGGCATTTTCAGGTTATGAAGGATAGGGCGCTGTTCATCAACACCGCGCGAGCTTGGATCGTGGACCAAGCAGCGATGCTGGCGACGTTGCGCAGTGGGCGGATCCGTGCGGTGCTCGACGTGTTTGACTGCGAGCCCCTGCCGGTGGACGACGAGCTGCGCGACTTGGACAATGTTTTGCTTACCCCTCACATCGCGGGCCACTCGATGGAGTCGCGGCGACGGCTAGTTGAGGCTATCGCCACCGATATGCAGCGGTTCTTCGCCGGGCAGACGTTGCGCCTAGCGGTGGTGTGGGACCGTTTGAGGATTATGGCCTGAAAGGAGATAATCACAATGACGACCAAGATCGCGTTCTCGGTGTTTACCAAGCCATGGCAGACTCTGTCACTGCCACTGCTGGGTGAGTTTGTCAACAGCCTGGGATTCGACGGGATTGAGCTTCCTGTCCGTCCGGGCTATCAGGTACCGCCCGAAAACGTCGCTGCCCTACCACAGGCAGCACGCCAGTTAGGAGAGGCTGGTGTCAGTATTTTCAGCGTGGCGGGACCCACTGATGAGGCGACCATTGCGGCGTGTGCCGAAGCTGGCGTTCCCACCATCCGCGTGATGGCGCCGGTGGGGGCGGAGGAATCCTACCTGGAAGCTGAGAGTCGATATCGGCGCAGTCTTGATGCGCTGATCCCATTGCTGGATCGCTATGGGATCCAGATCGGTGTCCAGAACCACTACGGCCGATTCGTTGCCCATGCGGTGGGCCTGCACAGACTCGTCGCACCCTACGAGCGGCGGCACATTGGCATCGTCTGGGATGCAGCTCACGAGGCGCTGAACGGGACGCAGCCGGATCTGGCGCTGGATGCGGCATGGTCCCATCTTTGCATGGTCAACCTGAAGAATGCCTACTGGCGGCGCGTCAATGGACCTGAGGCCGAAACCGCCGAATGGGACGTGCATTGGACCAGTGGGCGACAGGGTCGAGCCTCTTGGCCTTGGGTGGCCCGCGAACTACAGGCCCGAGGCTACTCCGGTGTGGTCTGTCTTACGGCGGAGTACAGTGAAGAGCAGGCAGTCAATCGGCTAATCGCTGAGGACATTGCCTTCGGCCGCGCTCTGTTTGAGTAAGAAGGAGGTGGCAACTGCTAACGAAAGCCTTGCCAGATAGTGTTAAACCGTGTCAAATCATTAGGCAAAACTCTAATTTGGAAGAACTGGGCGAGCCTATCAATGTGACTGAGACTTGGAGGCTTGACGGCGAGATCAAGTCAGTTACGATTTCCGAGGATGCAGGACATTGGTATGCTGCCGTGAATGTGGAAGTCGAAGCACCAGAGCATAAGCATTCGCAAGCGTCTGTTGGTGTGGATTTGGGAGTAAAGACGCTGGCCGTTCTCTCAGATAGCACGCAGTACGAGAATCAAGGACTGCTAGGCTCAGAACTGAGAAAGCTAAAGCGTCTGAACCGTGAACTAACCCGCAGGCAGGCGGGAAGCGGTAGATGGAATCGCACCAAGCAGAAGCTGGCGAGGCTGCACCATCGCATCGCTAACCGACG
>PWVB01000440.1 GCA_003562365.1 Anaerolineae bacterium
AAACGCCCGTGGAGCAGATATCAGACTCTTCGGAGCAATCTGCGTCGAAACGTGAAAATATGGCTGCAGAAAGGCAGCCTTCCAAACCGTGTCAAGTTGGCACAGTTTGGTAAACCAGGCAAACGATGCGTGTACTCAACGCTGGGCAGTTAGTCGAGGGCGTCTCTTCAAAACGGACGTGTAAGGTGGAGGATTTCATCGGCGGCGGTGGCCAGGGCGAAGTCTATCGCGCTACGGTTGACGGGAAGGCGGTAGCGCTGAAGTGGTACTTCCCAGCGCAGTCTACCGTTGACCAACGCAGTGGACTGGATGTCTTGGTGAAAAAGGGGCCACCCACAGCGCGGTTCCTGTGGCCGATGGAGTTGACCACATCGGTCAACGTGCCTGGATTTGGGTACATCATGCCGTTGCGCCCCTCAAAGTACCGGAGTATTGTGGATCTGATGAAACGCCGTGCTGAGCCAACCTTCCGCGCGCTGGCGACCGCTGGGTTGCAGTTGGCGGATAGCTTCCTCGATCTGCACGCGGCGGGTTGGTGTTATCGAGATATATCGTTTGGTAACGTCTTTTTCGATCCGGACTCCGGGGAGGTGCTGATCTGCGACAATGATAACGTGACAGTCGACAAGCAAGGCACTTTCGGAGTCTTGGGTACCCCGCGCTTTATGGCTCCGGAGATCGTGCGTGGCGAGGCCCTGCCGAGCAGCGATACCGATCTCTACTCGCTGGCAGTTCTGCTTTTCTACATGTTGATGGTTCACCATCCGCTGGAGGGGCATCGCGAGCTGGAGATCAAATGCCTGGATCTTCCGGCAATGAACAGGCTCTACGGCACCGACCCTCTCTTCATCTTTGATCCGGACGACGACAGCAACCGACCTGTCCCAGGCTATCACGACAATGCGATTGTATTCTGGCCGCTCTATCCACTGGCACTGCGGGATCTATTCCTGCGCTCTTTCACCATCGGGCTGGTGGATCCTGCTGGCGGTCGGGTGCGCGAGAGCGAGTGGCGAGCTGCAATGGCACAGCTGCGGGACAGCATCTACTATTGCAGTAGGTGTGGGCTGGAGAACTTCTACGATGTGGAGGCGCTGCGGGCTTCTGCGGGACAGCCGGGCAGTTGCTGGTCGTGTGATACACCGCTGACTCTGCCCCCACGGTTGCGTATCGGCGACACAATCGTATTGTTGAACAGGGACACGCGACTCTATCCTCACCACGTCGATGCCCGACGGCTTTACGACTTCTCGGCACCGGTTGCCGAAGTTGCGCAGCATCCCCGCGACCCGAGTGTCTGGGGTTTGCGCAATCTTAGTGATGAGAAGTGGACGGTGACTACCGACGGCGGTAAGAGTTACACGGACGTGGCGCCGCAGCTTAGTGCGACACTGACGGTCGGTATGCGCATCAACTTTGGGCAGGTTGAGGGTCAGATCCGCGTCTAACCGCGGGGACGGCTGCGCCGTCGTGTGTCTCAACCCGGCGTGGTGCGCCCATCCTCGCGGATGTCCTGTTCCATCCGCGCCTCACGCTCCCGCTGATAGGTGCCGTAGTCGGGCACGACCCGGGCGTAGGTCTGCTGCATCAGCGGCGAGGAGAACATGAAGTCGGCCGTGGCGCGATTGGTGGCTGCTGGGATATTCCAGAGCACGGCCAGCCGCAACAGGGCTCTGACATCAGGATCGTGGGGTTGTGCCTGCAGCGGGTCCCAGAAAAAGACAAGAAAGTCGATCTTGTCCTGAGAGATGAGTGCCCCGATCTGTAGATCACCACCCAGTGGACCGCTTTGAAGCCGGGTGACCTCGAAGCCGATCTCCTCCTGCAGCAGCCAACCGGTGGTTCCCGTGGCGTAGAGGTCGTGCTGGCTTAGCGATTCCCGGTTGAATCGGGCCCAGGCCAGCAGATCATCCTTTTTGCTATCGTGGGCAATCAGGGCGATCTTCTTCTTGACGTCCATGCCTAGAGTCGTGTAGTTCATCACGCTCTCCCCTTGTTGACCGATTCCGCAGTGTTGTCCGTTCGATCTGCAATCGCCACAAGCTTCTGGCGGTCTAGCAGCACGATTCTGCCGCGTTCAATGCGGACCAGACCAGCATCCTCCATCGCGCGTAGTTCGCGTCCCACGACATCCCGCACCGTCCCCAAATGAATGGCGATCTCCTGCTGTGTCCAGCGTTGGGCTGCCATCTCGCCAGCCGGAGCTTCAGTTTCTGCGCGGTCCAGGAGAAAGCGCGCCAGCCGTTCCTGCACTGTATGCAGGGCCAGCCCTTCTACAAGGTCGGTCAGGGTGGTAAGATGGTCCGCGAAATCCTCCAGCACGGCCAGCGCGAGGTCGCTATGCCCCGCCACCAGATCCAAGAAGTCTTGCTTAAGTACGGCACCCAGTGTCACCTCATCGATCGCTACCACGTTTGCCGGGTTGCGACCGCCGTCGCGGAAGGCTGGTACGGTGTTAAACGTCTGTCCCGCCAGCAAGTGCACCAGCACCTGTTCGCGCCCCTCGCGTGAGACCCGATAAACGCGAACTTCGCCGGTGACGATAAAGTAGACGGCGCGAGCCGGGTCTCCTTGTAACAGAATGTGCTCGTTGCGAACATAGGACTGCACGCGCGCGTAGCCGGCAATGTGAGCCACCGTAGCCTTGTGCAGGGAGGCAAAGAGCCGCACGCGTTGCAATGCCGCAGTGGAGAGTGCCTTGGGACCTGAACTGAGGCTGTTCTTGATCATCTGGTCTGGCTCCGTTGGCCCAGTGTTATGCGCTGCCACGCAGGCACTTCTTAGGCCACCGATGGCACTATAGCACAAGCGCGCTTACAGACAAGAAACAGCACGGGTGAATCGTGATACGGGCGACCGAGTGGATAAATGCGACTTTTGTCGTAGAAAAGATTCCGGAGTTCTGATAGCATTGGAATAGCGCTTGAGAAAGACACTTTCTGACTCAGAAAGGTGGACACTTGACCGACTGGAGCTTGCCGACGCTAGATATCACGGCTTGCACCGCCTGTGGTAGGTGTGTATATGCCTGTCCGGAAAAGGTGGTCGTGTTGAGGAGAAATGAACCGGTGTTCGCCCACCCTGCCGCCTGTACCTACTGTGGTCTGTGTGAAATG
Source organism: Anaerolineae bacterium (assembly GCA_003562365.1). Lineage (GTDB taxonomy): Bacteria > Chloroflexota > Anaerolineae > B4-G1 > SLSP01 > PWVB01. The sequence continues at coordinate 3,117 of PWVB01000440.1, forward strand.
GTCTGTCCCGTAGATGCAATCACTCTTGGCTATGCCATTGTCTGGGATTCTAGCGATCGCCGGAGAGGCTGATACCGGGGCAGCTGGCCGTAACACCAGTGAATTGGTTCGCGTAGTTAAATTGCTCAGCTAGAGGAGGTTGGTATGACGCAGAACATGTTCTGCTTTCAGTGCGAGGAAGCAGCAAAGAATGAGGCATGCACCATCAGTGGCGTGTGCGGTAAGACGCCGGAAGTTGCGAATCTCCAGGATCTGCTGGTCTGGTTGCTGAAAGGCGTGGCCTTCTGGGGCACACGCGCGCGTAAGAATCTGGATATTGTGGATCGCGCTACGGATCTCTTTGTGGCGGAGGCGCTCTTCGCCACGGTGACGAACGTCAACTTCGACCCGGAGCGTTTTGTTGTATGGGTTCAGGAGGCCGTAGAGCGCCGTGATGTACTGCGGGCCCGGGCTCAGGCGCGCTGCGCCGCACTCCACGGCTCCGAGGCCTGTGCTACCGCCGATCTGCCCGAGCACGCTGTCTGGACGCCAAAGACCTATGCACCGCGGGCCTTAACGATGAAAGGACGGCTGGTGGGGATCCTGGCGGATCCAGAGCTTGACCCAGACATCCGTTCGTTGCGTGAGTTGCTCATATACGGCCTCAAGGGAATGGCGGCTTACACTGAACACGCTTATGTGTTGGAGCACAGTAGCGATGACATCCTGGCCTTCATCCAAGAAGCGCTGGACGCCACGACCGATGACGGCTTGACGGCCGAAGATCTGGTGACACTTGTACTGAAGACCGGAGAGATGGGCGTAGAGGCGATGCGGCTGCTGGACGAGGCTAACACTGGCGCCTATGGCATTCCTGAACCGACACTGGTCGAGCTGGGGGTGCGTCCCGGACCGGCCATCTTGGTGAGCGGACACGATCTGCACGATCTGGGGGAGTTGCTGGCACAAACCGAGGGTAAGGGGATCAACGTCTATACTCACGGCGAGATGCTTCCTGCTAACGCCTATCCAGCTTTCAAACAGCACAGGCACTTCGTGGGCAACTATGGGGGTTCCTGGTGGCGGCAGCGGGAGGAGTTTGAGGCTTTCGGTGGTGCCATCTTGATGACTACCAACTGCCTTGTTGCGCCCAAAGATAGCTATAAGGAACGGCTCTTCACGACCGGCCTGGTTGGCTGGCCTGAGGTGGCGCACATTGCCGATCGCGAGCCGGGCGCGCAGAAAGACTTCAGCCCGGTCATCGACGCGGCTTTGGCAGGGGACGAACCGCAGGCGCTAGAGTCGGGGCAGATCCCGATCGGTTATGCGCATGCCACGGTGATGAGCGTTGCCGATCAGGTCATCGAAGCTGTTCAGTCGGGTGACATCGCGCGTTTTGTGGTGATGGCCGGCTGCGACGGGCGATCTGTCTCGCGCGATTACTTCACGGATGTAGCGGAGGCGCTGCCGCAGGACTGTGTGATCCTGACGGCAGGCTGCGCAAAGTACCGCTACAACAAGCTGGGACTGGGCAAGGTCGGAGGGATTCCACGAGTCTTGGATGCGGGACAGTGCAATGACTCCTACTCGCTGGTTTACATTGCGCTGCAACTCAAGGCTGCTCTGGGCCTGGAAGACATTAATGAACTGCCCATCTCTTACGACATTGCCTGGTATGAGCAGAAGGCGGTGCTGGTGCTCTTGGCGTTGCTGTCACTGGGCGTGAAGCACATCCGGCTGGGGCCGCAGCTGCCGGCTTTCCTATCCCCAGGCGTTACCGAGGTGTTGGTGAAGCATTTCGATATCAAGCCGATCTCGACGGTGGAAGCAGACGTGGCAGCTATTTCCGCCGGAGTCTAGGGACTCATAGTTGTAAGACGTCCGATACCATAGTTGGTTGGCCCATAGCAAAGGGGGAAGCAATGGAATCTCGACCGATTACCGAGCGGATCACGTGGTTGGGCGGCATTGACTGGCACCGGCGACTGTTTGATGCACTCATCCCGCTGCCTGACGGTACCAGCTACAATGCCTATCTCGTCCAGGGACGTGAGAAGACAGCGCTTGTGGACACCGCCGATCCAAGGTCCGCGGAGATGCTGTTAGCTCAGCTAACGTCCGTGGATCGGATTGACTATATCGTGGCTCAACACGCGGAGCAGGATCACTCCGGCCTGTTACCCGAGGTATTAGCGCGCTATCCGGGGGCGGTGGTGCTCGCTACCCCCAAGGCTATCGAGATGCTTGTGGCGCTCCTCCATCTACCGGCCGCCAGGATCGAAGCAGTCGAGGATGAGGCGGTTATCTCACTGGGCGACCGCACGCTCCGGTTTCTACACGCGCCGTGGGTGCATTGGCCTGAGACGATGCTCACCTACGTGCCTGAGGAGCGGGTGCTTTTCACTGGAGACTTCTTCGGGTCGCACTATGCGACGTCAGAGCTCTGTGTCGAGGGAAATGAAGACGTGGTGACGGCCGCCAAGCGCTACTACGCTGAGATAATGATGCCGTTTCGGAGGCCGATTGAGCGTCATCTGGATCGCTTGCGAACGGTGGACGTGGCGATGATCGCACCGAGCCACGGGCCCATCTGGGACGAACCGGCACTGATTTTGGATGCCTATCGCCAATGGGTGACAGACGCGGTCCGTAATCTGGCGTTGGTGCCTTTTGTCTCGATGCACGGCAGCACCGCCGAGATGGTTCAGCATCTGGTGGACCGCCTGACGGCGCAGGGGGTGATGGTCCAGCCGTTTGATCTCACGGTGACCGACCTCGGTGTGCTGGCGATGGCGTTGGTGGATGCGGCGACGGTAGTAATGGGCTCGCCAACGGTTCTGGGCGGCGCCCATCCGCAAGCCGCCTATGCTGCCAGCTTGGCTAATGCGCTGCGGCCCAAGACCCGCTACGCCAGCGTGATTGGCTCTTACGGATGGTCGGGTGGGGCGGCGAAGACGTTGGCCGCACTTATGCCGGCACTGCGGCTGGAGATGCTGGAGCCCGTGGAAACTAAGGGAAAACCCCGGGACAAGGACTTCGCGGCGCTGAACGTACTGGCTGATGCCATCGTCCAGAGGCACCAGGTCGACGGCTTGGTCTAGATGACAGTGATCTGGGTACTCACCGATCTGACCCGTCCAAGCTGCCTGGGCTAGTCCGCAGATGGTAAAATCGCACAACGCACAGTAGACAGCAATCAAAGGAGTCATTACAGATGAGCGAAGCATTGAGCGCACAGGCTGATCGACAGGAGAAGCTGAAATCTATCATCCGGCAGCTTCACGCGGGGAAATCCGTGGACGAGGTCAAACTGGCTTTTGCCGAGTTACTGGAGGATGTGGGGCCCGACGAAATCGTGCGCATTGAGGAGGCTCTTGTCAACGAGGGGCTGGACCCCGAAGAGATCCAGCCCTTGTGTGACGTGCATGTGGCGGTATTTAAGACGTCATTGGACCGTAAAGCCGCACCTGAAACGATCCCCGGGCATCCGGTTTTCACCTATCGGGCGGAGAATCTGGGTGTAAGGCGGGTGCTGGACGCATTGGCAGAGGCTCTGGCTGCCTACAAGGCGGAACCCAAACCTGAGAGCCAGCAGGCTGCCCAAGAGGCCGTGGCGAAGCTTCGGTTATACGACCGACACTACTTACGGAAGGAGCACCTGCTCTTCTCCTACCTGGAGCGGACCGGGTTCACGGGGCCCTCAAAGGTGATGTGGGGCGTCCACAACGAGATCCGCGATATGTGGAAAGCTCTGGATCAGGTCCTCAGATTGCCGTTGTCAGATGACGCCTACGAGACCTTGGCTGCGCGGGTCGATGCGCATCTCGAGCCTCTGGACCGTGCGATTCGCGACATGATCTACAAGGAGGAACATATCCTTTTTCCTGCCGCATTGGCGCGTCTAAACGATGCCGACTGGGCTGCCATCCGTGAGCAGGGGGAGGAGATCGGCTATGCTTATGCGCGCCCAGGGCGCGCCTGGGCGCCGGGGATGGGGATGGGGAGCGGAGAGGCGACAGCGGAGCGCGAGCCAGCTCAGGCGCACGGCGGAGCTGCAGCGGAGATGTCGGTCGCGGAGAGACCTACAACCGGCATCCCTCTGAACACCGGTGTGCTCACGGTGGAGCAGCTTGATCTCATTCTACAGGCCTTACCCCTCGACCTCACATTTGTCGACGAGCACGACGAGGTACGCTACTTCTCAGTCGGGCGTGAGCGCATCTTTCAGCGTTCGCCGGCGATCATCGGGCGGAAGGTGCAGAATTGCCATCCACCGCAGAGCCTCGACAAGGTGCAGGCGATCCTGGACGACTTCCGTGCGGGGCGCCGCGATATAGCCGAGTTCTGGATCCGGATGCAGGGGATGTTTGTGCATATCCGCTACTTTGCACTGCGCACCACGGCAGGCGTCTATCGTGGCGCCCTCGAGGTGACGCAGAATCTGACGCCGCTGCGATCGTTGGAGGGTGAGAAACGCTTGCTCGATGAACCGTCGGCGAAGGGACGGTGACGTTGAGAAGGTCACGAACTCAGCCCCGGTACCATCGCGGCCCCATGGTTCGAGAGACACTGGCCGGACGCGTGTCCGGCCTATGTGTTCCTGCGGTTCAGCAGCCTCGTGGCGGCGCAGTTGAGAAGCTCAAGGCCGGCTTTGGTCCCGAAAGCCCAACTGAACAAAGCTAGATAGTGAGCTTGCGTCCCGAAACTGACGGAGAAGTACCGCTGTAGGCCAGCGATGAGGGCGATGACCAGCGCCACACCGGTCAGCGTCTGCTCACCCACCAGCGGCGTGCGCTCCAGATATACAACGCGCGGGGTCTCCAGCTGCGGCATCGGATAGACGCCAGCGTCTAGGGAGGGCGTTGGGTGGGCGCTGAGATGGTCATAGGTGCGCATCAGCGGCCGGAGGCGCGGTGCCTCGCCCGCAGTCAAGACCTCGGCGGGCTCTGGATCCGTGTGGTAGACGAACGGATCGATCAGGCGTTGAGTCAAGTCGCGCGCCATAACCAGCTCAGCTTGGGCCTGACGCTGGCGCAGCTCCTCCAGCGTTGGCGCCTCCCAAAGATCGCGGGCGGCGGAGTTAAGGTGATGCCGAGCCGTCTGCAACATCAGCTGCTCGCTCTCACTGAGCTCGACGCTGGCACTATGAAGCTGACGGAGGGCGTCCCGTATGACTTCAGACAGGCGATCAAGCTCTCCCCAGATCGCCGCGAACTCTGCCGCATCGTCGAGGCGTTGAGCATAATGGGGAACCTGGGAGAGCGGAAGCTTGTCGCCGTCCAGGAGCCTCCGGGCGGCGGTGAAAAAGCTTGGCTCCGGCCTATCAGTGTCAGCGGGACGCTCTGCACGGGATATGGCGGGCTTGGCTTTGTGCTCCAGCTCGCGTCGCAGTCGCGCCAGCTTTTCAGGGAACTGGCTCCATAGCTCAATCTGTTGCTCAAACTGGGCTAGCGGATCGCTGACCTCGCGTCGAAAGACCGCTTTCTCGGCCTCACTGGGCCCACCGTAGTGGGTTTGGTCCCATTCCTTGATTGCTGCTTCCACCTTGGCGTAGTGCCACCGAAAATCGTCGACCACAGTATAGCCGTGGATTGACTTACGGAGTTGATCAAAGGTATCGCCGGCGGCCTTGAGACGCCGCAGCAGTTTGAGCAAGTCCGGATGAACAATGATGTGGCGTTGGAGCGCGCGGGCAGCAAAGAGGCCGAGTCCGAGAGTGATCAGCGGCCAGAGGATGATGTCGTTCACGTTCACTGTTAACTCGACGTTCCTGCTCCCTGGCGCCCCGGGAAATCCGATGTGCCCGGTGTAGGACCCGCTATAGCCCCAGCGGCGGTCGAAGTCGAGCCGCAGTCGAGCGTTGCCATCATTGTTGATACCGGCGAGGGTAACTGCGAGACCCCCGCCCTGTTCATTACTGAGGTGTCCTAGGCGTATGTGGTCGTCGAGGGACGCTAGTTCATCTGTAACTGGCAGAGTACAACCAAAGGTCAGTCCGCGGAGGCAAAGAGGGCGAACGAAGGGCACCAGCCGCACTGCGTTGATGGTCCAGGCATCTACTGCTGGATGCAGAGATAATGTCGTCGTGGCGTCTTGCGTCGCGGGCACGATCAGAGTGATGGGCTTGCGCAGGACGGTATTGTGCGTGGGCGCGAGAAGACTCAGCGTGCCGGCATAGATGCCTGGAGAAGGTCGGTGTTCGGTCTGTAGCGGCAACTGCAACGCGGTCTGGCCAGTGGCCGGCACACTGAAGGATGCCGCATAAGGTTGCAGGAGTTCATCGACGGGAAGCGCCAGATCCGTCTGTGGATCGATGAATCCGGCGATCTGGATCGTCACGGCTAACTCCTGAGACGTGTGGTTGCGGACCGTCTCCTGCAGAGGTTGCGGCCAGACCACCGTGCTGGGCGTTCCGTCCTCGAAGCTGAGCGGGGCCGTAGTATCCTGGGCAAGCATCGTGTCTGTTGGCAGAAAGGCGCCTAACATGAGCGCTGCCAGGATGAGGCCGCTGAATGCAAATGAGTATCTAACACCGCGCATGGCACGAAGCTTCATACGTCGTCCCTTTCGTCCGCTCAAAGATTGGCGCAACTCACTCTACTAGATTTCGTCGATCCCGCAAGCTAGGCTTAGGCGGAGGTAGAAACTGTTCGGTCACGCCTATGCCGCCCCGTGTAGGGGCGGGAGTCGATGAAACCAAGGATGGGCTTCCTCCAACTGGGACGCCAGACGGAAGAGTGTGGCCTCGTCACCGAAGCGCCCCATAAAGTGCATGCCGATGGGAAGTCCCTCCTCATTCCACTCCAATGGCACCGACATGGCCGGATGGCCGCTCATATTCGCCAGCGGTGTGTAAGGAATGAAGTCGAAGAGCATCGTAGTGATGGACTCCGTGCGCAGGACGGCATTGAGGATACCACTGGCGTTGAGTCCACTGAGCACATCAAGAGCCATACTCTCGACCCCGCTGGGTTTGAGCGCTCCGATGACCACCGGTGGCGCTGCCAGGGTGGGTGTGAGGAAGGCGTCGTAGGTGTCGAAGAAGGGCGCGATTTGGCGTCCAGTGTGGTGAAGGGTGCGGACGGCATTGACGAAGACGCTGGCTGGTGTCTCGCTGCCCAGGAGTCCGAGGGCCCAGGTGGCGGGTTCGAAGTCGCGTGAACCGGCATCGCGGTCGAGCACCTCCTCAAGCTCCTCAATGTCGGCGCGGATCTCTCCAGCGATCATCGTCAGCAGTGCGATGCGGAGCGACTCACCGTCCAAGACAGGCGCAGCTTCCTCCACCTCGTGCCCCAGTTCGCTACAGAGCTGCACGGTGGTCTCCAGGGCGCGGACACAGTCATCGTGTACGTAGTCGCCGAGCAGTGGCTGCGAACTGAAGGCGATACGTAGGCGTCCGGGATCGCGGCCGATCTCGGAGAGAAAGGGTCGTGTCGGGGGACAAACCCGGTAGAGGTCGCCGGGCTCTGGGCCGGCGGTGGCGTCCAGTAGGGCGGCGCTATCGCGCACCGACAGCGAGATGACGTGGCTGCAACTCATGCCTTGCCAAGCATCTCTATGGTCCAGGCCGACCGGGGTGCGGCCCCGGCTGGGCTTGAGACCGAAGAGAGCACAACAGGAGGCCGGGATCCGGATCGAACCGGCACCGTCGTTTCCGTGAGCTGCGGGTACGATACGCGCAGCGACTGCAGCGGCGGCGCCACCACTGGAGCCACCAGGGGTGCGGTTGAGCTCCCAGGGATTGTGGGCTGGCCCATAGAGCCGCGATTCGGTGACTGGGAGCAGCCCAAACTCCGGGGTGTTGGTTCGACCGATGATCACCGCACCAGCGGCCTTGTAACGCCGTACAATCTCGCTGTCGCGATCGGGAACCAGATCCTCGCAGAAGCGACTTCCGCAACGCATTGGCACACCGGCGCAAGCTGCCAACAGATCCTTTACCAGGAATGGCACGCCGGCAAAGGGAGCGTCGGATGGGTCTTCCGCGAGTTGGACTCGGGCTTGATCATACATCGTATCGACGATGGCGTTGAGGCGTGGATTGAGCCGTTCAATGCGGCTGATCGCCTCATCCAGCAGCTCTTGAGGTTTCACTTCTCGGCGCCGGACGAGATCAGCTAATCCCAGTCCGTCGTATTTTCCGTAGTCAGTAAAGTCGCCCACGGGCTTCTCCTTTGAGGGTGCACAGCGCTCGGCAAGCTGGTGACAAAGATGAAACAGTGTCTCCACTCTACACCCGGTTGCCTGCTCAGGCAAGCAACAGATGCGAGAGCTCAGCGACTGCTGGTGCGCCTGAGAAGAATAAGACCTGCGCCAAACGCCAGCGCGCAGATCCCGTAGGCCCAGGTAAGTGGTACTACGGAAGCCAAGGCATACGCGAGCAGCGGGCCTGCCGCCGATCCGCAGTCGCCAGCGGTGGCGTAGGTGCCGACCAGGATGCCGCGTTGTTCTTCTGTGGTCATGTCTCCCAGCGTGGCGCTTAGGGCAGCCATACCTACACCAGCACTTAGCGCGCTTAGCAAGATCCCGGATACGATAGCTGTCAGCGACTCTGTTAAGGCGAGCAGCAGAAAACCGCCGATGCCTACGGCCATGCTCACAGCCAGTGCACTGGTGCGCTCCTGGCGACGGTCTGTCAGGCGCCCCGCCAACGGGCCGATGGCACCAGCCGTTACTGAGCGCAGGGCCGCCAGCACACCGCTGACGGAGGCAATACCAAGCGTGATCGTGCCGACGTTCAGGGTGTGGCCGAAGCGCTGTTCCAGCAGCAGGTTAAAGGTGGAGAGTGCTACGCCCTCCCCAGCGAACTGAAAAAGGAGGGTGAGCAGCAGCAAGTCAGGCAGGCGCGGCTCGCGGCGCAATGCGCGACGCGCCCGCTGAACGAGTTGGTCAAGACCGCTCCAAACGGACTGTCGCGACCTGCACGCATTGGGTCTTGGATCCCGGTCCGATCTGCGGCGGTGCGTCTCCGGTAGCCAGACCACGGCGATGAGCCAGCCCACCGCCGTGGTCGCGGCATAGATCCGCATCAACGCCCGAAACCCGATGAGATCGACCAGAACACCACCCATAAGCGGCCCGACGGCGAACCCGCCTAGGATCCAGCCGTTGTAGGCGCCGCTGAGTTGACCGCGGTTGTCAACCGTGCTCAGATCGTGGAGCATCGCCAGGCCACCGACGTTGATCAGAGTCCAGGCAGCTCCCCACATCAGGCGTGTGAGGAGGTAAGGCAGGAATCCTGACACGAAGCCGTAACCTAAGGTCGATAGTACGGCGAAGCTCATACCCAACAGGAAGAGGCGACGGCGTCCCAGCCGGTCGTAGGCCAGGCCCACCAGAGGATTGCCAGGGATGCGGATCAGGCGGTTGGCGCCCAGCATCACACCCACCGCTGCTAGGCTCAGACCGACGGTCTGCCGCTGGCCTGGCAGCACAGCGTAGAGGGTCAGGTCGCCGAAGAGCGAGAGACAGACGGCCAAGCCCAGGGGCAGTAGGATCCGTCGGTGTGCAGGTGGTGGAGCTTTCATAGTGATGAGAAGCTATTGTGCCGGTTGGTGATGCAAGCGATCCCCTCTTGGTAGCCGGGCACACCAGATAACTCCGGCGAATCCAGGAGTTGCCGCCGCGTCAAGCTGAGTCTCCTAACTTAACGGCCTCAATGATTCGCAGCCGCTGCAGCATCATCACTAGGGCGAGCAGGGCGACAACGAACAAACCTCCGAAGAGTAGATAGACTCGGATCATCTGAAGCCAGGCGATATCAACGATATAGGGGGGAACCTGTGCGGCCTCTTCGACGCCGATCTGCAGGTACGGAATGTAGAAACGGCTCACGAAGCCCCCTAACACCGTCCCCAGACCTCCGCCGATCAGAATCAAGGCTCCCAATTCCCAGGCGAGCATTGCTGCCATCTGGCCTTTGGACGCTCCTATCGCTCTCAAGACACCGAATTCGACGGCTCTTCTTTGAAACGAATGCAGGGCGCAGAGCAGGAAGCCTACCACGGTGAGCATAGCAGCTCCGGAAAATCCAATTGACAGGACGCCGAACAGCCCTTGACGTTCTGGTAGGTCCTGTTGCTCTGCAACCATCAGGCTTGGTGCAATCCAGTCGTAGCTGAAGAGCGCTAGGTGCTCGTCAACGAGTTGCTGAATGTTAGTCTCCGGCGACAACGATGTCCAAACTTCATAGGGGAGCTGCTGACCTGCTTGCTCAAAGAAGTAATCCAGATCTCCGATGAAAAGCGGCCCCTCGGATGGATACCAAGTTGGGAAGTAGTGAAATGCTCCAACAATAGTCAAGTCCATAACCGTTCGTTGTCCGTGGGCGGTGATCTCGATTTGCATGATATCTCCTATCCTCAGGATGCTGTCCTCCAGGAAGGTCTCAGGGACCAAGACCCCAGCGCGTTGCTTCGCTAGCTGATTCATAAGCGCCCCGAGACTGTCAGACGCAAAATCGCTGCGCCAGTAACTGATCTGTGGAAAGGCAGCCCGGTCCAATCCCATATAGACACCGTTCTGCCTTGGCGGTGCTATGCTGGGTACGGCCGGGTAGGTGGCAACGCGCGCCACCGCCCTGATGCCTGGCGCCTGAAGATAGTCGGTGGCGGGCAGAAAGTGCCATTGAAGCTGGGTTGGCGTTGGCGCAGCAGACTCGCTGGGTTCAAAGATCTCCACGCCATGCTCGAGGTCGCGCACCTCACCTCGCTCGACAAAGCGCAAGTCGGCACCGACTCGATAGTAGACCTTGTCTTGCAGATGGCGATCCAGTGTGTATGCTAGCGAGGCCGTGAACATCGCAAGACTTAAGGTGAACACCAGCAGGATAAGTGGTGCGGTGTAGAGACCAGGCGTTCTTGCGAGGTGGCGAGCGGCCATCAGTGGTGCAACCGAGTTCCGGCGTGCGGCCACCTGGACGGCGAACCACATCAGGAGCGGCAGCAGGCGCAGAGACACAAGCGTCAGTGCGAAAAGGCCGAGCGCCGGTACAAGGAAGAGCAACGGATTCTCAAAGGGCGCGCGGTCGAACTGACTCGCAAGGACGGCGACACGTCCCTGGTTACGCAGCAGGTATGCGCCATAGCCTGCTGGCAGCAGCAGCAGCAGATCCAACCAGACCCGCTGCCACCAGGGCCGACGCAGTATACGGCACCGTTGCCATCTGTGCGACACGATTGTCTGGTGGGCTGCATCGAGGGCAGGCAGCAATTGCGCGGCTACCCCTATCATCACTGCTAACAGGCCAAATCGGAGCGCCGCCGGCGTCGCAGATATGTGCAGTGTGTCCCGACACCTATCAAAGTCCATAAAGCCGTGCGTCTGACCTATCACGCTGGCAATCCATATGCTGATCGGCAGACTGATAGCCAGCGCCAGGGCACCCTGCAACGAGCCTTCCAGTGCGGCTGCCCCAATCATCTGGGATATCTGCGCACCGCGGCTGCGGAGTACGGCGATCTCATTGCGCTGGCGGTCTGTGGACAGACTCGCCGTCAATATGATGAAAGCAAAGATAAGGCCAACAATCGGAATACTGAATGCGTAGAGCCGTAGGGTCAGGAGGTATACCGATCTCTGGTACTCCAGCAGGGCCTCAAGTGGGGAGCGGGCCAAAGAGACATTCGGAAGCAGTGTAGCGGCACGTTGCTGTACCGAACGAGTGCGCCGGATGAGCGGTCCAGCTGAGGCGTGATGAATATCCTGACCATCGAAGACTAGATGCCAAACAGCAGTATAGACTTCCTTTGTCAGTTCGGAGCTGACAGTAGCGACAAAGGCCTCCTCAGAAACCAGCAGCCGCTCCGTAAAGACCTGTGGAGCATAGAACCAGTAAGTGTCCCTGGGGTCGGTAGGTAGCCAGAATCCAGCGAACCGCACTGGGATCTCCACGTTGCGCGGCGATCCATCGTCAGATTGGGTTCGGATGAACGCTATGTAGGTCTCTCCTGCTTGCGCCCCAAGCTGTGAAGCCAGGTCCTCGTGTACCAGGATTTCAAGGGCCGTGTCGGCCGAATCCGGTATAGCCTCCGGAAAGCGGCCTTCGGTGATCATGATCCGCTCCTCCAAGCCGCTGACAAATCCAAGACTTACCCAATCCAGAGGCGATTCGGCGTTTTCAAAGCTGGATGCTTCATCGGCAAAGAGGCCGAAGGGTTCGGTAGTCACATATCGCACGACCTGATGCAGTGACAAGTTGAGAGCAGGACCTGCGTCGTAGGTTAGGTAATGGTCTAGGTCGGCGAACTCTTTCCAATTGCGTGCACCGTGGATACTGCCATCATAGCGAAACAGAAATGTAGAGGGAGGAATCTCGCCCGACCGGACTGTCCCTGGCGCGATGCTTTGCACGAACATCCGATGGGAGGTTGCTTCCGCATAGATTGGGATGCTCATCATCACGGCAACCGCAACCGCTAGGCCCAAGATGGTTGCTGCCGCCAACCCGGGATGGGCCACCAGCCGCTTTCCTGCGATAACGAGGAGAACGCGTAGGCGATGCAGAACACTCATCGATCAGGACCGAAGATCGTGACGGTGTAGTTGAGATGATGCGCCCCCTCTTCGACCATGACGTTATGCAGCACGATCCTGTAGTGTGCGTCGATGGGAGATGGACTGCTGAAGCTCTGTTGTAGTTGCCAGACCAGGGTATTCTCGCCGTAGCCGTTCACGGGCTGATTGCGGCGCAGATCGAGGGCTTGCCCGTAACGGGTTATGGTCACCTTCGCACCGCCGGAGTCGGTTGATGCATAGGAGAAGGACCATTGCGGATATGCGACGTGGTAGGAGACGTAGCCGGGTGGGGGCCATACCACGAAGCCGTCTCGAGTCTCTGGACGGATCCCCCAAATATGATCACGATCGAAGACCCACAATGCGTTGGCCGATGGGGAGCCATATCGGTGGAGCACGTCACCGTTGACAACCTTGAACACGCGTTCTGTACTCTGATTGTGGGATGCACATAATCCGTCGTGATAAAGCTCGCGCACCCTACGCGCCACAAGCGCTTCTGGCTTGAGGCGCTGGCGCAAGTGTTCTCCGCCGCGGTTCAGTATGGCCTTGATGGCGCTCATGAGCTGCGCACCGGCAGCCGTGATAGGATCCACCAGCGGTGCTACCCTCCGATGCGCGCCTGCTTCGGCTTGCCGTCTGACTACGCCCGGGTGGCCGTCAACGCCGCAGTGTCCCGGGCCCAGTCGTACTATGGGCTGCGTCAGTCCAAGCGCCAAAAGCGGACCTCCTTCCCTAAAGTCGCCGGATCTCAGGGCATGGATCTGGGGGTGAGCGCTTACGCTGTGGTTGAAAACGACGGGCGTTGGGTTCGGCGCTGCTCTACCGAGCCCCGCGGCGGTTATGTCTGGTTGCCGCTGTGTGTCCCGGCCAAATGGCGCGACCGCATGCAGTCTGTCTACGGTGACGACCAGCTGTTTGAGCAAAACGGTGATGGGTATGTGATGTTGCCCTTGCGCATTGACGATGACGCGCCGCCCGTCTGTGACGGTGAACCCA
>PWVB01000304.1 GCA_003562365.1 Anaerolineae bacterium
AGCAACTCCAACAAGGCGGCTTCGTGGACGGCCGCGCCTGTGCGCGCTGAAGGGTGAGGGCTGCCGAGTTCTCTGGGGGTGCTTGCTTTTCGCCCTCTTGAGTGTGTTCAACTGAGGCGACAGCTGCTGTGGCACAGGGGGGTAGCCTCGCGATCGTCGGGTTGGTGCGCGTGAGATCCGGCCTGCCACAAGCTGCAGTGCAAGCCTTCAACGTTGATGTGAACCTCGGTCTGCTATGCAACCGACCGCCTGTTAGGGTTTTGGGTTAGGATCGAGCCCTTGTGCTGTGCTATTACGAAATGGTTGTATCTTTCAGAAGGAGAAAGGCAATGCCAAACGAGGGTTGTGCTCACGAGAAGTCTGCGCCACGTGAAATGTTGGAGGAGCTACCTCAATCACAGGCAGGTACAGGTCGACATAAGTGCGCCGTCTGCGCATACAACGCGGGCTTCCAGGACGGAGTCGCAGCAGGCCGACGCCTGGCCAGCCGTGAGAGGCGGAACGCTTCCGAAGGGGATTAGCAGGCCTGTTCGAAGCGATCTGCCGTGAGATGGTTCATGTTGGGCACGGCATGTCCGTATCCTCGCTATCGTGTGCGATCAATCGAGGACATGTCAGCGGCCTTTCAGGCATGTTCTTCCACAATGTGTTCTCGAAGAAGAGCCCCCGTCGGTGAGACCTGTGCTCAAGGGGTCAGTTACGACGAACAACTCGTGGCCGCCACGACCAGCTTTCATCAACGCCACCAGCACCAGAGCCGGTCGTGTTCCTGGTGGCTTTGGCTGGTTCCCTAGACGGCGGCAGGTGATCAGCGCGGTCGTCTTGCTCGCACCCTCCACCGGCAAGCGAGGCTCCCGGACCGCTCCCAAGAAGCACCGCCTCGACGCGGCTGTTACTGGGTCCAGCCGCACTATCCGGAGACCGCCCAAGCGAGCTTCGGACCCCCGTTCTGCGCCTGAACTCGTCGAATCCAATCCATAGCCTCTCGACAACCTCGGTTCGTTCTTGTACAACTAGCCCTTGATATTCGGGGCATATTTGGAAACCTCCCGGTGCAGGTGTTGACCATGCCGAGCCGGTTCGTTGGACATAACAGGAGGCAAGATGGGTGATTGTTTCATTAGCCACGCCACCGCAGACAAGGACTTCGTCGAGCCCTTTGTGAAAATGCTGGAGAGGAACGGCTTGGAAGTGTTCATGGCACCGTTCTCAATCGAGGCCGGAACCGACTGGAGCGATGCGGTACGGAACGCCCTGTCCGACAGCAAGTGTATCCTTTTCTTTGCCAGCGAGCGAGCGTGCGCATCTGCCTACGTCATGCAGGAGGTGGGTGGAGCACTATTCGGCGACAAGAGAGTCATACCTATTGTGTGGGACATGCCACCGGAGAATCTTCCAGGCTTCGCCAACAAGATGCAGGCCCTAGATCTTCGAGCTGACACTGCGGACACACTGAGCCAAAAGGCCGTGGAGCTTTCTCGAAGCATGAGGGGAGGCCCCAGCCTAATGGTCGCCCTCATCGGCGGAATCGTTGGTGCATGGGTGGGAATGGCAGTGCTCCAAGTGTTCGGCGCAAATGTGCGGAAGGACTTCGACAACAGGATGCCTTGCCGCGTAGACATGTCGACAGCTCGGCCTGACCGGAGTGCGAAACACGATGGCTAAACAATTACTTGGCTTGACAAGCCACCTTGTGGCCTCCAACTCGCTCGCACTGCGGCACATTCGTCGCAAGCCGAGATACTGTGTCAAGAAGCAAGTCGGCAGAGTTCAGGTGTATTGACGAGGTGGACAGCACGAGTGACACGGAGCGCGACGAAGCCGTTCGTGCGCCCCGATTCGATAAGGAGTATCGATGGCAAACAAAGAAAGGCGCGGCCACGAGGTTGTCACGGACTTCGCCGATGCTGAGGTTCGTGCAAAGTCAGGGCAGGGGCTAGCGGCGTGTCTTCGTGAGTGGGAATCAGTGCCAAGTGACGTTTCCGTCGCCCCCCCGCCCTGGGGAAGGCTGCAACGCCGAACCAACTGTCTAGGTTATCCGCCATTCGATATCTTCGATCACTGGCTCATGGATTTTGCCTCGATTTCGGCCCGGCAGCTAGAAAGGACTGATTGGCGCAACTACCGGCGTATGCTATTGGTTCACGTGCCAGACTGCCCCCTCAAGTGTTGGTACTGCTTCAATGACGCCTGGCGAGACCGTATCGGAATCAAGGTACGCAAAAGGGCTGCATCAACCCTTGTGAACGGATTCGCAACGTACAGAGGTCACTTCAAGGGCAGAGACGGGAACGAGGTCAATGTCCTCCGGTTGTCTGGTGGCGAGCCCTTCACTGCACCAGACCTTGTCAAGGACATTGCGACAGAGTTTTCCAAGAGGTTCAACACCAAGGAGAATGAGAACAAAGCGTTCCTCTGGGTGGACACAAACCTGGTTCCAGTCATCAACGGCAAACACAAGGTCAAGGCTGCAGTGAAGGCCCTGGCCAGCCTTGGCAATCAGGCTGCCGTACATGCATGTATCCATGGTGCCGACAAAGCATCCTTCAATAGAAACACGCTCTCCGATTGCGACCCAGCCACGTTTGTGCCCGAAGCTTGGAGCGTCCTCAAAGAACTCAACATCTATTGGCGGATCAATCCCGCAGGCCTTAACCCCGAGGAAGCTGAGAAGCTGTTCTTTTTGCTTGCCAACCTGCACGATTATGCCCCATTGCGAACGTACCTTGGTCCCATCGAGCTGCAATACAAGGGAAGCATTGATCGCATGCTGCGCGTGCAGCAGAACGGTGAGGCGCGCTTCTTTGAGTACACGCGACCGCTCGGGTTGAGGGAGCCCCGCCTACCAGAGCTGCGCCCATGGAACGCAGTGATCTACAGGTGGAACGAACTCCTCGAACGCCATTATGGATTCGGCTATGGCGTGGCCCCCCGGTTTGCGGATATTAAGCCCGTGCATCGGAACTGCAGGAACCGGCCTGCAAGAAAGCCCGCGTCGGAACCTACACAGGGATGGAAGGATATTGTCCTCATCACCAAAGGTTGGGAGAAGGAGGTCTACGCGCGCAAACTGCTCGAGATACTTGCGCTTCCAAGGGGTGCAATCACGGAGATAGAGTTTGAGAACAAGTGGATTGAGCCGACGTTCCTCGCGCACTTATTTGCCGTGCCAAAAGCCTATGAGGACAAGCGAGTACTGTTCCTTGCTTCGGCCAAGGGGCGACCGCCGAAAAGCATGCCGCTACGATGGGGCACCATTCAGTCAGCGAGCACAACCGACGGCCGGAACGAGCACCACGGGACCAGCTTCATGGTCAAGGTCGGCGACTATGCAACGGATTTCGAACGCCGCCTTGTCGCCCCTCGTCGTGATGGCTCGCTTCACGAGGCATTGACCACTTATCTGGGCGAGAGCAATCTGCCATTTGCCGGTCCTATGAGCTACTTTTGTAGGTTCGTTGGCCTTCCATTGCGTGAATCGCGTGACCAAGACAAGCACGATGCAGATGCCGATTTCATTACCACGGTACTTGAGATTTGTGGAGCGGAACCTCCTTTGGCCAAGAACGACGTTTACTACCGTCTTTTCTTTTTGCATGAGACAGGGCAATCGAACAAGACCGGGAACGAGACCAAGGAACAACAGGGCGAAGGTGGCAGAGGAGCGCAGCAAGACATAATCGACCGAGAAGGCTGCGTAACAGTTGTTGAAGGACAAAGTCTCAACGCAAGGATTCAATGCTGTAACCCCAACATTGCCAGCGAAGGATTCGTTGACTTGGACGCAGCCGAGATCGAGATTTCGTCCACGTCACCGCAAGATGTTATGATTGCGCCAAGCAAGGTGGTTCTTTCGAAGTTTGGAACCTTTCCGGTGCAGTTTCAGTTCCCCCGGCGCGGCGAGTTCGAGGGCCATCTCTTGATTCGCCAGATTCAACGCGAAGCACACATTGCCGAGCTCCGCATTCCTTTTAGGGTAGCAATCGACACGAGCAAGGAGTAGAGGATGGGGGCGAGGAACTTGGTGTTGGGCAAGGTGTGTGGGGAAGAAGCGGCTCCGTTCGTAATTGAGCCTGAGGACATGTCTGCGCATGTCCTGGTCGTGGGACAGTCCGGTAGCGGTAAGTCTGTGTTGCTAGCGCGCCTGGTCGAGGAGTTGATGCTCAGCGGACACGGGTCCGTGCTGTTGCTTGATTTCAATCATGAGTTTTCAGGGTTCAACGAAGTCGATGGAGGCGAGTTCGACCGGAATATTAACAAGGACGAAGTGAAAGACTTCACGAGACAGTGGAAGAGGCTCAGGACAAAGAAGAAATTCGAGATTCTTGCTCGCGACGACATTCGCATTCCGGTCTCTGATTTGACGCCCGAAGAGGTGCTACTCTTACTGAATGGCAACATTGCCTCCCCGGGAACGACGTGGCTTCTTGAGCAGATGATGGAGAAGCATGGGGACAGGATTCGAGCCGAGAAGGAAGGACTTTTGCGTAACGTCGAAAAGTGGGCGAGATGGCGCGATGGTCGACTGACGCAGAACGAGCAAGAGGAGGACGCGGGCGTCGCGAGCCAGGTTCGCGTGCGAACCGAGGGGACCGATATCGCGAGTCTGTCGCGGCTCGCGAAGTTTGTCCGCGAGTGCAAGGAACTGTTGTTTGG
>PWVB01000174.1 GCA_003562365.1 Anaerolineae bacterium
GCTAGTATCTCGCGGTCGCATCGATCCCGGCTTCGTCATCCGATCCACTGTGCATCCATCCGACGCCAAACTACCTGACGCCGGTGGAGTTTGAGACAGCCTACCATCTGAAGCGCGAAGCTGGATGCCCAAACCCTGCTCTCCATAACCCAGAAGCCGTCCAGGCAGATAGGGTCACTTCGAACTTCAACAGCGTTGCCCAGCCGCCTGCCCTGGTGCTTCTGCACCTCTGTCTGCTGTGCCCTGTGAACGTCCAAGGTTTCAAACGGTTGCCTCCACCTTCTGCCGTGCTATAATCCGCCTCATCAAAGACCAGGCGAAAGGATCCGCGTATGGCCCTATCTGTCGTCATCCTCGCTGCCGGAAAGAGCACGCGTTTCAAGTCGCAGACACCCAAAGTGTTGCACCCCTTCGGCGAACGCCCGCTGATCGCGGCCAGCCTGATGCTCGCGGAACAGCTGTCAGAGGCGCCCCCCGTGCTCGTGGTCGGTGAGGAGACCGACGCCCCGCTCCGCCGGTGGGCCAGCGACCGCGCCCGATTTGTCTACCAGGAACGCCGCCTGGGTACCGGACACGCCGTCCTCCAGGCCCGCAGCCTGCTGGCAGAAACAGCGGATCGCGTCCTGGTTCTCTACGGCGACATGCCGCTGCTAAGATTGAACACCCTCCAACGGCTGGTCGATCTGCAGCGGGCCGAATCCGCTGCCATCTCCCTGTTAACCGTCATCCGCGACATCTCCCAGGGCTTCGGGCGCGTGCTTCGCGACGCCGACGGACGGGTCGTGGGCGTGGTCGAAGAACCGGAGGCCACCCGAGAGCAACTCGCCATCCGCGAACTCAACGCCGGCATCTACGTTTTCGATGCGGACTTTCTGTGGAACGGCTTGCCCCAGCTTCGGCCCAGCCCAGAGAAAGGCGAGATCTACCTTACCGATATGGTCGAACTCGCCGCACAGTCCGGCCATTCGATCGCAGACCTCGTGGTTGACGACTCAACAGAGGTGCTGGGCATCAACACCCGCGTCGACTACGCCGAGGCCATAAGCGTGCTCCGCACGCGCATCAACGAACAATGGATGCTGGCGGGGGTCACGCTCATTGATCCTGCAACCACCTATATAGGTCCGCAGGTCACGATCGGGCCGGACACTATCCTGCTACCAAACACACACCTGAGAGGAAAGACCGCCGTCGGTGAGGGATGCGAGATTGGGCCCAACACGCTGATCGATCAAAGCATCATCGGAGACCGATGCCGGGTGATCGCCTCCACCCTGGAGCACGCGGAGATGGAGGCCGACAGCGATATCGGCCCCTTCAGCCATCTACGCCCTGGAGCTTACGTCTGCAGCGGGGCCCACATCGGCAACTTCGCCGAACTCAAGAACTCGACTCTAGGCCGCGACTCGCATATGGGGCACTTCAGCTATCTCGGTGACACGACCGCCGGTGAGCACGTCAACATCGGTGCCGGCACCATCACCTGTAACTACGATGGACAGCAAAAACACCCCACCATTATCGAGGACCATACCTTCATCGGATCGGACTCGCTGCTCATCGCACCGGTGCACGTTGGGAAGGGCGCCAAGACGGGCGCCGGCTCGGTGGTCACCCGTGACGTCCCGCCGTATACGCTCGTCTATGGCGTTCCAGCGCGCCCTAAGCGACAGCTGAAGGACGATGCCCCCATCGAAGATCAGAGTGAGTCAGAGGTATGAGCGGAAAAGAGCCGGCAAAACAGACACCAGTAGCACAGCGGCGCGACAACATCGGATCCATCGAGATTTCACCCGAGCGCCTGATTGAGGTTGCTCAGGGCGTTCGCACTAACGCCTACGCGCCCTATTCTCATTACCCGGTCTCTGCCGCGGTGCTTGGTAACGACGGGAGGATCTACACTGGGGTCAACGTGGAGAACGCCGTCTATCCACTGACCCAGTGCGCTGAGCAAGTGGCGATCTTCAAGGCTGTCGCTGCCGGCGTTCGCACCATCCTCTCTATCGCTGTGGTCACCCAAAACGCTGGTTCGCCCTGTGGAGCTTGTCGTCAGGTGATGCGGGAATTCGGGGGGCCAGAACTAGCCGTTTACATCGCCGATCCTAGCGGCGTCTATCGGACACGCACCCTGGCGCAGTTGCTGCCGGATAGCTTCTCGGCCGCCGACCTGGGCGAGCCTGACGCTACCTGACTCCGCCACAGATCCGTGAATATCTATGTTTGTCATTCCTGATGGAGTGGTGACGTGGGCCGAGATCGACCTGGACGCGATAGCCCACAACGTCCGTGCGATCAAAGCCTTTGTCGGAGACGGTGTCGAGATCATCGCCAGCGTCAAGGCCAACGCCTACGGCCACGGACTGCAACCGGTGGCACGGACTGCGCTGGCGGCGGGCGCTAGCCGGCTCGCTGTTCACCGGATCCAAGCCGCCGTCGCCCTGCGCGAGGCCGGTATCACGGCGCCGATCTTGCTGTTAGGACATGTTCCTCCCTCAGGCGTGGATCTGGTACTGACCCACAGTATCACCCCCACCCTCGTCGATCGCCAGAGCGCCAAGCTGATCTCTGATCACGCGGATCATGCCATTAAGGTTCACATCAAAGTTGACACGGGAATGAGCCGCTATGGCCTGGAGCCTGAGGAGATCCTTGATTTCTTCCGCTACACGGCCGCGCTCCCGCACCTGGCCATCGAAGGGCTCTTCTCCCACTTTGCCGCCGCCGACGAACTCAACCTCGACTTTGCCCACCAGCAGTGGGCGCAATTCCAGGCTATCCTGGACGCCGTGGAGCAGGCCGGGTTTTCGGTCCCCTGCCCCCATATCTGCAACAGCGCCGGCCTTGTGAGCATGGCCGAGACGCATCTTGCAGCCGTGCGTCCCGGCCTGCTGATCTATGGTATGGCGCCTTCACCGCAGAGCGTCCCCGCATTTCCGCTGCAGCGGGCCCTAGTGCTTAAGAGCTCGGTCATTAAGGTGCGCAATCTCCAGCCTGGCGCGACCATAAGCTATGGACGCACCTTCACTGCCGAGCGCCCGATGCGGGCGGCCCTGGTCTCCCTCGGTTATGGCGACGGCTATCCACGCCTGGTTTCGAACCGCGGACAGGTTCTGATCCGCGGGCAGCGGGCCCCGATTCGGGGCCGCATCTGTATGGATCAGCTGGTCGTCGAGGTCACCGACATCCCCGGCGTCAGCGTCGGCGACGAGGTAGTTGCCATTGGTCGCCAGGGCGCCGACGAGATCACGCCCGAAGCGGTTGCTTCTTGGGCACAGACGATCAACTACGAGATCACCACAGGGCTCCTGCCCCAAGTGGTGCGTGTCTACAAGGAGAACGGCGGCTACTTGGCGCCGGAAGGAGGGGTCGAGCAATGGGCCAACTACCTCCGCGGCGCATAATGCAGGAGCTTCTATCATGCCCGAGTCATAGGTACCGCAAGACGAACGAGTTGTCGCAGTGACGGAGGATCGCTGGACATCACCGTCACCAAGGCGCTGGCGAAAGGAGTGACAATGCAAACACCTCTCCAGCCTCCCCAGTTCGGCTACTTCCTGCCCCCCGCTGCAGGCAACTATCCGGCACTGCGCACCCAAGCTCAACTCGTGGAGCAACTCGGCCTCGAGCTTATTGGTATTCAGGATCACCCGTACCAAGGCGCCTTTCTCGATACCTGGACGCTGCTGACGGCGCTGGCGTTAGATACCGATCGGATCCGATTCTTTCCCGATGTGATCAACCTACCCCTCCGGCCACCTGTGATGCTTGCCAAGGCGGTGGCATCTTTGGATGAGCTGACCGGTGGAAGGATCGAGCTCGGACTAGGCGCCGGCTACTTCTGGGACGGCATTCACGCGATGGGTGGCCCTCGCCGCGAACCAGGCGAAGCAGTAGACGCATTGACTGAGGCGGTGCACATCCTCCGCCTCTTCTGGCGGGGCAAGCGCAACGTGTATTTCGACGGCGAACACTACCAGCTTCGCGGTGTGAATCCGGGTCCTCTGCCGACCCATCCCATCGGCATTTGGCTCGGCGCGATCCAGTCGCGGATGTTGAGCCTCACCGGCACATTGTGCGACGGCTGGGTCCCCTCTTCTCCCTATGTCCCGCCAACACAACTGCTGCCTAAGCATCGGCAGATCGACGAGGCTGCCGTGGCCGCAGGACGTGATCCGGCCGCGATCCGCCGCATCTACAATCTTATGGGCACCATCACCGACAGCGCCACCGACGATTATCTGGAGGGCCCCACCACCTACTGGGTCGATGAACTGACCCGGCTAGCGCTGGACTGCCGTATGGACACCTTCATCTTCGCACCCAAAGAGGCCAGCGAGCGACAAATCCGCCGCTTCGGTGAGGAAGTAGTGCCGCAGGTGCGCGAGAATCTAGCAAAGGCTGGCAACTAGCGTATGCCGGCTGAAACCGCGAGATACGCTCGCCACGCCTTGGTCATTGCGCTGCTGCTAATCGCAGCAAGCCTGCGCTTCACCGGCCTGAACTGGGACCGAGCACAATGGATCCATCCCGACGAGGGCCATATGCGCGCCATCACTGCGGCGATCCGATTGCCCAACGAGCTAGGCATCTATTTCGATACCCACAGCTCGCCGCTGAACCCTCGGAACCACGGTCAGACCTATAGC
>PWVB01000197.1 GCA_003562365.1 Anaerolineae bacterium
GCGGTTGCGTCCCTTGAATCTCGGGTATCCGGGCGTCTCTCCAGCCTTGACTCTGCGCAAGAAGGCGCGGAACGCCTTGTCGAGTCTTCTGAGGGTGTGTTGCATGCAGGAGAAATTCAGCAGGCCCAGCCCGTCCACATCTTGGCGCCGCAGTTAGCCAAAGTATTTCGACTGCTCCGTGTACGTCACACCGACGCCGCTCTCGGCGTACAGTTCTCTGCGTTGCTCAAGCGCCGCGTTGTACACGGTGCGCGACAGATCCAGCAGATGGTTCAGCGTCTTGGACTGTCTGGCGTGCGGATACAGGCGGAACTTGGACGCACGAAGCATCGCCTATCGGCCCTTCTGCTCATCAATGTACCGCCGAATCGTTGCTGGGGAGACGTGCCCAGCAGTGCCCACCTAGTAGCTGGGCGTTCCCAGAGACGGCAAGCGGCTATTCAGTTCGGGAAACGCTTGGCGAAGTTGGTGACTCCTAGCTCCCTTGATGCACTGCTCGATCTGGTTGGCCGCCCGCGGCGGACGAAACGACGCGAACAGATGAACGTGATCGGGTTGCACAACCAAGTCCAGTACCTCTCCATCATTGCGCTTGACGATCTGCAGGATCAACGCCTCCAAGCGTACGCCAACTTCGCCTCCCAAGACTGGTCGGCGAACCTTGGGACACCCCACGACGTGGTCGTTGATTTAGTACGCAGCGTGGCGACTTCGCTTACTGTCCATAAACGAGCTATACTACGCTTTCTAGGACTATGCAAGGAGGAACGCGGCATTCCCCGCCCCGTTGAAACGGGGCGGGGAATGCCGTAAATACCTATGGCAGAAGAGAACCTACACTGTTATGATGTCGCCGCGTACATCTGGCCCGCCTATACCGGGGACGAGCCGCGTACGCGTATGTTCTGGCCCGAAGGCAACGGGGAGTGGGAAACCGTACGTAAGGCTGAAGCCAAGTTCCCGGGACATACCTGGCCCCGACGTCCTCTCTGGGGTTACTGCAACGAGGCAGACCCTTATGTGATGGAGATGCAGATAGATGCGGCGGCGGACCACGGTGTCAATGTCTTCATCTACGACTGGTACTGGTACGATGAACGCCCGTTCCTGGAGCAGTGCCTCAACAACGGCTATCTTAGAGCCCGCAACAACGACAGGGTCAGATTCTATCTGATGTGGGCCAACCACGACGTGACGCACCTCTGGGACCGCCGCATCTCGGACATCAGCGGCAACGTCATCTGGCAAGCGGCTGTGGATCGTCGCGAATTTGATAAGATCGCGCTGCGGCTCATCGAACGCTACTTCTCCCATCCCTCATACTACTGTATCGAGGGCGAGCCGGTCTTCATGATCTACGATCTGAACAACCTTGTGAGCGGTCTCGGAGGCGTCGAACCGACTGCAGAAGCGCTGCAATGGTTCCGAGAGCAAGCAGTGGTAGCAGGCTTGCCGGGCCTGCACCTTCAGCTCACCAGTTGGGGTGCGAAACGTGTCAATCTCGGCGGCGTAGACGCGGCTGCCGCTCCTGCCGCGACCATCAAGCGACTGGGCTTCGACAGCCAGACTCACTACCAGTGGGTGCATTTCGTGAACATTGACCGCGACTACACCGAGATCATCCCGGATGTACTTGCGGAGTGGATGATGATGGACGACACCTTTGACATCCCCTACTTCCCGCACGTCTCTGTCGGGTGGGACAACAATCCCCGCCATCAGAGCCTTCACCCCGGAATTATCAAGAATAACACGCCCGAGAACGTACGCACGGCGCTGAGGATGGCGCGGGACTACGCCGATCGGCATTCGGATCAGGTCCCGCTGATCACGATCAACAGTTGGAATGAGTGGACTGAGGCGAGCTATCTGGAGCCCGATGACCTATATGGGTATGGATACCTGGAGGCCGTCAAACAGGTCTTCGGAGTATGTGAATCCTGATGTGGAATGGATCGGCTTCTACGTTGATGAAATCCTACCCTCTGGAGGGACACCTATGCTAGACACTTTGACGGAAGCTTCCTATCGTCTGCCACCGCATATCCACAGGGCGCCCAGCGAGGATCACGCCTTAAAAGACCGGCGCTTTCAGGGCATCCCCAGTCTGGCAGTCGACACCAATCGACAACTCTGGGCGGTGTGGTATGCGGGGAAGAGCCCGGCCGAGGATCACAATAACTATGTGGTAGTCGCCAGAAGCGGCGACGGTGGAGAGACCTGGCAAGAGCACCTGATCATCGACCCCGATGGTGAAGGACCGGCGCGCGCCTTCGATCCCCAGGTTTGGCTGGCCCCAGATGGACGCGTGTGGGTGTTCTGGGCGCAGGGGCTGGACCACCCGAACAAGTTCGGCCCCAGCGGAGTCTGGACCATGATCCTCGATGAAGCCAACGGTGAAAACGTTGAGTGGTCCCAGCCAGAGCGCCTGTGTGACGGCGTTATGATGTGCAAACCCCTGGTGTTGTCGACAGGAACGTGGGCGCTACCCGTCTCCTTCTGGCACCGACGTGATGCCCAGAGTGCAGGCATCGTAGTCTCTACAGACCGGGGCCGGACGTGGTATGAGCGAGGGGCTTGCGACGTGCCACCTGACGTGCGAGACCACGACGAGCATATGCTGGTCGAGCGTCCGGACGGATCGTTATGGATGCTCGTGCGCACCAAATACGGGATTGGGGAGAGCATCTCCAGGGATGATGGGACAACGTGGAGTGCCTTGACACCAGCCTCGATGCAGCATCCATCCGCCCGTTTCTTTGTCCGCCGCCTCAGCTCCGGCATCCTGATACTCATCAAGCACGGGCCGATCGCTGATAGGACGGGACGATCAGACCTAACAGCCTATCTGTCAAGCGATGACGGACAAACGTGGTCACAGGGGCTATTGCTCGATGAGAGAAACGGCGTTTCGTATCCTGATGGCCAACAAGATGAAAAGGGAACGATCAACGTGATCTATGATCACGACCGAACCGGTAAAAGGGAGATCATGATGGCCCAGTTTACCGAGGATGACATCCTTGCCGGACATCTGGTCTCCAAAGACTCGGCCTTAAGAATAGTCGTGAGCAAGCCTGCAAAATTACCGACCTTATGACACTGTTGAAGGAACGCGAACAGCACCTTCGAGTGCGCGGCGAGTACGACGTTGTCGTATGCGGCGGTGGGCTTGGCGGTGTCGCGGCCGCCATAGCCGCAGCGCGAGCAGGGGCAAGCACACTCTTGATTGAGCGCAATGGCTTCCTGGGCGGAGTCGCCACCGCTGGAATGTGCTGCAGCATTTTCAACTGCTATTATACGGGCGGTGAGCCGCGCCGGTTAGCCACCAGCGGTATCTCGGTTGAGGTGGCCGACGCTCTGGCCGAGGCAACGGGCTATGGTCACAGATGGCATGATCACAAGGGCCACATCATCTATGATGTCGAGCGTGCCAAGCTGGTGCTGGAGGCGCTGGTTGAGGCGGCAGGCGCCGAGGTGCTGTTGCAGACCTGGACCTCAAGCGTTGTCATCGAAGACAGCACTGTAGGAGGCGTCATCATAGAAACCAAGATCGGGCGCGAGGCTGTCATCAGCAGGGTGGTGGTGGACGCCACGGGCGATGCTGACATTGCTGCCCGCGCGGGTGCACCACTGCACATTCGCCCCAGAGGCGCGCACAGCCTGTGCTTTCGACTGGGCAACGTCGATGTAGACACCTTCGTCAGCTTCTTCCGCGATAGCCCCGACCAGTTTCCGGCGTATATGGACGTGAATTGGTCACTGGATGAGGCGCTGGCACAGTATGATGACTGCGGCACCTTCCTCTTCCCGCATGGGGGTGGAATTCAGATGGACGCCTTTCAACGTGCTAAGGCCGATGGCGCGCTGCCCGCGAGGATCGGTATCCAGGACACCACCGACGCGTGCCAGATGCACGCACTGCGCCAGACCGGCGTCGTACACGTCATCACCGGCTTCACCCACTTCGACGGACTCGATGCCGAGCGCCTCAGCCGAAGCATCCTGGACGGAAGGCAGATGGCTTTTACCGTGGCCGAGGTCTATCGTGATTATGTCCCAGGCTTCGCCAATGCCTTTGTCGCAGGCACTGCCGCCAACCTCGGGGTGCGAACCTCGCGCTTTCTCGACGGTGACTTCGTCTTCACCGCCACAATGATGCGCGCGGGCGTCCGTCACCGGGACGCCGTAGGGCGTTTCGTGGGATACGACCACATCGTGAAACATCCCGGTCCTAAGGCCTGGGGCTCGCACGTCTGTCATAGGGAGTCCAGCGATCTCCCCTACCGCTGTCTATTACCCAGAAACATAGATGGGCTCATCGTAGGCACCGGACGCAGCATCAGCACCGACAATCCGTCGCTGCTGCGGGTGATGGCTCACACAATGATCGTAGGCCAGGCAGCAGGCGTGGCTGCAGCGGTCGCTGCGAATGCTGGTGTCGCGTTTAGCGACGTCGACATAACAACAGTTAAAGCGGAATTGCGGCGGCAAGGCGTTACTATCTGACAGGAGGTGACAACTGCTAACGAAAACCGCGCCAAATATCTGCAGACAGTGCCAAAGCATTTTACAAAACTCTAATTCTGTGTTATCCTCGGAGGTGAAAAATCGAGGTTTTGGAAGTGACCAAAGACTATGCA
>PWVB01000455.1 GCA_003562365.1 Anaerolineae bacterium
ATGGCTGGCTTGTCTTTCTGATGAGCTCAAGTTTTGAGTCAACTTGCTGTTGGTTGGGCTAAAATACACACAGAAGAATAGTAAACAGCTCATTATCTGTGTTGGAGATGCCTAAATTCCTCCAACCACCTATTTCAACTGCGGAAAGTGGGATGTAGCTTGTCAACACTTCGCTTTGTGTCACGTAGGGTGTTACCGAACGTGCCGCGGTTCTCACAGATGACAAGGTTACCGAAGGACAACCATGGCCACGGACGATACTGTACCGGTTCAGCGTGAACTGCTTTTCGCCTCGCGTGAATAAGACACTAAGCCGAACCTGCTCTGGGGGTCATCAAGCAGATACCCCCGGAATGAACCACCTGCCGCTGGTGGGCGCATGTCACAGTAAACTCGTTGGCGCTCAGCAAGGAGCTGCCCGTCACGTCCCTCCAGCTTAACCTGAGGAGTGACATAGCCGATAGCGCTGTGGAGCCGTTCCCACTATACATCGCTACATACTCCGGCACAACGCGATGCGCATCCTCCGGTGACAAAGACTCGGTGGGACGGATACACTCGCTCTTGAGTGACCTGTGACGGCGCTCAGGGCAATCGCATCTAGAGGCTAAAGGGCCTCCCCATTGTCAGGACCACGAAATGGGAAAGATCAGGTGAGTTCGTAGTTACAGATCGCCTTTGGTTGCTTACCTGTCACCCGCGCTGCGACCAATTTCTCGAACGCCGTCTGGTCCTTCCACGCCATCGCGCACCGGATCGGCTTCGCCGTCTCATCGATCACGGTGTAGCCCTCGTCTGTTACCTGGAGCCCGACCTCCTCCATCGTCAGCAGGTGTTCGGAGAAGGCCAGAAAGACCGCTACCGTGTCGAAGAGCACCGAACTCGCGGCTTCCGGATCTGTCTGTGTCCATGATAGGTCCTTGGCCCAGATGCGGTAGTTCTCCATCACTGCCTGGGCCAACGGGTTGTCGCTGTCGCGCACCTGCGCATAGAGCTCACCACTGAGGCGCACCAAACCGCACGTGTCTAGCGGCGTGATGGTTACCTCCCACGGCGCCGCGAAGGCTGCGCGGCATGCCGCGGCATCCGCCTTCACGTTGTACTCCGCGATGGTCTCGGGCGCGCCATCGTAGCCCAGCCGCACGCTGCCGTGCATACCCACAAAGCGCGCATTGTGCGCGATCCGTGGCTCGCGCTCGAGTGCCGCTGCGATGTTGGGCACCGGGCCGATCGCGACAAGCGTCACCGGCTCCGATGAGGCCATGATCGTATCGATGAGCGCCTGGACGCCATCCTTAATGACCTCACCGGGGTAGTCGGCGAGATCGTAGTTCGCCACCCAAGCGGCCTGCGGGGCGTCGCCATCGCCTTGGTGGAGGCCTATGGCCACGGGGACGTCAGTGCGCCCTGCGACCTCCAGCAGCTTCGCTGCTACCTTCGCACGGTAGGTCGTGTCGCCAGTGTCGGTGACGATCAGGCTCAGGTCCAACTCCGGCGATTGGAGTAGCATTGCAAGGGCCCAGGTGTCATCGATATCGCCGCCGATGTCGGTGTCTAGGATGACGGGGATCTTGTCTTTCATTAGCATCTCCCTCTTGTTGTAACAATAACTACTTGCAGTTCATTCGTGCTACTCAACACAGTGGGGTACCACTCTATCGCGGCTTGGTGTAATGCGCCCATCGAGTTGGCCAAGTGTCCGCTCAAACAAGGCGATGACAGCTTCATCACCGTCTGCGTAGGCGGCGCGGCTCTCATCGCGGGTCGGCATCACAAAGCGTGCCATAGCTGCATTGTCACTCACTTCTCATCCTCCGCAACTCGTGTCCACCAAGACGGGGGAACCTATCGTTTCCCTGACAATCCCTAGCCCCACCCGCCATACCTCGCATATGGAGACCAGGTAGAAAGAAGTCACACGAGTTGCGTGGGGGCATCCTGCCCAGAGCAGCGATACGGCCGAGGCTGTGGCCGGAGAGACATTGGTCTCTCACATGTGAGAGGGTTGGTTGAGTAGCCCGCATACCGCGAGGTCCGCCGGCTGTTGTCAGCGAAAAGGGTCTTCGTTTCTCTCACATGTGAGACAGTCTTGATGCATTGACACCAAGCCGCGCCTCCAACGCGATAGGTGGTGGACAGACCATCTGATCCGCCGCAAGAGCGTGCGACGCCTCGAAAGACCGCCGGGCGCGGGCTCAATCGCGCGCTAGCCGGCTTCCCCAACT
Source organism: Anaerolineae bacterium (assembly GCA_003562365.1). Lineage (GTDB taxonomy): Bacteria > Chloroflexota > Anaerolineae > B4-G1 > SLSP01 > PWVB01. The sequence goes on from PWVB01000455.1 coordinate 2,226, forward strand.
TCCGGTAACATCACGGTAAGCACGAGAGTGATGTGATCGATAGCGTGGCCATATAGCAGGTGGGGAGGGTAAGCGATGTGTGTTCTGTGTACTGCAGTTCCTACAGTCTTGACCTTGGGCGTCGCGGCGGAGTCAAAGCAGCGGCAGGCCGGTAGGGTTGCAGCGCAAGAGGGCAGTCCCTCGCCCAGGAGACGTCCGTACATGGCGTTGGCCTTAGGGGGTGCTGTGGGCCTGATGGCTGCGTCAGCGGTCTACCATAGACTCCTGGGCGGAGGCTAGAAGCAGGCAGCAACGGGTACTTCACAGATCAAACGTCGGATCGGACGCTTCTCTCACATGTGAGAAAGCCCTAGCGTATCAGTCCGAACGGGAGTGTCGTCTCGGCTCCAACGAGATAGTCTGGTTGCCCTCTCTTGAGAGACCCCTTGAGCGTCTCTTCTCTGTGCCGCCCGGCAACTCATTCGGTATGGTCATCGACCCTTCAGATACCGGCGCACCTAACACTTGAAAAGCGAACGCCCCACAAGCTGCGTGGGGCGTCTCTCGTGTGACGCTGTAGCCGTGCCTCGAGACCTGGTTCACATCAGCGACACGGACATGATCTCAGCGTCAACGTCATGGTTCTGATTGTGGCCCGAGAACAGGGACACCTGGATGGAACACCGAAGCGGATACAGGGGACTGGAGTTGGGTTGTTGTCCAATATTAGAGCTTGTTATGCGAGCCAGCGGCGCGTCCTGCAGGTGTTGCACGTAGAACTGCGCAGAGAAATAGCTAACGACAGGAGATACTATGGCGACAGTGAAAGTAAACGGGGTTCGGATTCTCTACGAACTCAGCGGCATTGGGAATATTCCCCTGGTCTTGGTCCACGGATCTTGGGGTTCGCACCATGGTTGGGATCTTGTCGTTCCCGGCTTTGAGGATTCCTTTCGTGTCCTTACCTACGACCGTCGCGGTCACAGTGGGAGTGAGCGTCCAACCGGGCAGGACAGCATTTGCGAGGATGTCGCTGACCTCGCTGCGCTGATCGTGCACTTGGACCTGGGCCCTGCCTGGGTAGCCGGGAACTCGTTTGGCGCCTCCATCACGCTCCGACTAGCTGTTGAGCACCCCGAGCTCTTGCGAGGGGTTATCGCCCATGATCCGCCGCTGTTCTCACTTATCGTGAGCGATCCCTCCGCGGCGACGATACTCGATGAGGTCAGCCAAAGCATCGACAATGTGGTGGACCGTATCGCTTCCGGAGACCACAGGGGTGCTGCCAAGCAGTTCATCGAGACGGTGGCGCTCGGGCCGGGTGCCTGGGCGCAGCTGCCCCCTGACTCCCAGCAAACGCTCATCGAAAACGCATCAACCTTTCTCGACGAGGCGAACGATCCGGAGCAGCTTGCCTTTGACCTCCAACGAATCACCGCGTTTCCTCGACCGATGCTAATCACGACAGGATCCCACAGTCCCCCAGCGTTTGGTCGAGTGATCTCAAAACTCGCTGATGCCTTACCCACTGCAGAGGTCTATGCATTCCCAAATGTCGGCCACGTTCCACAGGTCACGCACCCCGATGCCTACATCGAAGCGACCAAGGAGTTCATCCGTAAGCACCCGATGTGATGGCCTAACAACCGCTCGCCTGCCTTTTCAACGTGAATGAAACCGGGAGAAGATCAGACGCTGTCCGCAACTCTGTCGATGATGGACCGGCTGGGATTGGCTTCCTGAGGCACCTGTTGCGGCACATTTCAGGGAAGCTGCTGGTGGTGTGGGATCGCCTCCCGGGCCATCGTAGTGGCGTCATCAAGGAGTTCTTGCGGGCTGGCGTTGGCGCAAAACGAGTTCGTCTGGCGAGCCTGCCGAGTATGCACCGGATCGGAAGCTCGATGAAGGAGTGTGGAACTATCTGAAACAGATGGGCCTGCGCCACAAAGTCTCTGTCATTCTAGGCTTCACTCGCGAGGTCCACCCAGAACTCGCCTTTGGCTAGTTATGTCGGTATCAGTGAGGCGGACATCTACGCTTCGCGCGCGCGACACAGAGCCTTTGGTTGCATATTTTCCCATCTGATCCGAGTGATGGATCCCACGGCAACGTTAGCCACCTGCGAGCCGCAAATGTCACCATAATCGCTTAAGCGCCACGTCACTTCGGAGTTCGTCCAGTTGAAACGACTCCTCAAGAGGGGGGGGGCGCCACGAAAAAGCCCTAGGGCCTTATCATTCTCTCCCCAGACCGTCTGGAGATAAGGCTTGAGCTGGCTGTGCTGCGAAGTAACGTAACGCTCGGGCGATATTTGTGAAGCCCGCAGCGCGCAGCAGGCCAATGACGGCGTTGCGCAGTGCGGCCATGACGTGAGGAAGATTGTCTCGCCGTACTTGGGAACGATCTTCGTCAAACGGGACAT
>PWVB01000075.1 GCA_003562365.1 Anaerolineae bacterium
CCGGCGGCTCTTCGCCGCTGTGGGACGGCCCAATACCTTGATCAAAGTGCCGGCAACTTCTGAGGGCCTCCCGGCGATTGAGACCCTGATAGGGGAAGGGATCAATGTCAATGTCACGCTGATGTTTTCGCTCGATCAGTACGACGCCGTAGCCGAGGCCTATCTGGCGGGACTGGAGAAGCTGATCGCCGACGGCGGCGAACCGAAATGCGTGGCGTCAGTGGCCTCCTTCTTTGTCAGCCGCGTTGATGTCAAAGTGGATGCGCTGCTCGACGCTATTGGTACACCGGAGGCTGCGCGTCTGAAGGGCACCATCGGTATAGCCAACGCAAAGATGGCCTATCAGCGCTTTCGGAAGATCTTCGCAGGGGCGCGGTGGGAGCGTTTGGCGAAGCAGGGCGCACGTGTCCAGCGTGTGCTCTGGGCAAGCACGAGCACAAAGAACCCTGATTATCCGGATACGCTCTATGTGGATGGTCTGATCGGTCCGCACACGGTTAATACACTGCCGCCTGAAACGTTGGACGCTTTTCTAGACCACGGGACCGTCGCCTCCACGCTGGATGAAGGACTGGACGAGGCGCGCACCAAGCTTGCGAGCCTCACCGATCTGGGCATTGATCTGGATCAGGTGACGTACGAGCTGCTAATCGAGGGCGTGGAGAAGTTCAGCCAACCGTTTGCCTCGCTGATGCGGAGCATTGCAGAAAAGTGCAGGAGTTTGCAGGGAGGACGGTTGGAGGCGCAGCTCGGTGCCTATGAGGAGCTTGTGGCTGGTGCTTTGGAGGAGATAGCTCGCGATGAGATCCTGGCTCGTCTATGGGATCACGACTATCATATCTGGCAGTCTGACCCCAGTGGAATAGCCGATCGACTGGGCTGGCTGGATGCACCTGCCCGGATGCGGCGCCACATTTCATCGATTATGGCGTTCGTCGATGAGGTGCGCGGTGACGGCTTCACTGACGCGCTTTTGCTGGGAATGGGTGGCTCTAGTCTGGCACCGGATGTCTTCAGCAGGATCTTCGGTCCACAAGCGGGGTACCTACAGCTGAATGTGCTGGACAGTACGGATCCTGATGCTGTGCGCGCTGCCCAGCAGCGACTACCGCTGGCCAAAACGCTGTTTATCGTGGCTAGCAAATCTGGCACCACGACCGAGACCCTCTCATTTTTCCGTCATTTCTATAATCAGGTCAGTGAGGTTGTTGGGGCTCCAACCGCCGGAGAGCACTTCATCGCGATCACTGATCCGGGCACGCCGCTTGCCGATCTGGGACGTGAACTCGGCTTCCGTGCAGTATTTCTCAACGACCCGACCATTGGGGGGCGGTATTCGGCACTCTCGCACTTTGGTCTGGTCCCTGCCGGTCTCGCCGGGCTAGACCTCGCGAGCCTTCTCGACAGTGCGCTGGAACTGGCCTATCGCTGTCCGACGTGTACTGTGACCGGCAACCTTCTGGGTGCCGAGTTGGGCGCGATTATGGGCGAATGCACCAAGGCCGGTCGTGACAAGCTGACGCTGGTTGCGCCTCCGGGGCTAGCGCCATTAGGTGACTGGGTTGAGCAACTCATCGCGGAGAGTACGGGAAAATCGGGCACCGGCGTCCTGCCGGTGGTGGGCGAGCCTCTAGGCTCTCCACAGGTCTACGGTGATGATCGTGTCTTCGTATTTCTGAGCCTGAAGGGACAGGTGGACGATGAGGAACCCTTGTCTGTGTTGAGAGATGCTGGGCATCCGGTGGTGCGACTGACGGTGCCGGATCTTGCCGACCTTGGCCAGTTTCTGTATATCTGGGGGCTGGCGGTTCCGATTGCCGGTTATCGTTTGGGGATCCATCCCTTCAATCAACCCAACGTCGAGGCCGCGAAGGTGCAGGCCCGCGAGTTGATTGCCCTCTATCGGGAGCAGGGTGCTTTGCCCGATGACGAGACGTCGCCCGTGGAGGCTGAGTCGCTGCACCGCTTCCTGGCAGAGGCGGGCCCCGGCGACTATATAGCGCTCCAGGCCTATCTCCCGCCAAACGCAGCGATCACGGCAGCGCTGCAGAGGCTGCGCCTTCAGCTGCGAGACCGATACCGGTTGGCCACGACGGTAGGATATGGCCCTCGCTATCTACACTCTACGGGCCAGCTTCACAAGGGCGATCGAGGCAATGGTGTCTTCGTTCAATTCACCGCGGATCCCGAGCTTGATCTTCCGATCCCCGATGAGGCGGGTCGCGCTGCGTCCACGATCACTTTCGGCGTGCTTGAGCGGGCGCAGGCCCTGGGAGATCGTCGGGCACTGCTCGATGCGGGTCGGCCTGTCATCCATTTTCACCTGGATGCTGATCCCCTCGTGGGACTAACGCGTCTTTTCGGTGGAGCATCCTGAGCGGGCTGCTAGCACCGACGTAATCAGGTGGGCCGTGGCGTGTCTATGAGCCTCATCCTTCAGATCGCTGGGGTATAGATGGTCGCAAGGTATCTGTAATAGGAGAACAAAAAATGCCTGAGCGTGGATACCCAATCATCCTCGAAGCTTCAATCCTGTCCGCCGACTTTGCGCAATTGGGGGAGGACGCAAGGCGGGCAGAAGTGGGCGGGGCTGATGTGATCCAGGTCGACGTTATGGATGGCGTCTTTGTGCCCGTTATCACCTTCGGTCCCGGGGTGGTGAAGGCTCTGCGGCAGTGGGTCAATCTGCCGCTTGATGTCCATCTGATGATCGTGGAACCGGAGCGCCATCTGGAGGCGTTTGCTGCTGCCGGTGCCGATCGCTTGATCGTGCATCAGGAGGCTTGCTTGCACCTCCATCGGGTTTTGCAGATGATTCACGAGTTAGGTGTTGAGGCGGGAATTACCATCAACCCCGCTACTCCTCTTGCCGTCCTGGAGGATGTGTTGGACCTCACCGACCTAGTCCAGATAATGACCGTGAATCCGGGATGGGGCGGGCAGACTCTGATCGAGAGCCAGCTTGACAAGATCCATCGCCTCAGAACGCTAATCGAGAGGCGTGGGCTGCGGATTCCCATTGCGGTGGATGGCGGCGTAGATAGGACGACGGCGCCGCGGCTGGTCGAGGCCGGCGCCAGCGTGTTGATCTCCGGGTCCAGTCTGTATAACGATCGCGCCACGGTGGCGGAAAACGTGACCCTGCTGCGGGAGAGCTGTCACGATGTGACGTGGCGAGGTTGATTCTTGCGCTACCGGTAGGCTATGCACGATAGCTTCGTCCCGCCCCGCAGTCTGCGCTGGGGCTTTCTGGGGTTGTTGGCTCTGTATCTGATTTTGGGCGTTAGCTATGCTGCTGCGGTTCCAGTGCTTGAGGCTCCGGACGAGTCGTCACACCTCCAGGTGATTCGCTACATCCGGTTGAACCGCCGTCTTCCACCTTACCAGATTCCGGAGCGGCGGGCCGACAGCGGGGCAGGGATGGCCTGGGCCATCGGCTATCACGACCCTCCTCTTTACTATGCACCACCCCTCTATCACGCGTTGGGCGCTGTCCTCACAGCCTGGACAAGGATGGAGGATCTGCCGGACCGGCTGATCCCGAGTCCCAGCTGGGAGGCGGGCCATGCCCCCCAGCGCGGGCCAGAGTCTTGGAACAAAAACGTCTTCGTTCATCTGCCAGGGGCGTCCCTGACGCAGAGCCAGACTGTCCAAGCCGCGGCGCTCCTGCGAGCCTTTTCGCTCTTGCTGGGAGGTGTGACGATCTTCTGTGCCTATGAGATTGCCCGTATGCTCTGGCCACAGAGCACCTGGCTGGCCTTCGGGACGGCTGCCTGGATCGCGCTTAACCCGCAGTTCATCGCCAGCCATGCTGGGGTAAGCAATGATCCCTTGAGCATCGCGCTGTTCAGTCTCGTCCTTCTGGGCGCGTTGGCTTCTTTGCGTGATGCAGCTGCCTGGCATCAGTGGGCGTTGCTGGGGATCCCGGTAGGTCTGGGCATTTTGACCAAGCAAAGTGGGTTGATGTTGCTGCCTCTTGTGGGCCTGTTGGCCTTCTTGAGTGCTCTCGACGGCCAATGGTCTGTGCGCGACTCGGCTTGCGTTGTGCGTGGCGTTCGGCGGGCGCTGGCCCTTGGCCTCACGGCGCTGCTGATCGGTGGTGGATGGTATGCCAACAACGCGCTTCGCTATGGCGATTGGCTGGGCACGGTCCCGCACTATGCAATGCAGGTTCCGTTGAATCGTTTCGATGGGGCCGCTCTGCTGGCGACTTTGGCTTCGTATTGGGCAGCCTTCGGCTAGGCCTTGATCACCGCGCCCTGGTGGGCCTACTTCGTAGCAGCGCTGATTGCTCTGGTCGGACTTCTAGGTAGTCTCAAAGCGCTGCTCCCCGGTGGCGCTCTGTGGGATCAGCCCTCTTTTTCTCGCCAGGCGTTGGGATGGTTGGCTCTTGCGGGACTGGCCAACGGGGTCGCGTTTGTCCGCTGGGCTGTTGCGACCGGTGCACCCTACGGCCGGCTGTTGTTTCCAACGATCGGGGCTGTGGGGATTTTCATCGCTTGGGGCTGGGCACAGTGGCGGGGCTCAGTACAACGGCTGGCTCTGATTCTAGCTTCTGGGTTGGCTCTACTATTCTCGGCGTTGGCTCCTTGGCTTTTGGTGCGTCCCGCCTTTCGGACCCCGTA
>PWVB01000238.1 GCA_003562365.1 Anaerolineae bacterium
ATCGGGCCAGTCGAGCGAGTTAGCTGCTTTGGTCGTGTTCTTCTAGCGCAGCTTAACCGGGCTGCGCTTTTCTCTTGGTTGTTGAGTTCTCGGGGGGGCTTACATCAGGATGACGGATCACAACAAACCACTGCTCTGTGTACACGGGCACTTCTATCAACCACCCAGAGAAGACCCGTTCACTGGAGAGTATCGGCGCGAGCCCTCGGCTGCACCTTACGCAAACTGGAATGAGCGTATCACTGCGGAGTGTTATGCGCCAAACGCTGAAGTTGGCAATTTCGGCGCAATTAGCTTCAACCTGGGTGGAACCCTGGCACGCTGGATGGACCAGTATGCCCATGACACCTATCAGCGTATTGTCTTAGCTGCAAAGGATTATCGCACTCGCTATGGCGTCGGCAACGGTCTTGCCCAGTCGGTGCATCACACGATTCTGCCGCTTGCGCGCGGTCGGGATAAGCGGTGCCAAATCCACTGGGGCATCGCAAGCTTCGTGTACCGCTTCGGATATCAACCTGCCGGCATGTGGTTGCCTGAGATGGCGGTTGACTACGAGACGCTCGAGGCAGTTGCGCGGGCTGGCCTTGAGTTTGTAGTTCTGTCAAATGATCAGGTGATCGGCGACCTGTCACAGGGGGCTGGGCCCTATCTCGTCGAGCTTTCCGGTGATCGCTCGATAGCAGTTTTTGTTCGCGATCGGTGGTTGTCAGACTATCTGTCGTTTCAGATGCCATCTCCTAAGCGAGCTGAAGAATGGATCCGTGAGGTGCTATCTGCCCGTCCGCCGGGTACCTTGTCGCTGGTTGCTACCGATGGGGAGACGTTTGGCCATCATCATCGTCAGGGTGTCGCTGTGTTGCAGAGTCTGATTGCTTCGGGTGATTCCAATGGCAACTACGGAACCGTGACACTGACTCAGTTTCTCAAGCAGAAGCCACCGACGATTCGGGTTGAGGTGCGCGACAATTCCGCCTGGAGTTGTAGCCACACCCTTGGACGTTGGATCACCGGATGTCCGTGTACGGCCGGCTGCGGCCATTGGAAGGCTGTGCTGCGCCGCGCCCTGGACAATCTTTCCCGTGACGTAGATGAGGTGTATGCCGAAGTGTTGCGTCGTCGCGATGTGGCGCCGTGGCGGCTCCGCGACGACTACATCCGGGTGCTGTTAGGTCAAGTCAGTGCTGAGCGTTTTCTCGGAGAGAATGGCCTCGGTTATCTTAGTGAGGAGGCCCGTCGGCGGGTGCTCGGCCTTTTGGAGGCCCAGGTCTTTCGCCAGCGCATGTTTGCCAGCTGTGCTTTCTTCTTTGATGAGCTCGAGCGCATCGAGTCTCGATATGCGATCGCTAATGCATTGCAGGCGCTGGCGCTGATCTACTATGCCACAGGAGATGACCTGAGTCGATCCTTTCGTCGCGATCTCAGCGTTGCCATCAGCCCGCGCACCGGACGTACCGGAGTGGCTATCATGGATGAGCTGCTGAGCGAGGCTCAGTTTGGAGATAGCCCAATGGGTGGGGACATGGCGCTCACGAGACCAAACGGTCGCCGATGAATCCTTCGCGTAGTCAAAAAGGCGGCGTGTTGCTTATCTCTTGGTTCTCCAGATGGAAAAATGCCTATGCGAAATAGGCATGTCTTGATCGCCATCGCAGTTGCTGCGGTTCTCATGCTGCTCGTCGGGGTTCGCCTACATCAGCTTGAATGGGAGCGCAGTATTGTCGTAAACACGGCGATGGAAAACCTGCTGCCGCGTGCCTTACTAGACTCGGTTGGGTGGGCAGTTCCGCGCGACGGCGTCCAACAAGGTGAGACGGCCACGCTGCTTATGGATCAGAGAACTCGCCGAGCCCAGGAAGGCGGAGGTACCTGGTCTGAGCTTTTCAATGCCGAAGCGTTGCACAATCGCTTTCAGCCTTTCGGTGTCGTGCTCTGGGCGCTTTTAACCTGTCTGCTAGGATGGCTTACTTTTCCGCTGATCCATTTCCTGTTTCCTAACCTGCGGTGTCGGGGTTACGGCTTGGCCCGCATCCTCGGTCTCCTCATCTGGTCATACAGTGCCTGGCTTCTGGCAAGCCTGCGACTCTTGCCTTATAGCCGCGCTGTGCTCTGGCTCTTGTTATTGGGTTTAGTTGGACTCTCGACGTGGTTGGCGATCCGCCGACAGCACGAGCTGCGTGCGCTGATCAAGGAGCACGGACGAGCGCTTCTGACCATCGACCTACTTTTCGTCACGCTCTACCTTTTTTGGGTCGGCGTGCGGTGGATGAACCCGGACCTGTGGCACCCAACGATGGGCGGTGAGAAGCCGATGGACTTCGCTTACCTCAATGCGGTGATCCGGTCGTCCTGGTTTCCGCCGTACGATCCTTGGTTTGCCGGCGGGTATCTGAATTACTATTACTTTGGCTTTGTGATGGTTGGGAGCTTGGCAAAAGCTCTGGGTATTGTGCCCAGCATCGCCTACAATCTGGCCGTTCCATCCTTTTTCGCTCTGACCGGGGTGGGGGCCTACACACTTGCGAGCAATCTGGCGGACGGTGACAGAAGACGCAGCCATAGGACCGGGCTTTGGGCCGTGTTCTTGGTGCTTATAATCGGCAACCTGGGACAATTGCAGCTAATCCTAGATGGTTTGTATCAGGTGGGGGGTATGCAATTTCCCAGCCTGATCCCCGGCTATCAGGAGTTTGTGTCGATTCTTGTCGGAGTCTGGAGAGTTGTCGTCGAGGGCGTTCCGCTGCCGTTTCGACCTGAGTGGTGGTACTGGAACGCTACCCGCATCATCCCAGTGAGGCCTGGCGAAGTAGGGCCGATCAACGAGTTCCCAATCTTCACCTTCCTTTACGCTGACCTCCATGCTCACATGATGGCAATGCCTCTAACTCAGGCTGCGATGGCTATTGCCCTGCAGTGGGGCCTGGGCGCGTTCAGGCCGATGAGTAACAATCATAGCAGCCGAAGATGGTGGAAGCGATGGCGGGGACTACGACGATCTGTTCTGCCGATATCAGGTGGCAGTCTACTGCTTGCTGGTTTGATTGGCGGAGCGCTTCGGGCGACGAATACCTGGGATTATCCTACCTATATGGGGCTTATGGTAGCTGGGTTTCTTATTGGCCAGATCTCAATGAGCTCGCGATCCAAGCTGGCCCAGACGGTCGAAGCACCCGACGCTGCACAAGTTGTGATGTCAATGACGCCAACCAATGCTCAGAGCAGCTACCAGTACCGTGGAAGAGAAGAGACCAGGACTCTAGCCGTAAGACCGCTCCTCGCGTGCATTATCACGCCGCTCCTGTTGCTGATCTGTGCAGAGCTCCTGTTTCGCCCATTTACCCGGGATCATCAGGTCAGATATGCTGCCTTTAGACTCTGGGATGGCAGCCGGACACCGATGGGCGTCTATTTAGTGATGTACGGTCAGTTTCTCTTCCCGATTGTCATCGGCCTGATTTCACGACCTTTTCTGACGAGCAGGCAGCATCTTCTATCCCGTCACGGCAACGTGTGGCCGCTGGCCGGTCTGGTGTTGTTCGCGTTAGTTATAATGGCGTTGCTGGTAAGCTTCAGTGTCTCCGTAGCCTGGGTTGCGGTGCCTTTGGGGATCTTCGCTACCTTAGTGCTGATGCACAGCGAGACCTCCGTGGCTCATCGCGTCCTTTGGTTTTGGGTAGGAACTGCTCTGGCCCTGAGTCTGTTTGTCGAGGTGGCAGTCCTCATCGGCGACATCGGGCGTATGAACACAGTTTTCAAGTTCCACCTTCAGGTCTGGATGCTCTTGGGTGTCGCCGCAGCTGTTTTTGTGGAGCGACTCTCGCATAGAGATGCGCGATTCACACAGCCGACTCGAACTGGATGGCGTAAGATTGGCAGTGATGCTAGCGCAGCTGCAGTGGTGCTCTTGTTCTGTATAGCTGCCCTGTACCCAATCACGGCAATACCCGGACGACTTCTCGATCGGTGGGTGCCGACGGCGCCCAGTACGCTAGACGGTATGGCCTATCTTCCCTATGCAGTCCAATATGAGGCCGAAACTGCTATCCCGCTTGCGGCTGACTATCGTGTGATTCGCTGGCTGCAAGAGAATGTCGAAGGGAGCCCTACCATCATTGAATCTGCGCATGCTGACCGTGAATATCTGTGGCGCAGCCGGATCAGCGTGTACACTGGTCTCCCCACCGTCATCGGTTGGCGCTGGCACCAGGTTCAGCAGCGAATGGTTATGCCTCCAGGCGTGGTTGAGGCACGCCAAGATGATGTGCGGCGTTTCTATGATACCGAGGACGCACGGCACGCTCTGACGATTCTTGATCTGTACGGGGTGACCTACGTGATCCTAACCCCCTACGAGCGAGCGTATATGGCACCTGAGGGTCTGCCCAAGTTCGCGGAAATGGAGGCGCGTGGGTGGCTGAGTGTCGCATACCGGGATGACGAGTCTGTCGTCTATCGCGTGACACCGTAATCGATCCCGCTCTGGCCAGAAACCACGCCCCGTTCCCGTGCGCCGTGCTCAGGATCGCCGGCAACGCCCCTCCATAGATTTCTCCGCAGGGGACTCCCCGTTTTAACGGGGAGGGGAATGCGGTTCCCCTGTGCATTCCGTAAGG
>PWVB01000431.1 GCA_003562365.1 Anaerolineae bacterium
CCCACATGAGGGTAACCCTCCCTGCGCCCTGAACGCAGCGCGTCTGCCTATTCCGCCACTTCGGCATGTTCGTGCGATGTAAGGTCTATTGTTGGCCCGAACGCTACAAATTCTACCTGAAAGCCCCGCGTTGTCAAGCACGGTTTGAACTCTATAATATAATATGTGTGTCGGGGAGCCTGTTCGTGAGGTGGTTCCCACTTCCATCGCAGGTCTAGGTCCGATCATTGGCAAAGGAAGGAAGCAGGAGCGATGCAGATCACCCACGTCGAGGTCAATCCTCTTATCCTGCGACTGCGGATTCCTTACCGCACTGCCTACCACGCCGAGGGCCCAATTGCGCAGATCGGGACCGTCTTCATCCGATTGGAGACTCGCCGGGGAGAGGTGGCTTGGGGCTGTGCCGCCTTTGACCCATCGATTACTGGCGAGACGCTGGTGGACGTCACCGCAGCATGCCAGCGATGCGCCGATCGTGCCCCGGACCTCAATCCGCTCAACATCGAATATGCCCTTGCTCAGCTGGAGCCCCTGACGACTGGCTGTCCTTCCGCGCTCTGCGCCTTTGATATCGGCCTTCACGATCTGCTGGGATTAGCGACTGGGCAGCCGCTCTATCGGCTGTTGGGAGGCTTTCGTGACCGCATCCCGACCTCTATCACCGTGAGCATCGCGCCCGTCAAAGAGACGGTGGAGATGGCCTGCGATCGGGCGCGCCAGGGCTTTCGCATTCTCAAGCTCAAGGGTGGGCTAGATGCCGAGACTGACGTGCGGCGGGTGCAGGCCGTCTGCGATGCATTACCTCACGTCGTCGTGCGCCTCGATGCCGACGGAGGTTACACTGTCAAAGACGCCATTGCCGTGGCCCGTGCGCTAGCTGGACGGTTGGAGATGCTCGAACAGCCGGTGGCCCCCGAGGCCGGCGTCCTGGCCTTACGGCAGGTCACCGAACAGAGCCCCCTGCCCATCTTCGCCGATCAGAGCGTGATCGGCACCGGATCGGCCCTTGAGATCGCAGGACAGCGGGCCGCCGATGGCATGAGCATCAAACTGGCGACCTGCGGTGGCATCCGTCAGGGTCGCCAGGTAGATGCTCTCGCCCGAGCCGCGCGGCTCGCCACGATGGTGGGTTGTGTGCACGAGCCAGCCCTGTTGATCGCCGCCGAGCTTGCCTTCGCGCTGAGCAGTCCGACGGTCCGCTATAGCGACCTAGATGGGCACTTCGACCTGATCGACGATCCAACCCAGGTAGGGTTTGCGGTCAACGACGGCGAGCTCATCGCCACCGATGTGCCAGGCCTGGGGTGCACCGTGCGCCTTTAGGCGCCTAGAACTGGCCCGATGATCCACCAGAACCTGCCGCGGCAGTCCCATAGGGACCACAGCGGTCTGGCTCCCATAAGGAGTGATAAATGCTGACCAAGTTTAGTGACCTAACCGCCTTACTCAGTGGCTTCAGCCTTGAAGACCTCACCACGGCTGCCAGCTATCCCCTTCATAAGGCAAGCGCTGAGAGCGCCTGGACGCCGGAAGGACAGCGCCGTCGGGGAACGTCACGTTGGCGCGCGTTCCTGCGGGCCCTGAGCGGGTCCGGTCCGTCCGAGCCGTCGGCCTGGTTGTCGCCCGGCGCGGTGCAGTATGTGCAGATCAACGAACGCGGTGCTGTGCTAGAGGTAGAAAACGGGTGCTTGGACATCACCTTCCTGGCGCCTGACCTCGTATGCATCAAGTTTCGAAGCCACGGCGCAGACGCCCCTGAGGCACCGTTGCCGTATAGCATCGCCAAGCCCGAGGACGCATGGTCCGTGCCCGAGATCAGCAGCATCCAGCTGAAGGAGACTCTAATGCTCCACACCAACGGGCTGCTGGTCGGCGTCCATCTGGACGCGGCGCGGGTTTTCATCGCCACGCCGGACGGCGATGTGCTCCGCGCTGATATTGACACTGCGTGGAGCCCTGATGGGCAGCTTCGCCACCGCGTGGCTCTGGCAGAGCGGGAGAAGCTCTTTGGTCTCGGCGAGCGTGCGACACCCTGGAATCGTCGAGGACGCACGCACACTCTCTGGAACACCGATCCCGCTGGCTATGCCAACGGGGATGATCCGATCAACCTGAACATCCCCGTCTATGTTGGGGCCGTCCCGGGAACTGACGGCGGGCTGCGGTCCTACCTCGTCTTTTACGAGAACCCCCACTATGCGACTTTCGATCTGGGGAACAGTAATGCAGACGTGGCAGATCACCGCTTCGCCGGAGGAGAACTGCGCTACTACTTCGCCGCTGGCACCCTCCCGGACCTCGCTGAACGGTACACTGAGTTAACCGGGCGGCACGCACTGCAACCGCTTTGGATGTTAGGATACCAACAGAGTCGCTGGTCCTATAAAACCGACACACGAGTACGTAAGCTCGCGCAGGACTTCCGGAATCACCGGGTGCCCTGCGATGCGATCCACATAGACATTGACTATATGGACGGCTTCCGCTGCTTCACCTGGAATCGAGACCGATTTCCGGATCCCGCACAGCTGGCTACAGACCTGCGCGAGCAGGGCGTCAAGCTGATCACCATCCTCGACCCCGGCATAAAGCGTGATCCTGACTACGCCGTCTACCGTGAGGGCATCGAAGGCGGACACTTCTGCACACTGCCGAACGGGACGGTCTTTCATGCCCCGGTCTGGCCTGGCGACAGCGCCTTTCCCGATTTCACTGCCCCCGCGGCTCGGTCGTGGTGGGGTCACCTCTACGCCGATCTCGTGGAGCTGGGCATCGCCGGCTTCTGGAACGATATGAACGAGCCGGCAGCCTTTGCCTCCAGCGGCGATCCAACGCTGCCCGTGACACTGCGCCATGCGTTGGAGGGCCGCGGGGGCAACCACCGCGAGGCCCACAACGTCTACGGGCTTCTGATGGCCCGAGCCAGCCGCGAGGGACTGGAAGCCTTGCGGCCTGACACACGTCCCGTCGTCATCACCCGCGCCGGCTGGGCCGGCGTGCAGCGCTACGCCACATCCTGGACAGCGGACAATGAGAGCACCTGGGAGGCCTTGGCGCTGACCGTTCCGATGGTGATGGGCCTAGGTCTCTCGGGAGTAGGATTCACCGGCCCAGACGTTGGCGGCTTCATCGGCGAGGCCGATGGAGAGCTTTTCACGCGCTGGGTGCAGATGGCAGCGTTTATGCCCTTCTTCCGCGCCCACACCGCTAAAGGAACCCCCGACCAGGAGCCCTGGTCGTACGGCGAACCCTATCTAAGCGTCGTCCGCCGCTTCATCGAGCTGCGCTACGAGCTGCTCCCTTACCTCTACACAGCTCTATGGCAGATGTGCATTCGCGGCTGGCCTATGGTTCGCCCTCTGGCCTGGGCCGATCCTTCTACAGAGACGCTGTGGAACGTCGATGACGCATTCCTGTGCGGTGACGCGCTGCTTGTAGCACCGGTGCTGGCCTCGGGCACAGTGGAGCGCCTGGTATCGTTACCCACCGGCGCCTGGTACGAGTTCTGGAACAATCGCCTGCATCCTGGTGGGCAGACGATCACCCAATTCGCTCCGCTGGAGACGCTGCCTCTGCTAGTTCGAGAGGGCACCGTCCTGCCGCTGGGCGAGATCGGCCCCAGTGTTGAGCAGCGCAAGGATAAGTTCCTGCGCTTGAGCATATACCCTCGCTCAACGCCTGGTGTGTCGGTGAGCGAGCTGTATGAGGACGCCGGAGAGGGACTGAACTACCAGGACGGAGAGGCCCGTCTGAGTCGCTTCATTCTGGAGCAATCCGAGACAGATCTGACGCTCACCTGGGAGAGCGCTGGGGACTACGCGCCTCCGTACGAGCACATTGAGCTGACCCTCAACGGTCTGGACCGGATGCCCCAGCAGGTGCTGGCTGACGACGAAGTATACGAGATCCTGAAGACAGACACTGTGCGCCGCTGTGTCGTGTTGGCGGTTCCCAGCTTCCGGCGCCTGAAGGTAGCTCTGTGAGCGAACCTGACCAAGACAAGAAAGGAGCCCCCGTGGCGAAACGACTTTCCGTGATCGATATCGACCACTGTGTCGGATGTCAAAGCTGTATGTTTGCTTGCACGCGGCGAACTGCAAAAGGCGGCCTTGAGGAGTCCCGGATTCACGTCCACTCCGCTGGCGGCTTCCGCCGTGGATTCGTGGTGATTGTCTGTCGGGCCTGCCCCGACCCACCGTGCGCCCGAGTCTGCCCCACCGACGCCCTGGTGCCACGAGAGGGCGGCGGCGTGCGCTTCCGCAGTGCGGCCTGCATTGGATGCCACAACTGCGAGACAGCCTGCCCTTTCGGCGCCGTGCTCTGGGACAGTTCGCAGGAGAAGCCCCGTATCTGTGTGTACTGCGGGTATTGCGCCGATTACTGTCCTTATGACGTCATCGCCCTGACGGAGATTGACCGTGGGGCCAATCCTGAGCCTGGGGCCAACCCTGCAGCAGATCACACCAGCGAGTCCGCTGACACCAACACTTAAGGAGTGCCAACGATGCGACTAGACGATCCGCTTAAGCGCGTGCTCTTTGTCGACCTTTCGAAGCGTCGGTTCTGGATCGAGGAACGCCGTGAGCTCTTCGAAGCGACGCTCGGCGGCAGCGGAGCCGCCATCCGTCTCCTGGACGAGTTCTGTCCCGAGGGCGCCGGTGCCCTCAGCCCCGACAACCCGATCATCTTCGCCGTCGGCCCGCTCGTTGGCTTCTATCCGCTCGCTTCAAAGACGGTGGCTATGTTCAAGTCGCCCCACACTGGCAACCTCGGCGAGAGCCACGCCGGTGGGCGCAGCGCCGTCGCGATCCGCATGGCAGGCTACGGCGCCATCGTCATCCTGGGTCGCTCGGAGATGCCCATCTACCTGGTCATCGGCGATGGACAGGTCGCCTTCCGAGACGCCTCCGCCCTTTGGGGCACTCGCAGCAGCTACACCACCGGTGATGTGCTGGCCAAGCGCGAGTCAGGCCGCGGGAACCGCACGATCATGCGCATTGGGCGCGCCGGTGAGCAGCAGGTGAGCTATGCCTGCGTGATCACCGAGACCTTCCGCCACTTTGGTAGGTTGGGCCTGGGGGCCGTCTTCGGTAGCAAGCAGCTAAAAGCGATTGTGATCGAGGGGCAACGCAATCTCGCGCCGGACGATCGCAAGGCCTATCGTCAGACCTACGACACCATCTACCAGCGCGCTACCCAATCAGAGCTGATGCAGAAGTACCATGAGCTCGGAACACCGATGAACGTGTTGCCGCTGGACGCCATTGGTGCCCTGCCCACGCGCAACCTGCAGTCGGGACGCTTTGAGGGTGCCGAAGCCATCTCCGGTGAGCGCTTAGCCGCCGATTATCTGGGACGGCGCATCGCCTGTGCGCACTGTCCGGTTGCATGTATCCACATCGCAGCGCTGCGCATCCCCTATCCCAACGATCCCTATTTCTACAAGACGGTAATGCTGGGCTACGATCATGAGCCCATCTACGCTGTGGGGAGTATGCTGGGCATCCAAGACGTCTCAGGCATGCTGCAGGTGATGGACGAGGTAGAGATCCAAGGGCTCGACGTGATGAGCGCTGGCGTAGCATTGGCTTGGGCCACCGAGGCACTGGGGCAGGGGCTGATCGGTGAGACGGAGACCGACGGGCTTCCCCTTCAATTCGGCGGCGCGGAAACCTATATCGAGGCGATAAAGCGCATTGTTTCCCAACCCACTCTCTTCTATAAAGCCTTGGCACAGGGCGTCGATCACGCTGCTTCGCTCTATGGTGGTCAGGACTTCGCCCTCGCCTTTGGCGGCAACGAGATGCCTGGTTATCACACTGGCCCGGGCTGTCACGCCGGCTACCTGACGGGCGCCCGCCACAGCCACCTCGACAGCGCCGGCTATGGCCTGGATCAGGACGCCGCCAAGGCAGGCCGGACGCTGGAGCCCGAAGGCGTCGCAGCACAGTTGATCGAGGAAGAGCGCTGGCGACAGGTACTCACCAGCCTGGTCATCTGCCTCTTTGCCCGCAAGGTCTACGAGCTCCCCCTGATCCTGGACGCACTGGCTGCGATAGGCAGCGAGAGGACGGAGGCCGATCTAGAGCATCTGGGCACGGAGATCCTCCGTGAGAAACACGCCTTCAAGCGACGCGAGGGCTTCGACTTCGCCGAACTGCGAATTCCGCGCCGCATCCTAGAAACCCCGGCGCCTGCCGGTGACTTTGACGCGGCCTTCATACGCGAGACCCTGCACCATTACGCGGACCTGCTCCGTGGATGAGTCGATGACCATTCCGCCCATCGATCCAGCCTGCGTGTGGAGCCACGGCAGCTACACGATGGACTCAGGTCAGTTCGCCCAGGCACTGACCCACCTCTACCGTGCCGAGATCTCGCGCGCGAATCTGTGGCGCAGCCGGCTGGACACCACGACGAACTGGGCGGTTGTCACCGTAGGCGCGGCGTTGACCTTCGCCTTCAGCTCGCCTGAGAATCCCCACTTCGTGTTACTGCTCGTTGGGCTGCTGCTCCTCGTCTTCCTCTGGATCGAAGCCCGACGCCACAGCTACTATGCACTCTGGTACCATCGCGTGCGCCTGCTGGAGACCGGCTTCCTATCTGCTATGCTCACCCCGCCCTACCGGCCGCCTCCGGGCTGGTCCGCTGCCCTCAGCACCAGCCTGCAAGATCCTACCTTCGTCCTGCCGCGCTGGCGCTCAGCAGCCAACCGCTATCGCCGCAACTACATCTGGCTCTTCTCGCTGCTCTACCTCAGCTGGATGCTAAAGCTGAGCATGCATCCCTCGCCGGTTGGCACCTTTGAGGCCATCGTTGATCGGGCAGCGGTGGGTCAGTGGATCGCCGGTCCGTGGGTCGTTGGTTTCGTGCTGGCAGTCTACATCACGCTGCTGGGGCTGACCATCGCGAACCGACTCCTGCCGAGCGATGGCGAGGCTCCTCCGAGGAGCTATGAGATACCGCAAACCGAAGCCACACGACGTCGGGAAGAACAGATGGCAATTATCATCACCGGTCAACGCGAGGCGGTAGGTAACCGCCTGATGCAGGAGTTGCACCGGGGCGTCACCGCTGTGAATGGCATCGGTATGTACACCGGCAAGGCTCGTTCTGTGCTCTTCTGCGCGCTCACCAGCCGCCAGGAACGCACGCTACAGACTCTTGTTGAGGAGACCGACCCGAGTGCCTTTGTTATCCTTACCCGGGCCAGGGATATCCGCGGACGCGGATTCGCGCCCGCTGAACCGCCCAGCTGATACAGAACCGTCACAGCAGCGCTGGCTTTAGCAACTAGGCTAACCGAGGTAGGGTACAGTTTGCGGCCCTTCCGGAAGGACTGCGATAGACGCCGAGGGATTCTCCCGTAACAGCGCCTCGACGCGCGCCTCGATGGACCGGCACGGGACGACCATCGCTTGGCGCAACTGCGCCTCGGTCAAGCCGTCGGCGTACACGTGAACCCTTGCTTTTTGCTGGATCTGCGCCTGGATCTGCGCCTCCCACTGATCGTGGCAGCGGAACCGCGGCGCGGTGATCGTCGCCAATAGCCCCTCAACCGACGCTGCTTCCTTCAGCAGCCGACCGTACTCACCGTGGTTCGGGATGCCGTCCCAACACTCCGCGGCGACGATGATATCGCCCCCCGGCTTCACGATCTGCGCTGCCGCCGACATCCCTTTGACAGCCTGATAGAGATTAAGGTCCAGAGGATACCCACTGTTGGAGGTGATCACGATATCGAAAGGCGCCGGCACCGGCTGCAGCGCGTGCGCGCCGACGAATGAGACAGCGGCCTGGTGGGCGACCAGCAGCTCGCCGGCAAAGACCCCGGTGATCTGACGATCGCGGTTAAGCGTCACGTTGACGATGAAGGTTGGCTGCGTAGCCAGTGCAACATCCCGAACCTCCTCCCACAACGGATTCCCCACCGTGGTAGCCCAGGTTGCCTTAGGATGCGCCAACATCCGCGCGCCATGGTTATCCAGGATCGACTCGATGTCGGCGATTCCCGGCAAAACAGCTTTAGGCCCTCCGCTGAACCCCGCAAAGAAATGTGGCTCGACGAAGCCGGTCAGAATCCGCACCGAAGCGGTCACATAGGCGCGGTTGACCCTTACCGTGCGGCCCTCACGATTGCGGGCGACGCCGACCAGATTCGCATGGTCCCAGGCATCGTGCTGCACGATTGGATAGCGCGCCGCCAGCTCCGCGCCCAGCATCTGAGCGAGCTCCTCAGACGATTGAGGCCGGTGGGTTCCCAGCGCGTTGATCAGCGTAATTCGTTCGTCGGATACCCCCAGCTGTTCCAACCGCGCGAGCAGCGGCGGCAGCACCCGGTCATTGGGCATAGGCCGGGTAATGTCACTGAAGACGACAGCGACGCTATCCTGGGGCCCGACCAAATGCGCTAACGGGGGACCACCGTGCGGCGCGTCCAGTGCCCGACTCAGCTCTTGCGCTTCATCTTCCAATCCTACCACGTGTTGGGGCGCGATCACTAGTGTCCGCTCGGGCAACGTAACCCAGAGGCCGTCGCGACCATAGGCTAATCTCAAGCGCATATCCTGCTTCCTCCCATCCAGCGCACCTATCGTGGGCACCCGGCCTCTCTATCTGGGCTCAGCAACCGCTCGATCGCCTCCCGCAGCACCTGGGGTGACACAGGTTTTGATAACACCAGGCTCCGCGCACCCAACCAGCGCAACTCCTCCTCGCCCACTACGTGCCCATAGCCAGTCGTAAAGAGCACCGGGGTAGCGCAGAAGCCGGCAATGCGGCGGGCCGCCTCAAGCCCATCTATCTCCCCGTCCAGCCGTACGTCCATCAGGATCAGGTCCGGGCAAAGCCGCGAGGCGTCCGCCACAGCCTCCTCGCCGGAGGCAAGCACCCCCGCCACCTGATAGCCCCAACGATCCAGCATCAGCCGGGTCATCTCCGCCAGAACCGCCTCGTCCTCCACAATCATCACCCGAGCGCTGGATCCCTCAGGCCCCACGCTCAGGACACTATCGTCTTCCTCCAGCTCGTTCATACTTGCACCGTCCTTTGCGAAAAAAGGACCTCACTAATCCGCTGAGGCGACGATGGGGCGGCCCAGGCCGCCCCACTATGCTCGGTACCCCGCCGTCAAGGGATGATACGAGCCTTCATCCACGGGTTACTGTTGTGGAAGTCGGAAACTGCGTTACCCGGGTGGACGAGTTCGTCGAGACGTCGACTATCCTCGTCGGACAGCGTCATCTCGAGTACAACCAGCGCATCCTCAAGATGCTGCATCGTGCGCGGACCGATGATAGGTGAGGTTACACCGGGCTGATCCTTGACCCAGAGCGTGGCCAACTGAGCGGCGTTCATACCGCGCTCCTCAGCCATATTCTGTACCTCGCTTGCCACCTTCACGCCGGCGCGAGTCACGCGCGATCGGAACCACTCGCCACTGCGATCGGCCCGCGATCCCTCCGGATACGCCTCTTCATCGAGCATCTCCGAAGTGTACTTCCCTGCCAGAATGCCTCCCGCCAAAGGCGACCAGGGCAGAATCGCCAACCCATAGGCCTGTGCCAGTGGAATCAGCTCGTTCTCGATCCGCCGGTCAAGCAGATTGTATGGCGGCTGCTCACTGATGTAGCGGGCGATATTCAGGCGCTCGCTGATCGACAGTGCCTCCATCACCATCCAAGCCGGATGGGTAGAACAGCCGATGTAGCGCACCTTTCCCGCACGCACCAGATCGTCGAAGGCCCGCAGCGTCTCATCCTGTGGAATGGTCAGCGATGGTCGATGCAGCTGATACAGGTCGATGTGGTCGGTCTGCAGCCGCCGCAACGAATCCTCACAGGCCTTGATGATATGGTAGCGCGAGTTCCCTTGCTCGTTGGGTCCCTCGCCCATTTGACCGTGCACCTTGGTGGCCAGCACCACCTGGTCCCGCAGACCGTTCTGCTGAAGCGCCTTACCTACGATGCGCTCGCTCTCACCACCATTGTAGACATTGGCCGTGTCTATGAAGTTGATCCCGGCGTCCAGCGCACGGTCGATGATCGCAATCGAGGCATCCTCATCGGTGGGCCCACCAAAGTTCATCGCCCCCAAGCAGAGTGGCGACACCAGCACCCCGGTTCGTCCTAAAGATCGATAATCCATCTGCTGCCTCCTTTAGAGTTTACACTATATCCTTCTTTAGTATACGCCTGGCTCGCTGAAAAGCAATCCAGCACTACATCAGCGCCGCAGTATCCACCACACATCATCGCCTTGGAACCCACAGCGTCGGTAGAGCGCTTCAGGGTGGCTAGGATTGTCGATCCGTCCGCTAACCGTGGTAAAGAGCGCTCGGGACGCGAGACGCTGCAGCAACGCCTGCACCAGCGCCGTGCCCAATCCTCGTCGGTGATAGATCGGCAGCACCTGCACCCACTCCAGCGCCGCCTCCCGATGCCGGACGTCGAACTCCGCGATGCCTAACGCCGCAGGTCGATCGTGGATCTCATCGATAATCCAAAGCCACAGGTCTGGGGCGAAGGTCGGGTGGTGAGTCCACCGCCGCACCGCCTGCGCAGTGGGCCGCAAATCACGATAACACCGAGCGATAAAGTCAGCGACCTGCGGCGCCTCTCTCTCCGGTTCCGCCGGCCAAAGCCGGAATCCAGAGGGAAGCTGGACATTGACATCGAGAGGGCCCCGCCGGATCAGGCGGAAGTAGCCTTCCTGGCACGGAAAGGCCGAGCGCACGCCTGTGCTGGCAAAATCGGCGTGCAACAACGCCAAGTTCACACCCTTGATGAGAGCCGGCGGCAAAGGCTCGCTGCGATCAAGGGTCCAGTAGAGCGCCAGCACCTCACGGCTGTACGCCGAAAGGCGGGTCACAACATGGTTCGCCGCCTCAACGAGACAGGAAAATGTGCCGGTGTTAAGCTCGACCAGCGTCTTCCACAACGGATTGGGCAGAACCCGGCCCGGCGCCTCAGCGTAGACCGCCGCCAGCGCCTCACGAAAGCGATCAGGACCGTTTTTCGGCAACGACGATCTCCACGGGAAGACCCCACATCCGGCGCGCCCTCGTCTGGGTGATCTGGAACCCCACGCTTTTCAGCATGCGACGCGCAAAGATCGGGCGGCAGTCGACCCACCGCGGAATCTGCCGATGCAACCACTCATAGATCAGCACGGCGAGATTCTCACTGAGCCTCGATAGCGCCACAACACCAATACGCCCGCCGGGCCGGAGGGAGGCCCGACAGTGGCGCAAAACCACCGGGATATCCGGAGTGTCGAACAACTCTAACGTGAAACTCATAAAGACAGCGTCAAACGCATTAGGGACGAAGTGGCGGTGAGCGGCATCGCCGACACTCAAACCCACGCGCTCCATCAGATCGGAACGCCGAAGGCGCTGCGCTGCAATTTGGGCCATGCCATCAGAGATATCCACGCCGTAGACGTATCCGCCGCGACCTACTGCTCGAGCCAGGGCCACCAAGGCATGCCCGGTACCGTATCCAATCTCTAGGATCCGCTCACCAGGCTGGGCGCTGAGGAGATCCAAGCCCTGCCGCCGGGCGGGCGCTTCTGCAGCTGCGGCGATCAGATCATACCAGCGACTGAGAGCGTTGTAGGTTTCCCGCGCAGCTTCCCGTGGGCGAGATACCCGGGTCATCGATCCCATCCCCATCACTCCTGCTTTCAGTAAAGCATACCGGGGATACTGAGGCCAACTCAGCATCCCCGGAAAGGTACTCCAATGACCCTCCCCAACCCAAAGCCCCATTTGGGGCATAGCAATGCGTTGGGGAGATCGGAAGGTGAGGCCTAGGTCCCGCCAGCCGACGCAACGATCTCGCGGATCATCTGGTTTGTGAACCCCCACTCATTATCATACCAGGTCAAAATCTTGACCAGATTCCCGTCAACGACGCGGGTCATCTCCAGATCAACGATCGAAGCCCTTGGATCTCCGAGGATGTCGCTAGAAACCAAGGGCTCATCGCTGGCGCCGAGTACATTCTTATAGCGGTCGCTAGCAGCTTCCTCGCGGAAGATCTGATTGACCTCCTCCGCCGTGGTGTCGCGCTTGGTCAGGAAGACCAGATCGGCAATCGAGCCACAGGGAATCGGCGCCCGAATAGCAAGGCCGTCAAACTTGCCGGCAAGATCCGTTACCACCTTTGTCGTCGCAACTGCGGCCCCGGTCGTGGTTGGGACGAAGTTGGCGGCGGCGGCGCGTCCACGGCGGAAATCCTTGCCTGACGGCCCATCGACGATGGCTTGCGTGCTGGTGTAGGCGTGCACGGTCGTCATAATCGCCTTCTCGACCCCAAAACGCCGGTGCATCACCTCAACCACAGGAGTGATGCAGTTAGTGGTACAACTAGCACAGGAAAAGACTTGAGCAGCTTTGCCCTGGGTGTTGACGCCGTATACGATCATCGGTGTCTCTTGACTCTTAGCGGGCGCGGAGATGACCACCGTCTTTGCCCCAGCCTCGATGTGCTTACGAGCATCCTCTTCAGTGCGGAAGAAACCCGTGCTCTCGATGACGACCTCGGCCCCAACCTCTGTCCAAGGAATGTCGGCAGGGTTGCGCTCACTGAAGTAAGCGTAAGCCGTGCCATCGACAACCAGTTTGCCGTCCTTCACCTCAACCGGCTTGTTATATCGCCCATATACCGTATCGTACTTGATCAGATATGCGATGTTATCCAACGGCGCGATGTCGTTGGCACCGGCAAACTCCAGCCCTGGCGTCTCCAGGATCACCTTCATCGCTGCGCGCCCAATCCTGCCCAGTCCGTTAATTCCAACCTTCACCATCGTAGGACCTCCTCTTAACTAGTGAATACAACCAACAACTCAGATCTTAACAATGCTTCGCCCTTGACTATGGGACCAGAAACCTCACGCACACCGGCATTGGAACGCTGACCTCGTGCCCTGTCGGACTCAACACCCCAGTGTCCGGATCGATGTGGAAGACCACCAGGTTGTCGCTGTCCTGATTGGCCGCCACCAGATAGGTCCCCGTCGGGTCGATCGCGAAGTTGCGGGGAGTCTGCCCCCGGGTCGGAGTATGGTCCATATAGGTCAGAGTGCCATCCTCCTGGTCGATAGCATAGATGACGATACTGTCGTGGCCCCGGTTCGACCCGTAGAGGAAGTTGCCGGTCGGCAAAACGTGGATGTCGGCAGTGGTATTCTCGCCATCAAAGTCCTCCGGCAGTGTCGGCACCGTCTGGATCGGTGTCAGCGCCCCGGTCTCCAGGACGTGATCGAGCGTGACAATAGTATTGCCCATCTCGTTGATCAGGTACGCGTACTGCCCACTGGGATGGAAGGCGAAGTGGCGCGGCCCGGATCCGCCCTCAACCTCGACGTACGAAGGGGTAGCCGGTCGCAACTCGCCAGGCGCCGTGGCAACGTCGTAGATCATCACCTTATCAATGCCCAGGTCAGCAACGTAAGCAAACCGATTGGCTGGATCCAGGTTGATCGAGTGGGCGTGGGGCTGCTGCTGCCGACGGGGATCGGGCCCTGAGCCCTGGTGCTGGACGACGTCAGTTGCAGACCCCAAACTGCCGTCGTCCTCAATCGGGAAGACGGCGGCCGTCCCGCTGCTGTAGTTGGCCACGTAGACATACCGACCGGCACGATCGACAGTAATGTGCGCTGGGGCGGCGCCCTGAGACGGCTGCTGATTGAGCAGTGTCAGCAATCCACTCTCTTTGTGGAGCGCAAAGGCGCTCACGGCCCCTGTGGGTTGGCCTTGAAACTGACCCAGCTCATTGACGGCATACAGGACGTCACCCTCAGGGTGCAACGCAAGATAGGAAGGATTATCGGCTGCGGCTGTTCCGAGGGGCACCAAAGCGCCTGTGGCGGGATCGAAACGATACACGTAAATGCCCTCGCTCCCTCTGCGGGAGTACGTGCCGATATAGGCGAAGACAGAGGGTACTGGTGTCGCGGTCATATCAACTCCTGGTGTGCTCAATTCAATCGGTTGGTCCGTCGGCCGGCAACTGGTCAGCGCCAGCATTCCGAATGCTAGGATCAGAACCAATCCCCATCTAAGGCCTTTCCAGAGATCAGCGTCACGATAACGGATACAGACGCTGGCCGGACTCGGCGAATTTATCATACTTATCTATTATAATAGAAGATTCAGCAGACGCAAATGCGCGCAACTTCGACCTTGGAACGCCCGCTCATCAGGCTCGGCGTGAAGGCTTCACATTCAGCCGAACGTAGCCGCATGCCTCACAGACCCAGGCATTGAGGCTACCGTGCTGCTCCTCCTCCCTCCCCCTTGTCTCGACAAAGACCGTCGAATCGAGTTGTCCGGGAGTCCGCAGCGCCCCCTTGTGCATCTTGCTGCCACATTCCGGACAGGCAATGGTTTCATCAGCAGGGAGGGCCTCTGCCTCAGGTGAGGCATTTTGTTTCTTCACGGTGTCTTCTCCTTTGCCCCAGACAGGTGGATTGCCATACTCTGGGTCTAGACAGGACTACATAGGCCACAGCCACAAAAGAAGCGGCACGGCGACCACAACGATCAGCAGTTCCAACGGCAGACCCAGCCGCCAGAAGTCGCTGAACTCGAAGCCACCGACCTCAAAAACCAGGACGTTGGACTCGTGGCCGATCGGCGTCAGGAACGCGCAGGCGCCGCCAATCGCCACGGCGACCAGAAATGGATCCAGCGAAATACCCAGGCCGCGTGCCACGCTGATCCCAATGGAGGCCATCAACACGACAGCTGCGGTGTTGTTGACCAGATCAGAGAGAAACATCGTCAGCAGTAGGACCACCACCAGAAGCACGGCTGGCGCCACATGGTGTGATATGCGGAGGATCTGATCAGCGATCAGCTGGTCCCCGCCAGTCGACTCCAGCGCGGCTCCCATTGCGAGCATCGCACCCACTAGGATAACGATCGGCCAATCGATGTGCTCATAGGCTTCCCGCAGCGAGACGAGGCCTGTGGCCACCATTCCACAGGCAGCTGCCGTCATCGCCGCGGGAATCGCCAGCAGTCCCAGGGTAGAGGCCAGCAGCGCCGTCCCGAAGATGCCGATGGCCAGCGCCACGCGCTGCGGCTGGCCCAAGCTGATACCTCGCTCCGCCAACGGCAGACAACCCAGCCGTGTCAACGTCTCCGACATCCGTCTGGCGGGCCCCTGTATGAGCAGGACATCGCCCGATTTGAACACCGTGTCACCGACCATACTCTTAATCTGAGTCCTCGGTCGAGACACCGCTAGCACATTCACGCCATAACGGTCGCGCAGGCTCAGGGCTCGTGCCGTCCTGCCCCTCAAACGCGAATCGGGTCCGACGACTGCTTCAACCACCTTGATCTCGTCAGACTGCAAGGCCTCCAGCAGAGACGCCGAGGTCCCTTCTTCCGCTGCATCCGCGTCACTGTTGATCGGCTTCGACTCCGCCAGTTCCAGTTGGGCATCGTGAACGAACTGCCGGAGAGCTTCGGCTTCAGCGCGCACCAGCAGATCATCCCCGGCCTTCAGCCGCGTGAAGGCCGAAGGCGCCGGCAGGCGTTCGCCATCGCGCTCGATGCCCACCACCCAGACATCAGCGTCGCTGACGGACCCGCGGTCCCTTATACGGCACCCCGCCAACGGTGATTCAGGAGGCACTAGCACCTCACTGACGTAGTCCTCGACGACGAACTGGGCGAAGCCGGACTTGCCCTCCTCGCGCCGCGGCACCAGGCGCCAGCCCAGCAGCGAGATAAACGCTACGACAACCACCGAAAGTGCCAATCCCACCGGAGCGAACTCGAACATTCCAAACGCCTCACCCACGTACTCAACCCGCAACGAAGAGACGATCAGGTTGGGCGGCGTGCCGATGAGGGTCATCAACCCACCGAGATGGGCGCTGAAGGCCATAGGCAAAAGGTAGAGCGACGCCGAACGCTCGCTCCGTCGCGCTACGCGGATGGCCACGGGGATGAATATCGCCAAGGCGCCAATGTTATTCATGAAGGCTGAGCTGAAAATCACCACTCCACACATCACCACCAACTGGAGGCTAAGGTGGTTCCCTATCATTGACATCCACTTCGCCATCAAGTCCGCAACGCCAGAGTTCTGAAGCCCACGGCTGCAAACCAGGACCGCCGCGATGGTCACCACTGCCGAATCTCCAAAGCCCGCGAACGCCTCGTTGGCCGGGATGATCCTCAGAATGACCAACAGCAGCATTCCCATCAGCGCCACCAGGTCATAACGCCACAACTCCAGCGCCAACATTACCAAGGTGAGCACGATGACCGCAAAGACCGCACCCTGCTCCAACGTCATATCTTAGCCTGGTTTACCAAACTGTGCCAACTTGACACGGTTTGGAAGGCTGCCTTTCTGCAGCCATATTTTCACGTTTCGACGCAGATTGCTCCGAAGAGTCTGATATCTGCTCCCCGGGCGTTTTA